>CAIYYA010000022.1 GCA_903930255.1 uncultured beta proteobacterium
GATCACGCCTGTGGTCATGTACTGCCACATCCAGCATGCACAAACATTACCGTATTAATCAAAAAACTGCACGATTCATCACTGTCGGCAAATACTGAACCCAATCTCCAGCGCACTGGCCGGGACTTTGACAGGGCCGTGTTACTGCTTGGGTTGGTTGAGCGCGCCTTTGGCTCTTGGTTGACCTTGACCGCCCATGGAATGGGTGTCAAATATTTTTTGCTGTTCCGGGCTCAACACGGCATAAAACGCTTTGGTCGCTTCGGCGTGTTTGTCCATCGCCGAAGCCATTTCACCCATGTGCTGTGCGCGCAAGATTTTCATTTTTTCAATGCGCTCTGGCGTTGTCAGATTGGCCATTTCGGCTGGGTCGGGGCGATTGGCTTGCATACCGGCATGCGGCTTGTTGGCAGCGGTGAAAGTTGTCCAGTCACTCTCTTGCGCGGCTGTCAGTTTGAGTTGCGTTTTCAGGGCAGCGTGGCGCTTGTCTTGCATGGCTTGCATTTTGGTTGCGTCCATTCTGCCCATGCCGCGGTGGCTCATGCCCGGGCCTTGCATGCCCTGCCCCATCATCATGGGGTCACATTGACCACCACCCATGGGGCCTTGTGAATAGGCAAAACCGGCGGCAAGCAGCAGACCGGCGACGAGCGAGATTTTCAGATTCGATTTCATGACAGTTTCCTTTGAGTTAAGACCCGTGCGCAAAAAGTGGCATTGGCGTGGAAAGAAGTATGCGTCGAGCGTGTTTCGCCCCGATGCACGTTCGTCAAAGCTTTGTAAAGTTGGGTTAATAAATCAGTCGCAATTGATGGGATGATTGCCCCCTTTGTTGAACTGAATTGAATTGGAAAAGGGTGCACGTGTTTAAAAATCTCATCATTTACAAAATCACGCCGGGTTGGACGGCACAAGCTGAGCAAATCGAGGAATGCTTACAAACTGGACATTTTGTGGAGTGTGGTGCTAGTCAGGAGAAATCGGTGGGCTGGGTTGAGCCCCGTGGTCAAGCCAATGGGCCACTGCTGGAATCTGTCGCTGGACAGTGGATTCTGAAACTCATGGTTGAAACGCGTGCTTTGCCCGCTTCGGTGGTGAATCGCAAGGCGCTGGAGCGGGTAACGCAAATTGAAGCAGCAACCGGGCGCAAGCCAGGCAAAAAAGAACTGCGCGATATCAAAGATGACCTGCGCCTGGCACTTTTACCGATGGCTTTTACCAAGCAGTCGTCGGTGTGGGTTTGGATCAACCCTGCAGATGGCTATCTGTTGCTGGATGCGGCCAGTCAGGCGCGTGCCGACGAGGTCGTGACCCTGCTGGTGCAAGCGCTGCCTGGCTTGGCGCTGACGCTGGTGGACACCAAAATTGCACCCAGCACCGCAATGGCTGAATGGTTGCTCAGTCAGGAAGCACCCGCGGGCTTTAGCGTGGACCGGGAGTGTGAGCTTAAAGCCGCCGACGAATCCAAGGCGGTGGTGCGTTACACCCGGCATCGACTCGACACCGACGAGGTCAAACAGCATATCGAGGGCGGCAAGATACCGACACGGCTGGCGCTGACCTGGGACGAGCGCGTGTCGTTTGTTTTGACCGAGGGTCTTCAGCTGAAAAAACTGGCGTTTTTGGAGGTTGTTTTTGACGGGGCCAGTAACGGCAAAGATGACGGCTTTGATGCCGATGTGGCCATTGCGACGGGCGAGCTGGTCAAATTGCTGCCGGATCTGCTAGAGACACTGGGTGGCCAAGTTTTGCCTGTATAAATTAGGCTACAACGCTTACTGGGTAAGCGTGAGTAGCTATCAAAATTACTGGTTTATTTTTTCATCGAGCAGGTGTTGAAACCAAAAATAGCATAGGGTGGGCACCAACCCAAGGCTCCTGTTGCCAACGGTACTACGCCCAACCAGCCCCATACACCAATGGTTCCCGTTGCGGTGAGTCCAATCAAAACCAGTCCCAAAGCGATACGTGCAATGCGGTCAAGACCGCCAACATTTGATTTCATAAAAACTCCAAGGTTAGTAGGTAAGCCGCGCGATTAAACCGCAAAGCAGAGGCCGAGTTGTGCGAGTGCACGCAATAGGCACACGCATGATACAAGATATAAGCTAATGCTGATGGAGCTCATCTGAGCTCAGATGAGCTGTGGGCTGATCACCGTCAAAAGCGTGGTGCGAACCTGGCCATCGTGATAAACACCGCGCAGCCACCACAAAGCGCCTTTGTGAAAGTTGCAAGCTGACTCCGGCAAGTCAAGTAAACGTGCGGCAATTTGCCCCAGATAAGGCTGATGCCCTACCAGCAACACCGGTCGCGCATTCTGCGGGCCGGTTTCGGGCAACCATTTGATAAGCGCCAACACGTCGTCGGCTGAACTTTCGGGCACTAACTCATCGCGCAGTTTGAATTTGCGTTTTAGCGCGCGCGCGGTTTGTTCGGTTCGCAAGGCGGGACTGACCAGCACGCGAGCGCTCTCGGGCAACTGGCGATCCAGCCAAGTCGCCACGCGGGCGGCTTGACCTTCACCTTTTTGTGTGAGTGGACGTGACATATCATCAAAGCCAGCCAGCGCTTCATGTGCCTGGGCGTGACGCCAGAGCAGCAAATCCATGTGTTACCCCAATCGAATCGCTGTTTTTTCCAGCGATAAATAGCCAACCGCTGCGCCATAGCGGTCTTTGAAGTTGGCGCGCACCAGCGGGTCGAGCGTGGCTTGAACTTTGGCATGCAGCTTTTTGTCCCAATCGCCAGGGTGCTGAAAATTGCTCATGATGTAGCTCCAGCCGTTGAGGTTATCAACTATCTGCAAACCGGTCGATTCGGCACCGGCCGGGCACGACTGAATGCGTGAAAGCGCCTGGGTATCCACGTTGTAGGCCCATATAAAGTTGTTCACGTGCATGCCGCTGTCTTCACCAATAAACAAGGTGCGCATTTTCTCCGAGAACTTGACGTTGTCGGGGTTGGCAATTTTGTCGGCATGTGCCAGATTGCCCAAGCCGTCAGGCGTTGCCAGGTCAACCCCGACCAGCGCTGCTGGGGCAGTCATGTCCAATGCAACCCATTCGCTGTTGATGGCGTTGCCCGATAAATCTTTTTGAGTGCTGCGCAAATTCATGGCATACACCGCTCCGGCGCGCGGACCTTGCACCTTGATGTCAGTGCTGCCGTCCAGCATGGACGACTGGATGTAGCTCATTGCCACATAAGCCACCTTGTCGCGCACGTTGACGCAGAGGCCTTCCATTTTGGTGAATGCCAGGCTGGCGCCTTTGAGGGCTGCGTAGCGATGTGTCTCCAAAAATGCGGCGGCTTTGTCCATTCCTGGTTTGAGCTTGACCCAGTTGGGTTTGCCCGAATAATAAATTTTTCTGAAACTGGCGTCTTGTGGATCGTTGGTTTTGACCTCCATGATGTCGGTGGGCTTGAGTGTGTTGGCCAAGCGCTCGATTTCGGCGCTGCTGGCGTGGCCAAGCTTGACCCATGCCAACGTGGCGCTGCCGGCACCCTGCCCGGAGGTCTGTGTCCATTTGGCGGCATACAAAGTACCTGCCGACAAATGGGCGGCTTTGTCGGCGACAAACATGAAGAGGCCACCGTTGGTGTAGTCATCGCCCATCAGCGCGGTGCGCTGGTCAGGCATCATCTCAACCAGTTCGCGCGAAATTCGGCCCATGCAATAGTGTTTGACGATGCTGGCTGTGCCGTCGGGATTCACGGTGACTTCGGGCACATGACCATAGTGGTAGGGGTTGGCAACCGAGGCATCGCCAAACAGGTTCTGGCTGAACGCTTTGAAGCGCTCGTCCTTGCCGATGGCAAACGCATCTGGCTCGTATTCTTCGCTCGACAAATGGGTGTTCCAGGGCGACAAGCTGGAGGCGCAGGTAATCCACAGGCCGTTAACCACGGAGGTATCGACGTTGTGGTATTTCACCAAATTGAGCTGACCCGTGGCCTGGTCTTGGTCGAGTGTGAGCACGGCAATGGGTGAAGGCAGCTTGCCATAAAAGTCTACATTGTTCAGGTCGCGCGTGACATATTCAAACTGCACCACTGAAAACACAGCCTTGCCCTGAATGCCAGATACTTTGGGATTGGGCAATTGCAGCAAACTGGTGCCGTCCGGGCAGTCCGAGAAAAACTGGCGTTCTTTGCCGGGCATCGATTTGTCGATGATGGGTCGGTTCACAATATCAAAATATCCACCGGCCACCACCATGCCACCATGGCCGTCACTCACCAAATCTCCGGTGCTGAACAATGAGCGGTGCACCAGCGGATGCGATTGACTTGTTCCATCACTGTAGGCCAGTTGAATGCTCGACGTCACACTGGTTTTTGCCATTGCAGCTGGATGCTCGAGTGTGGGTGCGGCCATGCCGGTGAATGCAACCGATGTGACCGAGCCGACCGAAGGGGTTGCCGCTGCGTTGGCGCTGACGTTTGTGGTGGCACAGCCCGACAAAAATGCGCTGGTCGACAATGCTCCCAGAGGCAGCATGGGCGTGCTGGCGAGGAATTTGAGAACTTGGCGACGCGAAGTTGGGTGCATGATGATTCCTGTTATGAGTGAGTCGCGCCATCATATGGCTGGCATGTGACGGTTTTATGAAACCAGGTTGACGTTGCGGGACGCATTCGATTGGCTTGGATGTGCAAGCGTGAACAACCGTTGGATCGGTCTGATCGTTCACAATACTTACTAATACTTGAGCCCAATTGAACACTGACTATGACCCAAACCTGCATTCAAATCGATATCGGCATCCACGGTATGGGCTGCGCATCGTGCGTAGGTCGGGTTGAGCGTGCGCTGCAAAAGCTCCCCGAGGTGCAAAGTGTCAGCGTGAACCTGGCTACCGAGTCAGCGCGCATCAGCGTGCTGGACTCCGACCAGGTGGAGGCTCGCCTACGTCGCGCGGTGCGCGATGCTGGCTATGAGCCAGTGGCAGCGCATGCCGCGATTGACAAGCCCGATGAATCGCCTTGGGTTGGGTTTGGCCCGGTTGGGCTGGGCTTGCTGCTGTCGCTACCGCTGATGTTGCCCATGCTGGGTGAACTAGCAGACCAGCACTGGATGTTGCCAGCCTGGCTGCAGTTTGTTTTGGCGACACCCGTGCAATTTGTTTTGGGTGCGCGCTTTTACAAGGCTGGCTGGCATTCGCTGAAATCGCTCAGCGGCAATATGGATTTGCTGGTAGCCCTGGGCACCACGGCTGGCTGGGCTTTGTCAGTTTGGTTGTGGTTGACGGCGTCACCTGAGGCGATGCCCCATCTCTATTTTGAAGGCTCAGCGGTGGTGATCACCCTGGTGCTTTTGGGTAAATGGCTGGAAGCCCGTGCGAAACGCCAAACCACTTCGGCAATACGCGCACTGCATGGTTTGCGCCCTGATGTGGCGCACTTGATCGGGGCAAAAGGCGAGGTCGACGTGCCGGTCGCTGAAGTGCTGGTGGGTGACACGCTGGTAGTGCGCCCGGGTGAGCGTTTTGCCGTTGATGGCGTGGTGCTAGAAGGCAACACCCAGGTCGATGAGTCGATGCTGACTGGTGAGCCGTTGCCGGTGGCCAAAGCGCCTGGCGCTGCGGTGACGGGCGGCACGCTCAATGGAACGGGTCGGGTGCAGTTACAGGTGAGCGCCGTCGGTACAGACACCGTGCTGGCCAACATCATTCGGCTGGTTGAAGACGCTCAGGCCGCCAAGGCTCCGGTGCAACGGCTGGTCGATCAAGTCAGTTCGGTGTTTGTGCCGGTGGTCTTGCTGTTGGCATTTTTGACTGGCTTGGCCTGGTGGCTAACTGGGCAAACGTTTGAAGTTGCGCTGATTCGTGCGGTGGCTGTGCTGGTGATTGCTTGCCCCTGCGCTTTGGGTTTGGCTACACCGGCCGCCATCATGACCGGAACCGGCGTCGCGGCGCGTTTTGGCATTTTGATCAAAGATGCGCAGGCACTCGAGTTGGCACGTCAGGCGAATACGGTGGTGTTTGATAAAACCGGCACTTTGACAGTTGGTCAAATGAGTTTGAGCAGTTTCCAGGCTGCCCCTGGTCAAAACGAAGCGCAACTCTTGAGTTTGAGCGCGAGTTTGCAAAGTGGCAGCGAGCATCCGCTGGCGCGCGCTGTTGTGCGAGCTGCACAGGCCATGCTGCTGGCACCTGTCACCGAGTTGCAAGCGCTGCCTGGCCAAGGTTTGCAAGGCGTGGTGGAGGGTCGCGATTACATGTTGGGGAGCTTGCGCTGGATGGCTGAGCTCGGTGTTGACTTGGCTGAGTTCGCCACGTCGATTCAAACCCAACACGCCCAAGGTGCCACGCTGGCCGTGTTGGCCGGGCGTGCGGGGCAAGGTCTGCAGGCACTGGCGCTGTTGGCATTCTCAGACCAACCCAAGCCGGGTGCTGCGCAGGCAATTGCTGACCTGCGCGCGCGCGGTATGCAGGTTTTGATGGTGACAGGCGACAACCGCCACGCTGCGCAGGCTATGGCGCTGCGCGTGGGTCTGCAACCCAACGAAGTCATGAGCGAGGTTTTGCCGGGTGACAAAGCTGCCAAAGTTGTCGCGCTGAAAGCCCAGGGCCGCACGGTCATCATGGTCGGTGATGGCATCAACGATGCGCCGGCTCTTGCTGCAGCCGATGTTGGCATTGCCATGGCCAATGCGGGTGGCGGCACGGATGTGGCCATGCACGCCAGCGGCATCACGTTGATGCGGGGTGATTTGGCGCTGATCGTGGCGGCGCTTGACATCTCAAGTCGCACGGTTGCCAAAATCAGGCAGAACCTGTTTTGGGCTTTTGTTTACAACGTGGTTGGTATTCCTTTGGCTGCGCTGGGCTTTCTCAACCCGATGCTGGCGGGTGCCGCCATGGCCATGAGTTCGGTCAGCGTGATGAGCAACGCCCTGTTGCTCAAATGGTGGCGCCCTGTCGGCCAAAAATAAGACAATAAATATGCTACTAGCGCATGCACAGCATGCGTAGATAGCTATATAAAAAATAGCATTATTTAGGTTTGTAAGTGGCGCTTTGCACCACCAGATAGGTCACTGCATTGCGCAGATCGGTGTCACTCAAATTGGCCATGCCGGTGCGCGCTGGCATGGCTTTGTGGCCGCTGATGGTGGAATTCACCAAGCCGTCGATACCCTTGCTCAGGCGTGGTTTCCAATCTTCGAAGTGGTTCAGCTTGGGAGCGCCGGCTTGACCGACATCGTGGCAGTTAACGCAATGCTGTTGCGCCAGGCGTTCGCCGGTCATGGTAACGGGTGAGGCATAGGGCTTGCTTGGGTCAAGCGCCTTACCTGAGCTGACCATAAAGGCGATGGCGCGGCTAACTTCAAGGTCGGTAAGGCTGGGCTGACCGCCGTGTCCGGGCATTTTGCCGAGTCCGGCAATGGCGCTTTCGGTCAATTTGGCCAAGCCTTTTTTGGAGTGTTGGGTCCAGGCTGTGACATCACCAATTTTGGGTGCGTTGTCTTTGCCACTGACGTGGCATGCGGAACAGACTTGTTCGACAACTTCACGCCCCGATTTTTCAGCGGCAGCCGTGTTCAGGCTAGTCAGTGCAAGAGCCAGCCCAGATAGTAGAGACAAATAGCGGGTGCGAGTTTGAGTAAGTTGCATGGTGTCTCCAAATGATGCGAAAAGGTGTGCTGACTGCTGTGCGTGAATTTTAGAACTATTGCCTGCCAAAGCCAAAGACCGCGGGTTCAACAATGCCTTCTGCTTTGTCGACCAGACGAAGCAAGGGCTTGAGTTCGCGGTAGCGCGCGCAGGTGCTGCGAATGTAGTTGATGAAACGTGGGGTGTCGGCCAGATATTGTGGCTTGCCGTCGCGCAGTGTCAGACGGGCAAAAATTCCGGCCACTTTCAGGTGACGTTGCAGCCCCATCCACTCCACACCCCGGTAAAACTCGCCAAAGTCGTCACCGACGGGCAAACCGGCCTTGCGTGCTTTTTCCCAGTAGCGGATGGTGATGTCGAGGCAAAAATCTTCGTCCCAGCTTAAAAATGCGTCACGCATCAGGCTTGCAATGTCGTAGGTGATGGGTCCATAAACTGCATCTTGAAAGTCCAGCACGCCCAAACACGCTGCGCCCTTGTGGCTAGAAATCATCAGATTGCGCGGCATGAAATCACGGTGCACATAAACGCTCGGCCAAGCCAGGTTTTGCGCGATGATTTGTGCAAAAGTGTCATCCAGCGTTTTGCGCAGATCGCCCGTCACGCTGATACCGCGATGCTGCGCGAGGTACCAGTCGGGAAACAACGCGAGCTCGCGGCGCAGCAAGGCTTCGTCGTAGGGCGGCAACACATCTGGCCTGGATGCAAGTTGCCATGCCAGCAGGGCATCGACTGCCTCCAGGTAATGCCCGGTGTTGGCCTGCGCATCGTCGGACAGCATCACCTGCAGCATGGTTTGTGTGCCCAGATCACTGAGCAGCATAAAACCTTGTGCCTCGTCCCAGGCCAATACATCCGGCGCATGCACCTGTGCCTGGTGCATCAGTTGCGCCACTTTCACAAAGGGAGCGCTGTTTTCTTTGTCGGGCGGCGCATCCATGATGATGCGGCTGCCCTGACTTGACTGAATCCGAAAATAGCGCCTGAAACTGGCATCGGCGCTGGCCAAGCAGAGTGTTGAGCGTTGCAATTCGTGCTGCGCTGCAAGCGTGACGAGCCAGCCCTCGAATTGCGCGGCGCGCTGGCTGTCGGCCCAAACAATGTCTGGGTTCGGCTGGGCTGGGTGTGTCGAAGATGGGCTCATGGATAATCCATTCTACAAACCCTCAATTTTCGCCTTTTCATGAATTTTTTCCCGACGTGTTATCTGACCTTGCCTGCTTGGCTGCTGCTGGGCATGGCCGCCTCGACTGTCGGCGCACAAGAGTCTGAGCCGCTGAACCTGAAAAGCAGCGCAAGTTTGCAGGAGATTTTGTTGGCGAATGACCGTGCGGCTTTGCCCTTGTTTGTGACAGGTGCACAAATCACCGGTCGCACCGACTTGGAAACCGTGGTTGAGGGCGCAGCCATGCTGCGCAAGGGCGATCTGGTCATCAAGGCGGATCGGCTCGAATACAACCAGCCAACCGATGTGGCCAAGGCGCGCGGTCATGTGCGCGTAAACCGCGCTGGCAACGTTTATGAAGGTCCGTTGTTGGAGTTGCGGGTGGATGCTTTCGAGGGATTTTTCAACGAGCCCAGTTACCATTTTTTGCGCAACCAGGCGCACGGGCAGGCTGATCGTGTCGATTTTCTGGACGATCAGCGCTCGGTGATTCATAACGCCAGTTTCACCACTTGTCAGCGCGTGCCAGGCAGCAATTGGCTGCCCGACTGGATTTTGCGTGCTAGCAAGCTCAGCATGGACAACGCAGAAGATGAAGGTATAGCGCAGGGCGCTTTGCTCAGCTTCAAGGGTGTGCCGCTGCTCCCCATTCCCTATTTAAGTTTTCCTCTGGGTGATCAGCGCAAATCGGGTTTACTGCCGCCCACGGTGGGGTTGGACAATACCAACGGCTATGAATTTGCACAGCCTTACTATTGGAACATTGCGCCGAACCGTGATGCGACATTCACGCCCACCTTGATGAGCAAGCGCGGTGTCAATCTGGGCAACGAATTTCGCTATCTTGAGCCCAACTATGTGGGCAGCGCACGGCTCGACTGGCTGCCATCGGACGCTTTGAAAAGCAGCAATCGCTGGGGTTTTGGTTTGAGCCATCAGGCCAGCGTGCCCAGTGCCTGGACAGACCAGGGCGTGAGTCTGAGCCTGAGTCTGAACCGTGTCAGTGACGACGATTATTGGCGCGATTTCACCCGCACCAATGCCTCGCTGACGCAGCGCTTGCTGGCAAACGATGCCAAGTTGGCCTGGAGCAATGGCGCGCTGTCGAGCAGCATTCGCACGCTCAAGTGGCAAACCCTGCAAGACGTGTCAGCACCGATCACGCCGCCTTATGACCGACTTCCGCAACTCAGCACCAGTTATGTGCACAGCCAGGTCAATGGTTTTGACTACGCACTGAGCGCAGATTACACACGCTTTCAGTCAGACGCGACGCGCACCGGTCAGCCCAATGGTGAGCGTGCTTTTGGCCTGCTGCAATTGGCTTATCCGGTGACTGAAATGGCTGGGTTTTTAAAGCCAAAAATACAGTGGCATGCGAGCAACTACCAGTTTGACGCGCCTTTGAGCAACGGCCAAACCCAGGCGGCGCGTGTGCTGCCAACCCTCAGCATTGACAGTGGCCTGGTGTTTGAGCGTGAAACCAGTTTGTTGGGTCGAACATTGCGTCAAACCTTGGAGCCACGCGCTTTTTATGTGAATACGCCTTACCGTGAGCAACAAGCGTTGCCTAACTACGACTCGGGCGCCAATGACTTCAACCTGGCCACCATCTACACCGAAAACGCATTTGTCGGGAATGACCGCATTTCTGACAGCAATTTGCTCACGCTGGGTGTGACGTCGCGGTTCTTGAGCCCGGACACTGGGGCTGAAGCAGCGCGCTTTGGTGTCGCTCAGCGCCTGCGCTTTGCCGACCAGAATGTCACATTACCTGGCGCTTTACCAGTGCAAGACCGTATCAGCGATGTGCTTTTTGGCGGCTCCATCAATTGGGACACACGCTGGAGTTTCGACGGCACGGTGCAATTTACGCCCAAGACCAATCAGTCGGTGCGTTCGACGCTGCAAGGTCGTTATAGCCCTGGAAGCTTTCGCACCGTCAGCGCAGCCTATCGATTTCAGCGCGATTTGAGCGAGCAGCTCGACATTGGCTGGCAGTGGCCACTGCTGGCAAGCCAAGCGCAAGAAGGCCAGGTTGCTGGCCGTTGGTACAGCGTGGGGCGTTTGAACTACAGCATGTTCGATGGCAAGCTGGTCAATTCGGTGTTGGGCTTTGAATACGATGCGGGCTGCTGGCTGAGTCGAATCGCACTTGAGCGCCTGCAAACCAGCACCGCAACGGTGAGTCAACGCATCATGTTTCAGCTTGAGTTCGTCGGTTTTTCGCGTCTTGGCGTGAATCCGTTAAAGTCGCTGAAAGACAATATACCCAATTATCAAAACTTGCGCGAACCTGCCGCTACTGGCAGTCGCTTCGGTAATTACGAATAAGGCACCATGATTCACCCTTTAAAGTTCTTAACAGTTGCCGTTTTGCTGGCATTTGCCGACTTTTCTGCTGTTGCACAAAATTTGCAGTTGTCGACTGGCGTGGCATTGCCGGGCAAAGCGGTCACACAACAATCGGCCGATTTTGTGGTTGCGCTGGTGAATTCTGAGCCTATCACCAACACCGAAGTTCAGCGCGAAGCACAGCGTGTGCTGCAACAGCTGGCTCAGCAACGTCGCCCGTTGCCCGATACACGGACACTGGTCGCTGAAATGCTAGAGAGTCTGATTAACAAAAAACTGCAACTCCAATTGGCACGCGACAGTGGAATTCGTGTGGAGGATGCTGCGGTTGAGCAGGCTGAATTGTCGATTGCGGCACAAAACCAGTTTGATCTTGCCGAACTGCGCAAGCGTGTACAAGGCGATGGCATGAGCGTGAGCCAGTTTCATAACCAGTTGCGCGAGCAAATTTTGTTGCAACGCTTGCGAGAGCGCGAAGTAGCTGGCCGTGTGCGGGTGTCCGAACAAGAGATTGACCAGTACATGCAAGCCCAGCAAAGCAGCCCTGACCTAAGCAAACTGCAGCTGCATTTGGCGCAAATCGTCGTCCCCGTGCCCGAATCTCCCAGTCCCGAACAGCTGGCTACGCTGCAAGCCACGGCACAAAAAATCTTGTTGCGCGTGCGCGCCGGTGAAGACGCTGCAGTCTTGCTGCGCGAGTTTGCAGGTGTGATTGACCGCGCCAGCGCGGGCTCGCTGGGTTTACGCACGGCTGACCGTTACCCCGCTTTGTTTGTTGAAGCCACACGGGCTCTGGCTGCTGGTGACGTGGCCGAACTGGTGCGCTCACCGGCTGGTTTTCATGTTTTGAAAGTGCTGCAAACAATCAACCCGGCCTTGCCCAGCACGGTGACTATTCAGAGCCATGCACGGCATATTTTGTTGCGAACTTCGGCGCAACTGAGTGCTGTCGATGCCCGTGCCAAGCTCGAGGGCTTCAAAAAACGGGTGCAGACTGGACAGGCCGAGTTTGCCCAGCTGGCTAAAGAACACTCACAGGATGGCAGTGCTGCCCAAGGGGGCGATTTGGGCTGGGCCAGCCCCGGCATGTTTGTGCCCGAATTTGAGTCGGTGATGAACAGCTTGGCAGCGGGCGAGCTGAGCGAGCCATTGCTGTCGCGCTTTGGTGTCCACCTGATACAACTGTTGGAGCGCCGTCAGGTCAAGGTTAGTCTGACCGAGCAGCGTGAAGCGGTGCGTGCCATCGTGCAAGAGAACAAACTCGAAGAGGCCTACCGCAACTGGGAGCAAACCCAGCGTGGACGCGCGTTTGTTGAAATGCGTGAGGCGCCGCTGTAATGGCCAGTTTGTGATGCGCCAACATATCGCGCGCAAGCGCTTTGGCCAACATTTTTTGACCGATGGCGGCATCATTGATGCCATTGTTGAGGCGATTGATCCCCGTGCAGGGCAGGCCATGGTTGAAATTGGTCCGGGTCTGGCTGCGCTCACGCAGCCTCTGGTCGAGCGGCTGGGTGCGCTCACAGTGATCGAATTGGATCGCGACCTAGCGCAACAACTGCGTGCCCACGCGCACTTGTCGGTGCTTGAATCTGATGTGCTAAAAGTCGACTTTACGCAACTGGCAAAAGCGCAAAACGCTATAAAAGTAAGAGTGGTAGGGAATTTGCCCTACAACATCTCAACCCCCATTTTGTTTCATTTGCTGAATCATGTTGCAGTGGTGCAAGACCAGCATTTCATGCTGCAAAAAGAGGTGGTAGACCGCATGGTGGCGCGCCCGGCCACCTCGGCTTACGGCCGTTTGAGCGTCATGCTGCAATGGCGCTACGCGATGGAAAGTGTGCTGTTTGTTCCCCCTGAAAGCTTTGCCCCACCTCCACGGGTTGACAGTGCAGTGGTGCGCATGCTGCCTCGCAATGAGCCGCCCAGCGTCAATTTACCGTTGCTCAGTGAATTGGTGCAAGTGGCATTCAGTCAGCGCCGCAAACTGCTGCGCCACAGCTTGGGACGCTGGCTAGAGGCTAAAAATTTCAGTAGCAGCTTCGACCTGCAGCGCCGTGCCGAAGAAGTGTCTGTGGCCGAGTATGTGACTTTGGCGCAGGCAATCTTGCCTTGAAAAGGCTTAAGAGATGCAGAAAATGCAAATATCCCATTTCTGGCGGCACTGGCGGGCGCATTGCTTCGTTGCTCATCGCTTGTGTGGTCTTGCCACACTGCGCTCTGAGCGTCTAGCGCTGCATCCCTAAGCGGCTGTCCAATAGCCCGCGTTAAAAGGACTGCTCATGCGCAGCGCTTGCGGAGAAATGTCAAGCAGCTTGTCGGTGGGCATTTTCTCACCCGAGTCGGTGAGGATTTCTGTGCCAGCCTTTAGTGCAGCTGCGTCGCCCAGGTGAAGTTGTGCCGTGCGAGCCACCGAAAACGAATAAAAGCAGCGAAAAGGTATTTTGCGATCGCCCCAGTAATCAGCTGTGTCGCGGAAGATATCGAGCAATTGTTCGCGTGCTTCCTTGTCAAACTTGGTGTTGGCCGGAACGTGTTCAAGCACCACGATGAAGCCAGGCTGTGGCCCCGACTTGTGCACGGGGTCGGTCATGCTGTCATACAGCGAGTCAAAATTTTTGCCAACTTGCACGCTGAGCATGAACTGCTGACCGATCAGATCGAGCACTTCTTGCTTGGTTTGGGCGTTGCCCAGATTGGCATACAGAAAATGGTATCCCAATGCTTGGGCAGTTTCTTGCAAATCCTGAACCCGAAAGGCGCGGATCGACTGAACAATATTGCTGCGAACACCGCGCAAAAGCGTTTCTGCGCCAGCGCGTGGTGTTAGGGTAGCGAGGGTGTGATCGGCTGACATATTTATTCTCTCCACTTTCAAAAATAATTCACTGCATCAGGGTTTGAGCCTGATAAAACTGCCATAGTGATCGGCGCTGTAATAGCAGACATCCGGTTTCTGGGGCTCTCCACCACAAACAATGCGCCTGATACCCCGGTTTTTGGCACCGGGAGTTGGCACGGTGTATTCGCGGTAATAGCCTCTTGGGTGTGCTGGTAGCAAACGCTCCCGGTTGGCAAACACCACGCCGTCTTTTTCGCTCTTAAATGGCCCACCTTGGTGGATTCGTGCGTAAATTTGGGCACCGGGCTTGGGTAAATCAGCAACGCTGAGCGAAGCTTGAAGATCGACCGCAACCGTATTTTTGGCAATTGCCAAACCAGACACCAGCGTCACCGCACAAATTAAGCCGGCAAACACCAACTTAAAACGAGATAAAAGTGACATCAGTGCAAGTTCCAAAAAAAAGTCCGGGAAAACCCGGAAATTCAATGTTGCTAGTGTCGGTGATTTGCCAAAAAAATGCAAGTCCAAAATCAATGTTTCATGTCAAACGCTGGGCTGACAGAGCATTTGCCTAGACACAGGGTGACAGATGAGCGACATCAAATTGACATATTGCGCCGTTAATGTCGCGGTATTCAACAGGAGTTACCGTGGACACTGCCATCAAAATCAGCGCGCTCAACAAAACCTTTCATGGCGGACGCAAAGCGCTGCATGACGTGAACTTGCATATTCAGGCAGGGGAGATGGTCGCTTTGATCGGTGCTTCAGGCTCGGGCAAATCAACGCTGCTGCGGCACATCGCGGGTCTTATGGCGGGCGACGCTGCTGCCCAGGGAATGATTGAAATCCATGGCAAAACAGTCCAGCAAAACGGCAAAATTGCTGCCGATATTCGCCAAATACGCGCAGGTGTGGGTTTTGTATTTCAGCAATTCAATTTGGTTGACCGGCTGCCGGTGATCGTCAATGTGCTGGCTGGCACCTTGCATCGGGTGCCCTTGTGGCGCAGTTTGCTGCGCTGGTTTACCGCGGCTGAGCATGCCTGTGGCATTGAGGCACTGCAACGCGTCGGGATTGCGGAGTGCAGCAGGCAACGCGCTTCCACCTTGTCGGGAGGCCAGCAGCAGCGTGCGGCCATTGCCCGCGCCATGGTGCAGGGGGCTAAAGTGATTCTGGCTGATGAGCCGATTGCTTCGCTGGATCCTGAATCGTCGCGCAAGGTGATGGACATTCTGGCCCGCGTCAACCGCGAAGACAAGTGCACCGTGGTGGTGTCCCTGCACCAGGTCAACGTGGCTTTGAAGTATTGCCCGCGTACCGTGGCGCTGCACCATGGCCGGGTGGTCTATGACGGCCCATCGGTGGCGCTGACCCCGGCTCTGCTGCGTGAACTTTATGGTGCTGAGGCCGACGATATTTTGTCGCTGGGTGACCACATCACCAGTTTGCAAGACAAACCCCATCGTGTCGCCGCACACCCAGCATGGCCTCAGCCCATGGCTTTGGCTGCCTGAACGCCTTTTTTCTCTCTAAACCATTTCCCCCAACTTCTCTCAAGGACATTTCATGATAATAAAAGTACTCGCAGGATTAGCCGCTGCCGTGGCGCTGGCCAGCGTGCCTGTTGCTGCCCAAGAACTGAAAGAACTCAATTTCGGCATCATTTCGACCGAATCGTCACAAAATTTGAAATCAGACTGGCAGCCCATTCTGGACGGCATGAGCAAAAAGACCGGCATGAAAGTGAACGCATTTTTTGCACCGGATTACGCCGGCATCATTGAAGGCATGCGCTTTAACAAGGTGCATGTGGCCTGGTTTGGCAACAAATCGGCGATGGAAGCCGTGGATCGCGCCAGTGGTGAAGTGTTTGCCCAAATGGTCAACGCCGACGGCACGCAAGGCTATTACTCGCACCTGATTGTGCACAAAGACAGCCCGCTCAAGTCGCTTGATGACATGCTTAGCCAAGGCAAAAACCTGTCGTTTGGCAACGGCGACCCGAATTCAACCTCGGGTTTTCTTGTGCCCAGCTATTACGTCTTTGCGCAAAACAAAATTGATGCCAAGACCTTCTTCAAGTTGACGCGTGCCGCTAACCACGAAACCAACGCCCTGGCAGTTGCCAACAAACAAGTCGATGTGGCTACTAATAACAGCGAAAACCTGGACAAACTCAAAGGAAAGTTGCCAGAAAAATTCAATGACATCCGGGTGATCTGGACTTCGCCGCTGATCCCTTTAGACCCGCTGGTGATACGCAAAGATTTGCCAGCAGCCACCAAGGCCAAAGTGCTTGATTTCTTCTACACCTATGGCAAGCTCGATCAGCAAGAAAAAGACAACCTGTTCAAACTCTCCAAGCTGTCCGGCTTCAAGGCTTCTACCAACAACCAGTTGATTCCGATTCGCCAGCTCGAGCTGTTCAAAGCGCGCAACAAATTTGAGTCAGATGCCACGCTGACGGCGGCCGACAAACAAGCCAAGCTGGCTGACATCGACAAGCAACTCGCTGCCTTGGGCTCAGTCAAATAATGTGGCTGACACTTCAAATGCGACGACGGCCGTTGATTGAGGTGCTCAATTGAGTGCGCCGATCAGCACCCAGCGCAGCAGCCTGTTGGGGCTGATGGCGTGGGGTATTGCGTTGGCGTTGCTGGCAGGCTCCTGGCAGGGGGCTGATATGCGGCCGTTTGACCTGGTGCGTGATGCCGGCAACATGGCCACTTACGCGGCAGACTTCTTTCCGCCCAAATTCACCGACTGGCGCCTGTATCTGCAAGAGATGATCGTCACAGTGCAAATTGCGCTCTGGGGCACCGCCCTGGCCGTGCTGTTTGCCGTGCCCTTGGGCTTGCTGTCATCCACCAACATCACACCCTGGTGGGTGAATCAACCGATTCGACGCCTGATGGATGCTGCGCGCGCCATCAACGAAATGGTGTTTGCCATGTTGTTTATCGTGGCGGTGGGCCTGGGCCCATTCGCCGGGGTGTTGGCATTGTTTGTCCACACCACCGGCATCTTGGCCAAACTGTTTTCTGAGGCGGTCGAGTCGATTGATGCCCAGCCAGTTGAAGGCATCCGCGCCACCGGAGCCCATGCTCTCGAAGAAATTGTTTACGGCATCATTCCGCAAGTGTTGCCGTTGTGGATTTCTTATTCTCTCTACCGGTTTGAGTCCAACGTGCGCTCAGCTTCGGTGGTGGGCATGGTGGGTGCCGGTGGCATTGGCGTGATTCTGTGGGAGATCATCCGGGGCTTTCAATACGCTGAAACCTGCGCCGTGATGATCATCGTCATTGTGACGGTGACCCTGATCGACGTGATCTCAGCGCGCATCAGAAAAACACTGATCTGACCCCTATGGCTTGCGCAGTGGAAATCCGTTCGGACTGAGCTTGTCGAATGCCCGGCAGTCCACCTTGCTGTACAGGCCGTTTTATCTACGCCTGCGCTTTGGGTTTGAGGGTTGCCAGCTCACCCAGCGAGATCGCAGAAGTGAACACGGGTGCATCGCCTGCGGCATCAACGACCGCTTGCCGTTCCACTTGGCCAGCGGCAAGCCCGACCCAAATACAGCTATCGAAAATCATGCCCATGGATTACGCACCGTATCGCCAAATTCAGCTTTGCAGTCATTTAACCAAGCGCTGGCTTGCATCAGCGTCAACATCGGCAACGCTAGCCCGGCAAGTGCCTGCGTTGCTGTCATGTTTCGCTGTAGTGGCATGATCTGGGCAATGGTGGTGTGGTTACGCTCGATACTCACGGTCTCACCTCGATTGGCAACCTGATCGAGAATCTCGCGGGTATTTCTGGCGAGGTTCGTGGCACTGATGATTTGCATGGTTATAGCTCCAAATCTTGCGTATCAATGCGTATTGAATGTATTCTGCGTATTTTGACATTCTATTTTTGCAAGCCAATCACCCATTCATGGTTGATTGAGATACGATATAAATTATGCCTCTAACGCTTATTTGACGGGCGTAAGCAGCTGCATAATAAATAGCAATAATTCTTATCAGACTGCCCCCAACACCTCAATCAACACCGCAATCACCTGCACCTGCCCGGCTTGCGCATCGGTCAGAATGATCGGTTGAAAATCTGGGTTGACCGGCTTGAGCGTGATTTTTTCGTGCTGCCAACTGTCGCCAGCCTTTGCCTTTTTGCTTTCGTAGCGTTTGACCGTATAGCGCTCGCCAGTCTCGGGGTCTGCTGCATCGCGCAGTTGCACCAGCACCGTCTTGCCCTGGCGGGAGCCCGCAACCGGGGCGGCAAAAAGGCAGTAAGCCCCGTCAGGTATGGCGGGCAACATCGACTTGCCGACCACTTGGGCCACAAACATCCCCTGACGCAGGTGGTGCCGGGTCTCAATGGCAGTCCACTCAAATCCCTCGTCATCCAGATGCTGCGGCTCGCCAAACGCTCCGGCCGCCAGTTTGAGCGGCACCAAGGGCACACAAGTGACGTAGCGTTCCTGCGGTGCGGGCTTGACGATGCGCGGGCGAAACGGGATGACGTTGGTGTTCAGCAGCCCACGCTTGAACTCGGTCAGCGCAAATTCGGTCAGCACACGCTTGAAGTCGGGCTCGCTGGACATCCGGTTCAGCACCGAAAGAAAGTCGTCGGCACTTGAATAAAACGCTTTCTCCAGGCTGTCGGCAAATTTCTGCTTGCGCAGGGTCTCCAGATTGTTGGCCTGAAAAGCAGCAATCAACCCCGCATCCTGCGCCAACTTGGGGATCACGATGCTCATCACCTTGTCACGGTCTTCAAAGTCGAAGTGGTATTTTTCATTGAGCTCTTGCACTATCACTTCAAGCTTTTCCCGGTCTTCACCACTACCCGGCCCGTGGCCGTCGCCGGTAGCGTTTTCCAGTTCGGTGTCGCCGGGGTTAAGCACAATGCTGCCGTTTTCTTTTTCTTCCAGGCGAAACTTGTCCATGTCCACCATGTTCAAAATTTCTTCAGGCAGTTCAGACTTTTTGGGTGGCAAATACTTCAGCAGCAGCTTGGTGAACAGGTAAAACTTCTCCAGCTCGGGGTCAATCCAGCTGATGATCTGGCTAATGAAAGAATACTGTGCCACATAGCGGCGCAGCGCATCGCGAAACTTGTCCTGGTCTTCCTCGGTCAGCTTGTCAAACTTGTCTTGAACAATCTTGGTCAGCAGTGGGCTGATTTGTTGCCCTGGTGCTTTTTGAACGATGAACAGCTCGGCAAATTGGTTGACATCGTCTGGTGTGAACACGCCCAGCACCTCCACCTCATATTTGAGGTTGTAGAGCTTTTGCGGCTCGGTGCCCCTATCCAGCGTGGTCTTGCCGTAGTAGCTCTGAAAATCTGCCTCAATCGCCTCTTGTGTGTTGACAAAATCCAGCACCATGGTGTCTTGCTTGGCCGGTGGCCCTTTGCGGTTGAGGCGGCTCAAGGTCTGCACGGTCGAAACGCCACCCAGCTTCTTATCCACATACATGGTGTGCAGCAGCGGCTGGTCAAACCCGGTTTGAAACTTGTTGGCGACGATCAAAATGCGGTACTTTTGTTTTTTGAAAGCCTGGCGGATATTCGTGGCATCGCCCGGGTTCATGCCCGTCTCGGTGTAGGCGTCGGGCGTGCCCTTGATCAGAACCTTGCCCGAGAACGCCACCAGCGCCTGTGTCTGGCTGGCATAGTCTTCCCGAAGCAAGCGGTCGAAAATTTGTTTGTACAGCACCGCATGGGCGCGCGAACTGGTCACCACCATCGCCTTGGCCGTGCCGCCAATTTTGTGCACGGTTTTGTCAAAAAAGTGGTCAAGCATGATCTTGGCCTTGCTCTCGATGGTGTTCGGATGTCGCCCCACATGTATTAAGTTCCGTTCGGGTTGAGCCTGTCGAAACCCTTCGACAAGTTCAGGGCGAGAGGTTCAAACTTCATCGGGCCGGAGCAATAATGAGTTGGCGGCTTCAATTCGGCACAAACTCAGGAATAGCACGAATCATGAATTCATCAAATAGCGGTACCGTGAAAGCAATGTCGCCATACGCTGGGCTGTAGATCATCCCCTTCTTGATGAGCTTGGAGCGCACAGGCCCGATGCTGTTGACTTTGACACCCAGGCAGTTTGCGATGTCGCCCGAGCGAATGGCCCCGGAACCTAACTGAGCCATGGCACGCAGGAAATTCTTTTCGCCAGGTGTCAGCCGGTCAAACCGGACCCGGAAGAAGTTCTGGTCGAGCCGACGAATGACGGACTCGGCGGCAGATTTCACGACCTCCAATTCGATCGGGCTGTTGACCGCCAGATTCCACATTTGGTAGCCCCATTCCTGGATGAAATAGGGGTAGCCTTTGGTTCGCCTGTAGGTTTCAGCCAAGGCTGCAGAAGATAGTTTTACACCCTCCACCAGCGCTGGTTCGCTGATGGCCTGGTTCGAGTCGGCCTCTGATAATGCGCCGATATCAGGGAACGCAAACAGACGTTCAGCGTAGGACTTTGATTCACCAGCCAAACCCGGTAACACCGGCAATCCAGCACCCAGCAACACCACCGGCAATTGGCGCTGCTGCATGCGATGCATGGCCATGATGACGGCTCCCAGCTCTTTTTGACTCAGGTACTGGATTTCGTCAATCAAAATGGCAACCGCACTCTTTTTCTCTTTGGCCGCCTCACCGAGTGCCTCGAACAAATTGGGCAAATCGATTTCAATATCTCCACTGTCAGCAGCACCGGTTTCAGGGTCAATATCCAGACCAATTTCAAGCTCGCCTACTTTGACTTTCAAACCGCCCAGAAAACTGCGCAACACACGCAAGCCACGCTTGACGCGATCTCCTGCCTGAGCCATTCGGTCCAACTCGAAAAAAACCGTCTTCAACGGTGCTGCAATCAACGGGCCCAGTGCCTTGTCTTCATGGGCTTCGACCAGCACCGTGCGGTAACCGACCTCCTGAGCCATGCGCCGCACCTCATTGAGCAGCACGGTTTTGCCAACTCCACGCAACCCGGTCAGCAGCAGGCTTTTTTCTGGCTTGCCAATCAGAACGCGCCCGAGCAGGATGCGGGCTTGCTCCAATACGGGCGCACGACCGGCCAGCTCGGGTGGTGGTGAGCCCGCGCCAGGCGAAAAAGGGTTCTTGATGGGGTTCATGTTCTATCCGGTTATAAGTAGTTCTATTAATATTTTAGTAGAACCAGTTAGAACTAGTTAGAACTCACTGCAACTCATCGACTCAGGTCGTGCCGGCAAATGCAAACCAGAATCAGTGCAAAATACCCCTCTGGCGCTTATCTGACAAGCGTAAACAGCTACTCAAACAA
This sequence comes from uncultured beta proteobacterium, assembly GCA_903930255.1. Lineage (GTDB taxonomy): Bacteria > Pseudomonadota > Gammaproteobacteria > Burkholderiales > Burkholderiaceae_C > Rhodoferax. Next base: position 21,309 of record CAIYYA010000022.1, read on the forward strand.
TAGCAATATTGAGCAAATAATCAACCAACGCAAGCCCAGCAATTGGCAACTCAGCTTGGTTCAAAATGGTGTGGTCAGCCTGCCAGTCGGCAAAATCAGCATTGCGCGCCAGCCGCAAGCGCACAGCGTGTTCGCCATCACGCCCACGATGCGCCAGGCGGTCTGCCAATTTTTCGGCATCGGTGCTGATCTGCACCACCCGGATATGCGGCTGGCCCTGCAAGGGACCGCTATGTTCGCGTGAGCCATTCACCACCACAACTTTTCCAGCTGCCACATCAGCGGCATACTTTGCATGGATGCCATAGCTAAAACCGTGCGCTTGCCATTGCCAGGCCAGACCACTTGTGGCGACCAAGTAGTCAAACTGCGCAGGCGTGACCGGGTCATGATCAGAACCTGGGTGTTGGGCGCGAGTGATGATGCGCCTGGCAAACACCAGCTTGGGGTTGCTCTGCAAACGCTCTCTGGCCCAACGGATCACGCTGTCCTTACCCGCACCAGAGGGGCCACAGACAAACACCCAGAGCCCACTCATGCTGCCAACACCACGTCGGCGATGCGTTTAAAAGCTGCCCCCGGCGCAGCTTGCCTGAAAACACACAGGCGATCCAGACGCAATGGTGCCGTTGTGGATTTCTTATTCTCTCTACCGGTTTGAGTCCAACGTGCGCTCAGCTTCGGTGGTGGGCATGGTGGGTGCCGGTGGCATTGGCGTGATTCTGTAGGAGATCATCCGGGGCTTTCAATACGCTGAAACCTGCGCCGTGATGATCATTGTCATTGTGACCGTCACCCTGATCGACGTGATCTCGGCGCGCATCAGAAAAGCGCTCATCTGAAACCTTGTGGGACAGACCAACTTACACGAAGTGATGTTGCTCGGTCCCCAACTGATTGTCGGATGCAAACATGCACTGCATCATTCGCAAACTTTTCATTCAGTATCCAGGTTTGTAAGGACTCAGGGCATCGTAGCACTCAGCTCCGCGGCTGTCCCCCGCCCTACGGGCTCCTCCTTGATGCCACTACGCTGAGCGCTACGCCGCCCTGAGTCAGCCAGCGAGGTGGGACGTATCGGGTACATGTATGACATTCCAAAATCATTGCAAAATATGCCTCTAGCGCATACTTGGCAAGCGTAAGGAGCTATTAAGATAGTAGCAATTTTGAGCAAATAATCAACCGGTAAAAAGTTCAGTTCCTGCGGTCACCTCGACAGAGTTGGAGGGTTATCTTCTTTAATTATCTTTGTAAATTGAAATTTATAGTTTTAAAATACAAACATGAATATTCCACGATTTCTCTATTCGCAACTGCTCGAAGGCCTACAAACTTTCCCCGTAGTCGGCTTGGTGGGGCCGCGCCAAGTCGGCAAAACATCGATGGCGCGTGAGCTGGCGGCGCAACTTGGAACAGGTGCCGTGATGCTCGATCTGGAGCGCCCGTCCGACCTGGCCAAGCTGGCTGAGCCAGAATTGTTTCTGGAGCCGCTGGCAGACCGCTTGGTGATTTTGGATGAGGTGCAGTTGCGGCCTGACTTGTTTGGGGTCTTGCGTGCGTTGGTCGATGCGCAGCGCAGGCCGGGGCGGTTTTTGATTTTGGGCTCAGCGGCACCGGCCATGATTGCGCAATCGTCCGAGACGCTGGCAGGGCGCATCGAGTATTTGGAGTTGACTCCTTTGACCCTGGCCGAAGTCAGTCCGCAGTCGCCCGGGCCGGGCCCCGAGGCTGACTTATGGTACCGGGGCGGTTTTCCAGACAGCTATTTGGCCCGCAGCGACGCGCAGTCGATGCGCTGGCGCGAGGCCTTCGTGCGCAGTTATCTGGAGCGTGACATTCCTCAGCTAGGCATCCGGGTGAGCGCCGCCACTTTGCGCCGCTTTTGGCTGATGCTGGCGCATTACCACGGGCAGCTTTGGAATGCCTCCACCCTGGCAGGTTCACTCGGTGTCAGTGCACCCAGTGTGCGCCACTACCTGGATATTCTGGAGAGCACGTTCATGGCGCGGGTGCTGCAACCCTATAGCGCCAACTTGGGCAAACGGCTCGTCAAATCGCCCAAGGTTTATTTGCGCGACAGCGGACTCTTGCATACGCTGCTCAACCTGCCCAGCCACGATGCGCTTTTGGGTCACCCTGTGCTGGGTGCGTCGTGGGAGGGTTGGGTGATTGAGCAAATTCTGGCCCAAGCGCCTGTGGGTAGCCGCCCCAGCTTCTTTCGCACCGCCAGCGGCAATGAGATTGATCTGTTGCTGGAGTTGCCCGGTGGCCAACTGTGCGCCATCGAGATCAAACACTCCGCCTCGCCCAAGCTGGGCAAGGGTTTTGTCGAGGTGCTGGATGCACTTGAACTTAAATCGGGGTTTGTGATCGCCCCGGTGAGCGAACCCTTTGCGTTGTCCCGGCGCGCCATGGCGCTGCCCTTGAGTCATATGGCCAAGCTGTGGCAGTCCAATTGAACATCATAAAATATGCCTCTAGCGCATACGTGGCAAGCGTGATAAGCTATTTAAACTGTAGCAATATTGAGCAAATAATCAACCAACGCAAGCCCAGCAATTGGCAACTCAGCTTGGTTCAAAATGGTGTGGTCTGCCTGCCATTCGACAAATTCGGCATTGCGTGCCAGGCGCAAACTCACCGCGTGTTCGCCATCTCTCCCACGCTGCGCCAGGCGGCGCGCCAGCTCTTGGGCATCGGTGCTGATCTGCACCAGCCTAATCTGCGGTTGGCCCTGCAAGGGGCTGCAGTGTTCGCGTGAGCCATTTACCACCACGGTTTTCCCGGCAGCTACATCTGTTGCATAGTGGGCATCGATGCCATAGCTAAATCCGTGCGCCTGCCACTGCCAGGCCAGTCGTCCAGTGGCTGCCAACTGTTCAAACTGCTCGGGCGTTACAGGGTCATGGTCAGAGCCCGTCTGCTGGGCGCGGGTGATCATGCGCCTGGCGAAAACCAGCTTGGGGTTGCCTTGCAGGCGCTCTCTGGCCCAACTGATCACGCTGTCTTTACCCGCGCCAGAGGGGCCACAGACAAAAACCCAATGCCCGCTCATGCTGCCAACACCACGTCGGCGATGCGTTTAAAAGCTGCCCCCGGCGCAGCTTGCCTGAAAACACACAGGCGATCCAGACGCAATGGTGCCGTTAAGTTCAGCTGGCTCACCTGCGCAGCCACAGCTTGCATTACCCGTTGCCGGGTGGGCTGATCGACTGGCCCCGTCAACGTGAAATGGAAACGGAATTTTTCGAGCACATAGGGGTAGCCATAGCAGTGCAGCAATTCAAGCTCGCGCGCATCGAGTTTGCTGATCTGGCGACGTGCCAACTCTTCTTCTGTCAATGCGGCGCGCAAATCATCCAGTCCCAGCACACAGGCCTGAGCCAACGTGGCGACATCAGGGGGTGTTTTGGTGGGCAATAGCGCGACAAATTTTCCTAAACTCAGCGCCTCAAGTGGGCCGAGCATACAGGGAACAAGCTGTTCAGCCAGCGCCTGTACACGCTCTAGCAAATGCTCTTGGGTGTGCTGTTTGCCTAAACGAAATGGTGCTTTTAGCGTGGCATGAAACCCGTAGCGACGCGGCTCGAGCGTGATGGCGAGCCGTTCGTCAATCGAAAAGTGATTTGATTCGGGTGCTTGCAAAGGGGTATCGGCAAACTCATCACGCCCTAACCAGCCAGCACCAAACGCCCACCAGGGCGAGTCTTGCGCTGGGGCGAAATAAATTGCGTAGCGGGCGCTCATCGCAAACCCCAACTGAAGGTTTTGCGGCTGTATAAGCACATGTGTTGTCGCAATTTCTTGAAGGTCATAAATGTTTCATGGTGGCGTAGTCAACTACCGACTAATTTAGTCACAAATTCAGACATATTTATGACAAAAAACACACGATCAACCCATTTTCTTGATCGACCGAAGTGGTTGGCCGTTTTGGCAAGAACCAGCCGCACACAGCTTGAATAGCCATTAGCCAGGTTTGACACCTTGCCTGCCGTTTAGCATGTGCGTGCACCGGCAACTCCTTTAATTTGGGCGAGGCCAGCTTGGAGCGCTGTGCGGTGCGCTTGGGCGAGTGGCAACTGAACTTCAGTCAATCCCAAAACCGGACCGTATTGCGACCCGCATCTTTGGCCTGGTACATCGCGCTATCGGCGCGCTTGAGGATGTCGACCTGGCTGGTTTCGTGGTTGACAAACATCACCACGCCAATGCTGACGCTGCAATAGTGCTCAACGATGGCGTCTGCCTGGCCTGGCCGTGACACGA
>CAIYYA010000023.1 GCA_903930255.1 uncultured beta proteobacterium
ATCACTTCGATCAGGCGGCAGCACCACCATCATGGGTGCAAAAATGGGGTCGGCCGAAAGCAGAACCCTGGGCTCCAAGGGCTCTATGCGAAAGGCATCACGCCGTAAAGCATCACGTATTCGCGAAGCTACTGATTTTTTTACCGCACTCATATAAGAACTCCTCAACCGTCAAAATTCAACCCTGTAAATAAAGAAAGTGCTGAACTTAATACGTCAGTGTGTCTGATCAATAAAAACCCTTGCTCATTATCGCTATATTGCCGATCTGGTGGCAGGGACTGGGACTCTTACATGTGCTGCTCTGGCATTCGCCCGGGTTGGTGCCAATGGCTTGCTAGTGCGTATTGCGGCCATCAGAGTCAACCGGTTTTCGAGAAATAGTGCGCTGTGACCACCCCTGCGTGAGTAAATTTCACGCGTTATTCGAAGTTTTTTCGCAATAGTCACCTTTTCAACCGACTGTTAGTCATACCCAAAATTTCAATGGCATGCAACTTTTCTGCGACGACTGTATAGACTGGGTAGGTGCGCAACCGGGGTGCCGGTACATCTGCAATCAAAACCGGATATACCGCATCAACCGGTCCAGGCGTCACAACATCACCAAACCCGACATCAATTTGTGTTTTGCAGCGCGCTCGAGCCAGTTCGGCTGTTACGATGACTCGTGCACCTGCATAGCCGGCAGCCTTGCGAATTTCTTCAACAAGGACGCTGGCCGGATCGAAAACGATGCCATCTTCTGCAACAACCGCAACGATGTCACGGAATGTTTGGCCTATCGACTCCAAATCGCTTGGTCCAAAACCCAGCAAATCAGCGTCACGTGTTGGCCGATGCGGCATGTCGTACCAAAGGTTAAACAGCATCGCTCCTTTGAGCAAAAAACGCTCTGCGTGCACTGACTGACTCAGTCGGTACAGAAATCGCTCTAGGGCATATCGGACCAATACTTGATTGAAATCCGTCTTCTGCGCCTTTGCAATATTGAGCAGGCGCGCCCGAATGGAAGCAGCGAGATTGCTATTCACTCAAATTCCTTGTCCAAGTGTTTCGAGATAAGGCCGCATGACGTTGGCGACACGACATATCTTTGCGAAGCTCCAGAGGTCGTTAGCTGAAGCTTTTTTCTGCACCAGCGCATCTCGCAGGGCTTCAATGGCCACGTCGAGGCCAATTTTGTTCCTGTGTTTGAAGCAGTCTGCAACCGTTTTGGCAACACAGTAAACCCGAATCGATACATCCTGAACTGACTGGATCACCTCGACGCCCTCAGAAAATGCATCTCCCGTCATTTGAACCATCTTAATAGGAGGGTAGTCAATTTGTGGGGTATGACTCCCCTGCGGCATGGCAATCCAGATTTGACGCGGAAGTTGGGTGGTGAGCTCGTGGATCTGCAATGCCGTCAACATACAAAAAACGGCCTGCGGTACCTTGACAGCAATAGTGGCCAGAGATTCATTTGCTGAAGCTGGTGAGTCGGCCAAGCGATACAGTCCACGACCTACTTTTTCGAGTTGTCCGCTGGCCACGAGTCGAGTCAATACAACCCGCGCAACGCCGATGTGCTGCAGATGGATTGGGCGCAGCATGCCCTTCTGGCAAGCCAGATCAAGAACGCGCTGTTTTTGTGTATTGATTTGCGAGGAGCCTGAAGATTGTTCCATTTGTTCGCCACGGCCCTGTCAAAGTCCCGGCCAGTGCGCTGGAGATTGGGTTCAGTATTTGCCGACAGTGATGAATCGTGCAGTTTTTTGATTAATACGGTAATGTTTGTGCATGCTGGATGTGGCAGTACATGACCACAGGCGTGATC
>CAIYYA010000024.1 GCA_903930255.1 uncultured beta proteobacterium
CCCATAGTGAAGCTGCCCGGTGCAATGCTCACCATCTCGGGGCAGTCGGCGCAGGTGGGTGGCGGTTTGACATCACTGCTTGCGCCTGATCCGGCACCAGCCGAGCCACCAGAGCCTGCTGCCCGCGCGCGTCTGATGCGGTTGTCGGCCAAGCCGACAAACCGGCCCTGCGGGTATTGGCGTTTGTATTCCTCAAAATCTGCCACGTCATCGCTGGTCTTGATGCTGTCCCAAAACTGGGCTTCGGTGGCCGCCGGGCCAGGGTCGACCTGCACCCGAAAGTGGAACTTCTTTTGCACCGTCTTGGGGCCGTTCACATACGGGGTTTGGGCGCGCCGGGTGTTGGCTTCAACCTCTTCACTGGCCACGGTCAGCACACCGTCAAGCGACAGGTCTTGGCCTTTGAAGGCGGTCAGCAGGCCCGCGGTGAAGACACCATTGCGACCATTGCCACCGGTGTTGGCGGCTGTTTTTCCGGGCTCGGCGGCAAAGGCGATCACCGTGCCGCTGGGTGGTGCGGCGGGTGGGGCCAGGCCACGCTGTGCCGTGCGGAATTTGCCGGTAATGGGGTTGTCGCGGCAGGCATCAATCAATACGATCTTGATGGCGGCGCTACCTTCAAGCTCGTCGAGCACGCGCGACAGGCCCACGCCTTCGTCACGCACGGCGGCTTCTGACTCGGCGGTGGCGTTGACTGGCATCAAATAGTTGTCGCCCCGAATCTGCATGCCGTGCCCGGCAAAGTAAAAGAGCGCGGCCTCACTGCCGCTGGCGTCACGGCCAAAGGCTTCCAACGCCGAATTCAGGTCGCGCCGCGTGGCATCTTTGAGCGTGGTCACCGTAAAGCCAAAGCCTTGCAGCGCGCGGGTGATGTCGTCAGCATCGTTGCGCGGGTTGTTGCCCAGGTTGCTGATGGCGGTGTAATTGCTGTTGCCCACCACCAAGGCAACACGGCGGCCTGCAGCGCTGGCGGTTTGGGTGAGCAAGGCCAAGCACAGCAGCAGCCCGATTTGCCGCAGCACGGCTAACCAATTGCTTGTTATGAAGCGGGGTTTGTCTGACTTTGAGCGCATAGGTAGGCGGCCTTGCTGGCGGGGTAAATTGATCTGTGTGACGTGGCAATGATACAGACGAAAACCCGTGCAAATCGTCAGTTGCGTGATGCCGCTAGTGGTGGGTTGGCCCGAAAACCCTAGCCCGAAATTAAGTGCGCACCTTCAAGCTTGGCCAGTGCCCGGTCAAACGTACCCAGTGGCACATGACCAGCTTTTCTGGCTATGGCAAGGACTAGACAATCCGAAAAACCCAACGCGGGCTTGGCACGAAAGTGCGCCAGTGCTGCGCTGACCGTATCGGCATCCTGGAGCACCAAACTCTCATGCTGCAACAGTAATTCAATGGCAGCTATCAGTTGCTTGGGCGAGCGCGCATAAACGGCATCCAACACCCAAACGGTTTCAGCCAGCACCAGGTGCGACACCCAGGCACCTTTGGCCACAAATCCATCGGCAAGCCTGGCCTGTTTTTCATCATCACGAGCCAACAAGCGCACCAGCACGTTGGTGTCAACGGCCAGCATGGCGCTGTTTCATCCGTTGGCGTATGCCCTGCTTGAGCTCATCAGG
>CAIYYA010000025.1 GCA_903930255.1 uncultured beta proteobacterium
AGCTACCCACGAACTTGGGGCTTGACGGGTCGCTTTGCAGCGTTTCGTCCTTATCGGGATAGGGCTTGTTTGGGTTGTCTGGTTTATTCACAATGAACTACTTTCCATCGGGCTATCGTTTGCCCCCGGCGCTTACCCTTGACGATGTTGCGAACGTGGCTTCGGCTTATTTCAAACACCCTTGCCAGCCGTTTATAACCTAGACCCTGTTCGTGTAGCTGCCAGAGCTGGTCAACATCGTGGTTCGTCAACTTGGCACCTGTTTGATCCTCGCCGATGCGCCGGCCTGATTCGTTCACCGCGACGGTTCGTGTCTGAAACATGAGAATTCCTGTTTGCTGGATTCAAGACAATGTTAGCTGTTAACGATCTAACACCAGGGATTTGATGACTTCACCGACTGACTGCGTTACCCATATTTGGTGCCCGATCGGGGGATAGTTCACCCGGGGCCCACCACCAATCTTGCTTGAACTGACGAGCCGAATTTGCCCGCATGTTGGCCAGGTATCCCGGTGACAGTGCCTCTTGCGCGTTTTGGAAGATGATGTGGTCGGTGGCGGCTTTGGTGTACCAAAGATTTTGTCCTGGAATGAATCCCTTGCCCATGTTGATCAGCCCAGCGGCCAGGTGGGTGTCCTTGCCCTCGGCCTTGGCGTTGCCGGCTTTCACCAGCATTGTGACCGCCGTGGCTGCTGCGCCAATCGTGGGACCTGCCAGAGCCTCCAATGGTCCGCTACCGTAGCGTGTGGTCGCACTTTGCGAGTACAGAAAATCACCGTAGATGCCCAGGCTGCCACCCTTGATGAATGACGCCAGCCAGAACTTCCAGTCATCCATCGGGCGTGGATCCAGTCCAGACAGTACCGATTGAGTTTGCAGCATCATCGCGCCAGCCATGGTTTGCATCAGCAGGACTGAGGATATGAACTGCACCTTTCCCCCTGTGGTCGGGCGAGACAGGCCAATATCCAAAATCCGCTGGAACTGTGCAATGGGAAAGGATTTGAACTGCCAGAAACTGCGGGTGATCTCGTCGCGCAGGTTGCCACGCTGCAAACCGCCCACCATGGCGGCGCGCTGGCTCCACCCGGGCTCGATGATGGCATTGTGGGATTCTGAATGCAGCGCGCCCAGATACTTGACTACAGCCTCGCGGCGCACCTGTGCGGCGGTGTCGGCATCCGCACCTTGTCCGATGATGCCCGAGTCCTTGAGTTGAGCATCGGTAATTTTGCCGATGGACTCGGGCGTCAACATGGTGCTGTTGCCGTGGCCGTAGTCCTCCAACTTGGCCAGTTTCCAAATATTCCAGTCAGCTTCGGTAATGCCAAAGGAGCTGAGCAGGTGCATGTCCTGCTTGCCGACTTCGGCAAACGTTTTGCTGCTGACCTCGTGACCGATTGAATCCATCATGGTCAGGCCGAAGGCGCCCCGGCGCCACTCGTTGATGGCGCTCATGCCCGACAGCTTCATCACGGCATCGGACATTTTCCCGGTCCAGGACGACCGGCCCAGCCCATCGCCGAAACGGTACATGGCTGAAGTCATGTAATCCAGCATCAGGGTTTGGCGCTGCAGTTGGCGGCGCTCGGCCACGTTGAGCGGATTGAGTAAGCGCAGCTCGTTAAACCAGCTTTTCAGCATGGGCAGGTTGTTGACGCGGCCCATGGCCTCCAGCATCACCTTGTCACCGTAAAACGATGCCCAGAAGGCGCTACCCAGCTTGCCTGCGGCGTTGAGGTTACGCACGGCGTCGAAGGCTAGACCTACCGCACGATTGGCCACCGGCTTGGACTTTCCAGCAGCGTAGTCATACAGGTTGTCCAGGGCGGCCAGCTCCTTGTCGATCTTGTCGATGCCCACCGGGTCGGCCATCTTGGCGGTGCGTTCAGCATCGTCACGCAGCACCCGAAAGGTGGCGTCCGGGTTTGGCCCGAAGTGTTCCAGGAAGGCGATGTCCTTGGCCATCTGTTCCAAGTGGCCCACAAGAATGTCAGGGAAAGTCTTGTCCCCATATTTTGCCCAATAGCCCATCGTCGCCTCGGCATCCTGAAAGTGGATTTGGCGCTCTTTGGCGTGCCGGTTGGCGCGGGCACCGTGGCCGCGGGCCTTGCCCGCTTCGATCTTGTTCGCGCCGTTGGTTGCTATCGACCACCAAGCACTCTCGAGCAAGTCCTTTATTTGCACCTCCGTCATGGGCGTACCCGCTAAGTCAACGTATTTTTTCAGGTTCAGTGCGGGGTACACGTCGGCGACCCAAGCATCCATTCCCGCCTTAGCGACCAATTCCTGCGCGTGGTGTTGTGGGAACCCCCAGTCATCCAGGTGACCAACTTCGCCACCCTTTTCGTTGAACCACTGGCGGGCCTCATCCGCCGTCTTGAGCCACAGTTCGGCGCCTTTTTTAGCTGCCGGGTTGCCGCTGTCCTTGCCCTTCATCTCGGTGATCAGATCCGCGATCTTGTCGTTTCGCTGGACGAAGCCCAGGAAGTCATTGCCCAAGGCCGCCCAGGTGTCTTGTATTTTTGATTTCAATAAGTTGGATACACCCATGGCGCGGGCTTCCAGCGAGAACCGATCAGCTTGGCCGTCGGCATCGTTGGCCAACAAGCGGCGCACGGCGTCCACGTTGCGGATGCCCCCGGTGGTCATGGCCTCAATCTCGGCTCTGCGCTCACCCATGATGGCAATGCGCAAATGGGTGTTGCGCTGCTGGCGTATCGCGTCGTGAATCATCTGTTGGGCTGCAACTTCCGCAGCCTTTTGCATGAGCCCTTCGGGGCTGGACAGGTTGGCCGTGCCTTCGGGCTTGAGGCGCCCAGCTGCGATTTCACGCGCGGTGTGCTGGATGCGGTCAAACACGTCCAGCGCCTCATCGGGGGTGAGCTCGCGGCCAGCTGCTTTGTTGAGTGCTGCGAGGCAGCGGGAAGAATCAGCCATTAAAGGACTCCCAAAAGACAATGTGCCGCTGTTTTGAATAGGTTGGCCGCGGTTGACTGGATGTGAGCGACTTCAGCATCGGCTTGCGCGATGGCGTCAGAGGCTTTCAGATTGATAGGTGAACCATCATCGGTTACCCGACCGGTGGGAATGGTGAGTTCGGGCTGCTCCTGGACGAACTGGCGAGCCTTGAGCGATGCGGGATCGTGATCGGCGGCGAGAATGTCAGCCATCATGGGCTTGTCAATGTTTATGGTGAAAATTGGCGACTCGACGGGCGCGTCAATCGCGGCGATACGTTGCAGTTCATCAGAGAACTCTGTGTGTTGCTGAAGCTGCGCATCATCGGCCAACATCCGCATATCTTTGGTCAGGCCGTCCACTGTCACCGTTTCGCCGCGGAGTACCTGGTCGAGGGCTTGGCGCATGGCATCCGCGTGCATGGTTACGTCGGCATCAGTAGCCGGTCGTCCATGCGGCGTCGAGTCCTCCAGGTGCCGTGCCTGATTGGCAACCAGCAGCGCGGCCTCGTCGGTGGGGGTCAATTTGGGCGCATCCTTGGGCACACCTTTGGTCTCCAGGTGTGCCAAACCACCGAAGGCAGCGCCCAGCATGACGTCGAGTGTGCGAGCGCGTAGATCCCAGGGGTTGAATCGTTCGGCCTCGCTAGCGAAGCCTTGTCCCTTCAGCAATTCGGATGATGCCAGCGCAGTAGCTGCGCCCTGCACCAGGTTGCCACCAGACCCGGACAGTACACGGGTTGCCAGCGATTGCCCCAAAAATGGCAGTTTCAGACCCACGGCCATGCTGGCGCCTTGAATGCCGCCCACGGAGTTGGCGGTTGTGGCGTCCACACCGTTGCGCACCAGGTCTTCAGCGCTTGACATCTGGGCAGTGCCAACCAGCAGCGCGGGTGAAATGATGGCCTGCATTACACCACCAGCAAGCTGACCTACCACCTGACCAGCGGTACCGACCTCACCCGGTCGGGGTGTCCAAGCGTCCACAGCGTTGTTGAAAACCTCGTCATGATTTTGGAAATACTGGTCTGTTAGCGATACGCCTCTGAAGTTGTCGCTACTGGTTAGCCTGTCCGCCAGCATGGGAACCACTGCGCCAGCCATGGAAACAGCGCGTCCAGCCTCCGCCAAACTGCGCATGGCGTACTGACCCACACCACTCGCGAAGCCGTCCCAAACCCCCGCATCTGGTGTCGCTGACGGCTTGCGGCTTGCATTCAGGATTGCAGCTTCCTGTTCACTGGGGAAAAAATCAAACATTATTTACCCCCGCCCAAGTTAACAACCACCGGACGGCCATCCCTGTTCACCAGGTAGCCCGCACCGCGTCTGAACATATAACGACCGTCACTGATGTTCTCCAACGGCAAGCGCATCATTTCACCGGCATTGGTATTGAAAACGCCGCCATCCTTGACGATTTGCTCGGTCTGTGATTTAAGGATATTTTGAAACTGGTCGTAGCCCAAGCCATAAGGCATCACGATTTTGCTACCGTTGTGATTTTGGATACCGCCTGTGGCCAGGTTGATGGCAGACTTCCAGCGCCCTGAGTTAATGACGCCCGAGTAATCACCATCCTCAGCGCTGCGAGCGGCGTAT
>CAIYYA010000026.1 GCA_903930255.1 uncultured beta proteobacterium
AAATGTGGTCACATGGGTGGCAAGGTGCTGGTTCCTACCACCGAAGCCTGCCAAAAGCTCATCGCTGCGCGCATGGCTGCCGACGTTTATGGCGTGCCCACGCTGGTGATTGCCCGCACAGATGCCGAAGCCGCCGATCTGTTGACCAGCGATTACGATGCCAACGACAAAGAATTTTTGACGGGTGAACGCACTGCTGAAGGTTTTTACAAGACCCGCAAGGGCCTCGACCAAGCTATCAGCCGCGCGGTTGCCTACGCCGACTATGCCGATTTGGTTTGGTGTGAAACCGGCACGCCGGATCTGGACTTTGCCAAGAAGTTTGCCGATGCCGTGCACGCCAAGCACCCCGGCAAGATGTTGGCCTATAACTGCAGCCCGTCGTTCAACTGGAAGAAGAATCTCGATGATGCGACCATTGCCAAGTTCCAAAAAGAGCTGGGTGCCATGGGTTACAAATACCAGTTCATCACGCTGGCCGGCATCCACAACATGTGGTTCCACATGTTCGATCTGGCGCAAGACTACATGTCACGCGGCATGACCGCTTACGTCGAAAAAGTGCAAGAGCCAGAATTCGCTGCACGTGACCGTGGCTACAGCTTTGTGTCACACCAACAAGAAGTTGGCACGGGTTACTTTGATGATGTGACGACCGTGATTCAGGGCGGCAAGTCCAGTGTGACGGCATTAACTGGTTCGACAGAAGAAGAGCAGTTCCACTAAATATAAATCCCGAGGAGTTGAGAGCCGGCATGCCTTCTGGGTGTGTCGGCTTTTTTAATGTTCGGCATTTGCTGTGGCGGTCATAATCCAAGCTTTGTCGTCACCATTGGGTGCGATTTCAGAGGCTAGGCAACCACATGAATGATGTAAACACACCTAAAGGTTTAACCACAACGGATGCTGTGGTGTTGAAAAAGCGGCGTAAAGGCATTTACATATTGCCTAATTTGTTTACTTTGGCGGCCTTGTTTGGTGGGTTTTACGCCATTGTCATGGCCATCAATGCGCGTTTTGATTTGGCAGCCGTCGGCATTTTTTGCGCTATGGTGCTAGACAGTCTGGACGGCAGGGTTGCGCGCATGACCAATACACAAAGTGCCTTTGGTGAGCAAATGGATTCACTCTCAGACATGGTGTCGTTTGGGGCTGCTCCGGGTTTGATCGCCTATGTGTGGGCGCTCAAGGATCTCGGGCGCTGGGGCTGGATTGCCGCTTTTGTGTATTGCGCCTGTGCCGCGTTGCGCTTGGCCCGCTTTAACGTCAATACAGGTGTGGTTGATAAGCGTTATTTTCAGGGTTTGCCGTCTCCGGCTGCCGCCGCCTTGGTCGCTGGTTTTATTTGGGTCATGACGGATATGGGTGTTGCCGGGGAGCAACTCGCCTGGTACATGTTTATTGTCGCTTTGTACGCTGGATTAACCATGGTGACGAATGTGCCTTTTTATAGCTTTAAAGACATACAAATGAAGCGCAGTGTGCCCTTCATTTTTATCGTGTTGATTGCCATCGGCATTGCCGTGATCAATATTCACCCCCCCATCGTTATGTTCAGCATATTCGTGCTGTATGGCTTGAGCGGCTACGCGATTTATTTCTGGCGCAAGTTCAAAGGCATTCCAACCAGTGTGATCAGTACCTCCACAGACGAGCCTGATGAACGTGGCTTGCATCAGTGACATAAAAATTGTGTTACATTGAGTTTATGCAAAAACTAGCACTACAACTAACACGTGCCACCTACGGGCGGAGCAGTTAGCGCGTATTTGCAGTAACTCCCATCAAGCCCGTATGCCTTTGCAGCGGGCTTTTTTATTTTTGTAGTTTTAACAAAGTTGACAGGAGAATAAACATGGCAGATCAATTGATCATTTTCGATACCACTTTGCGTGATGGTGAACAGTCTCCCGGCGCGTCGATGACGCGTGATGAAAAGTTGCGCATTGCACGGCAACTTGAGCGACTTAAGGTGGACGTGATCGAGGCCGGTTTTGCTGCCAGTTCGAATGGTGATTTTGAAGCCATCAAAGCGATCGCCAACACCATCAAGGACTCAACAGTTTGCTCACTTTCTCGCGCTAATGACCGAGATATTACGTTGGCTGCCGATGCTTTGCAAAATGCCAATCGTGGACGTATTCATACTTTCATTGCAACCTCCGCGTTGCACATGGAGAAAAAGCTGCGAATGACGCCTGAGCAGGTGCTTGAGCAAGCCATTCAGTCGGTTCGTTTTGCCAGAAATCGTGTGGCTGATATTGAGTTCAGTGCAGAAGATGCTTACCGAAGCGATGAAGACTTTTTATGCCGTGTGATTGAAGCTGTCATCAAAGAGGGTGCCACCACCATCAATGTTCCTGACACCGTGGGATACGCCATTCCCGAGCTGTATGGCAATTTCATTAAACGCTTGCGCGAGCGAGTGCCGAATGCTGACAAGGCCATTTGGTCGGTTCATTGCCACAACGATTTAGGCATGGCAGTTGCCAATTCGTTGGCTGGGGTCAAGCTCGGTGGGGCACGTCAGGTCGAGTGCACGATCAATGGTCTGGGCGAGCGTGCTGGAAATTGCAGCTTGGAAGAGGTTGTCATGGCTGTAAAAACCCGTCGTGATTACTTTGGTCTTGAAGTGGGAGTTGACACCACGCAAATTTTGGCAGCTAGCCGGATGGTGAGTCAGACCACGGGTTTTGTGGTTCAGCCCAATAAGGCAGTGGTGGGTGCCAATGCTTTTGCTCACGCCTCGGGCATTCACCAGGACGGAATCATGAAAGCGCGCAATACCTATGAAATCATGCGAGCAGAAGACGTGGGTTGGTCCGCGAACAAGATGGTTTTGGGCAAGTTAAGCGGTCGCAACGCTTTTAAACAACGCTTGCAGGAACTGGGTATTCAAATGGACAGCGAAGCCGATGTGAACTTGGCTTTTGCTAAATTCAAGGAACTGGCTGACCGCAAAAGCGAAATTT
>CAIYYA010000027.1 GCA_903930255.1 uncultured beta proteobacterium
ATGGCCAGCACAAGAACGGTGCCGTGCGACCCCAGGCGCACAGCCGTCCAGGTGATGAAGAGGTAGAGCCAATAGCCGCGGGCAATTTGGCCCAGAGAGTCGTGCAACCAGTCCAGAAAGACAACCTGGCCCACCAGAAAGGTGACACTCAGAATCAGGATGACCTCCAGCGCGTGCTCAGGCTTCGCCCAGTCTTTGGGAAGCTTGCGCCAAATCAGCACCAGCGGGGTGACGACGATGGTAACGAGGGTATGCCCACTCCAGCGCTGAAAAAATGTGTCTTTTCCCAGTACCAAAGTGGGAGAGGCCATCGTTATGAGTTCGATGGCCAGCGCCACAACAAGGCCAAAAACAATTGCCAGCGCGAAGATGCGAATGGTGTCGCCCAGCGACTTCAAATCCGGGTCCAGGTCCGTCGAGCGCTTTAACAGCCACACACTCACAAAAAGGGTAGCAACGTGGCGCACGGCGGAAATCAGCGCCAGGCTGAAGGGTTCACCAACGGAAGCAAAGCCCAGGAGAACGCCAACGAACATGGCGGGTAAAAGCCGAAAACCTTCCAGCGCCAGCACAGCGAGCGCAATGCCGCTGGCAAACAACATGAAACCAATGACAGAGTTGCTTCCAAATACTTTGGCGACGAGTTGCGCCAATAGCCCATACGTGATGACTAGCCCTGCCATCTTGAAAAGGTCGGAGCGGGTGTACGAAGTAAACATTCTTTGGGGAGATTTGCGTCTTTTGTTGGCACTATAGTCCAAGTGCATCTTGATCTGGGGCACTTATTTGTGATGGTTATACGTGCTTTGAGAATCTGTAACATGCACAAGAGCCAAGGTTCAGAGTTATTGCACACTGCTTTGTTTCTACCCAAAGGGGGTGCAAATGCTTTGAGCAGAGAGTTGATCTACACCGGTGTGTCACCCGTGCGCGGGAGAGTTTCATTTTGATTGCAGCTCAGCAAGGGCTGCTGCGATTGGCCATTGACAAGGTGTCCAAGAGGGCAATTGGCCTTGAAAAGTTTCAGACGGACTGTTGGGAGCGCCTAAAATCTTCAGCCAAATATTTTGCTAGGTCACTCGTATGCTGCGTGCATTACCTTCGTTTTACCAATTCACACGAATATTCTGGCTCACCGTGAGCCTTGCTTTTCCTGTGCTGGCTACAGCAGATGCTTCGCCTCAACTCTTCGCCGGTCTTGCCCACAATCTGGCCATCAAAACGGATGGCAGCCTGTGGGGGTGGGGAATGAATGGCTCGGGTCAACTGGGCGATGGTTCGGAACTTAATCGTAGCAGTCCGGTTCGCCTGGGAATCGGCTACATCAATGCTGCAGCTGGCAATAACCACAGCGCTGCAATCCGCAGCGACGGCAGCCTTTGGACCTGGGGAAACAACGCCTCCGGTCAACTGGGTGTCGGCAGCCACCAATACTTTGTTAATACACCGCAACAAGTTGGAAGTGGCTACAAGGCGGTCGCAGCGGGAACGGCGTTCACCGTAGCGCTTAAAACCGACGGCAGCCTGTGGACTTGGGGGGACAACGGCTACGGCCAGTTGGGCGATCAAAGCAATAGCAACAAGAACACACCTGTCCTGATTGGCACGGATTTCAAGGCCATCGCAGCCGGAGGTTTTCATGTCTTGGCACTCAAATCTGATGGCAGTCTGTGGGCCTGGGGTTTGAATGATCAGGGGCAGCTGGGTACGGGCGACAACTTAAATCACTCGCAGCCACAGCAATTGCTTGGAAGCTACAGCGCCATTGCAGCGGGCACCTTTCATAGTGCGGCCTTGAACTCCGACGGCACCCTGTGGCTATGGGGGGCCAATAGCAGTGGAGAACTCGGTAACAGCAGCCTCAATAGTGCCAACCAACCTCAAGCCATTCAGGGCAATTTCAGTTCGGTCTCCTGCGCCAACGGCTTTACGCTGGCACTTCAATCAGACGGACGCCTGTGGAGTTGGGGAAACAATGCCGAAGGTGCGCTAGGCGATGGCAGCAAAACAAGCCGGAGCACGCCCTTGCAAATCGGCTCAGGTTATGGCGTGATCAGCGCCGGACGTTTTCACAGCCTGGCAGCGAAAATCGGGGGCGACGTATTCGCTTGGGGCTCCAGTTGGTACGGTCAGCTCGGCACTGGCAATCAGGTCAATCCAGACACCCCCACTCCAGTACTCGGTCCAAACGCCACCGGGAGTTTCAATCTACTGAAAACCAATGAGCCATCCCTCACCCTCACTAACGCAGGCGGTGGATCTGTCAACTTTGCTCCGATTGGCATTGCTTGCAATAGTGACTGCACTCAATATTTTGGCACGCCCACCCTGCTCAATTTGACGGCCACACCAGATTCGGGCCATGCCTTTTCTGGTTGGAGCGGTGACTGTTCCGGCATTGGTGACTGCCTGCTGACCGTCACGTCCTCCCATAAAGTGACAGCCAATTTTTCCAGTGTCACCCTGACTTTGCATAACGTGGGAAATGGCAACGTCCAAGCCATTCCACCTGGCATCAATTGTGGTCAGGACTGCAATACTTATGCTCCGAACACCCAAGTCACTCTTGTTCCCAGCGCACAAAGTGGCTACGCCTTCGCGGGTTGGAGCGGCGACTGCTCAGGGCTCGCCAATTGTGTGCTCACCCTGTCTGCTGCCCGGGAGGTAACCGCCAGCTTTACCCCGGCACACACGCTTAACTTTCATGTCGCTGGCAGCGGGCTGATTGCTGACTCTTCTGGCTGGGGCTGCAACGCCGAGTGTTTTCAAAGCTATGCCCAAGGCACCAAGGTGAGTTTGACCGCCACGCCGGTCAGCGGCTACCGCTTTGTCGGCTGGAGTGGCGCCTGCAGCGGGGTCGGCAGTTGCCAGATCACATTGAATCAAAGCAGCGATCTGACGGCCAACTTTGCGGAACTACCGCCTGTCGCCTTTGCGAATTACCTTCCCCTTGTCGCTGGAAATTTCTGGCAATTCAACGATGCCAGCAACGGTGCATTCACTACCACGGTGACCGTCGGAAACCCGGTTCAGATCAACGGCAATCCCGCTTACCCGCTTGCTCACAGCGACGGCAGCATTGTTTATTACACCAACGACACCAACGGTCTGCGCATCCACGGGCAATATGCACCACAGGGTGTCTTCATCCAAAACCAGGGCAGTTTTTCGACGACTACCTATTTCAACCCTCCTATTGCGTTGCTACCTTCCTCAGTCAAACTGAATGCGCCGCAAAGCTTTTCTGGCAGCGCTCACACCACAGTAGGTGGTGGCTTGGGAAGCTACATACTTTCCTACTCGGGCAGCAGCAACCTGACCGGTCCAGAAAGACTAAGTGTCCCCAAGGGTAATTTCCAGTCCTTGCGATTGAACTATCAATACACAATTGTTGGCATGGCAGCCGGCATTTACGTCAACTTACCGTTTGCAGCATCCGACTGGTACACCCAGTCTATCGGTCTGCTGCAGGAAACCGTAAATGCCATGACCTTAGTGCTTACTCAGACCAACCAAACCCAGCAACATGCGGACAACGGTAGTTCGAATTTGGTTGCTGGTTGGAACTTGGTTGGTAACGGAACGGAAACCACTATTGACGTGGCCAGCCGCTATGGCGACCCGAGCAATGTGCAATCGGTTTGGAAGTGGGTCAGCAGCGGGGAAAACCCAAGCATGACCTATCCGGGCTGGGCGTTTTACACCGCATTACAGTCCGATGGCGGCAAGGCTTACGCCGCTAGCAAAGGCTATGAATTCCTCAGCAACATCGGCAGTGGTGAGGGCTATTGGGTCAACGTGAAGTCAGCCTTCATCGACAAATTGCCCGTCGGCACAACGGTTCAGTCCACCAGTTTCAGGCCCGGCAGCGGCACGCATGCGTTGCCCAAAGGCTGGAGTCTGATCGGTCCCGGTGATTTTCTGACTCCACTTGGTTTCAATAACGCACTGAGCCCAACGCCTGATCCGTACACGGTGCCCGTCAATTTGACCAGTATGTGGTCTTGGGATGCCAGTTCGTCCCGCTGGTATTTTTGGTCCCCGTTGCTGTACCAAAACGGCACCCTGACCAACTACCTAACTAGTAAGGATTATCTGGATTTCACCCAGCTGCCAAACACTCCGGTTGGCACGCTTGTACCAGGCAATGGCATTTGGGTAAACGTACCCTGAGTTTGGTGGAAGCCACCAAACTCAATCTAGCAGCGACTCAATCAATTCGCAAGCGGGTGGCCACACTAGTTCGACACTATCTGGACGTAAGTGCTTTCACCAGGACGTAAAAGCTTGATCCTAAAAACCGCAGTTGAAGTCAGAATAGTCGCGTAAGTGGTTGTCTCACGTCGAGTTTCCTGTTACCTCAGACTCACCTATTTTGGAACTGGTCCGCAGTCACCGAAAACCATTGGAAACCCGCATGGATATTGGGTTTCAACCATTTTTGACCGGGTCAACTGCGGTTTTTAGGTTGATTCTGCATTAAGGGTGGCATTTTTCATGCTATGTTCCGCGCAAAACACAACGCACCATGCATGTTTTTCGGGTTGTGTGTTGACGCAAAAATGCAGTTGAATCCGCCGTGCGTTGTATGTGCCGTGGGCTCCTAATCAGGGGTCGTACCCAAGACGATAATCATGCCTCCGTCTGCACCAACTAATCAATCGCTCCCATGCATATCCGTCCTTACCAAGACTCAGATGAAGCACAGGTCGTCGCGCTTTGGCACGCGTGCGAGCTAACACGCGCATGGAACGATCCGCACAAGGACATTGCGAGAAAACTGCGCGTTCAACGCGAATTGTTCTTGGTTGGTTCGGTTGGCGATCTAATCGTCGCAACCGTCATGGCCGGCTACGAAGGTCATCGTGGATGGATCAACTACCTGGCGGTTGAGCCAGCTCAACGCAACCAAGGTCACGCGTCTGCATTGCTGCAACGAGTAGAAGCGTTATTGCTCGAGGCCGGTTGCCCCAAAGTCAGCCTACAGATTCGAGCATCCAACAAGCAAGCCTTGGCGTTTTATCGACACACAGGCTATTTGCAAGATGAAGTAATCAGCTTTGGTAAGCGCCTCATCCCGGATGAAGCTGCAATCTGATTCTCTGTTTCCGACGTCTGAATAGCACTGCAATAGCAGGTTAGAATTCGCGCCTCGGAAGCGTGGCAGAGTGGTCGATTGCACCGGTCTTGAAAACCGGCGGTGTTTTACGACATCCGTGAGTTCGAATCTCACCGCTTCCGCCAACTAATTTGGCAGTTCTTCAACTGCTGCAAAAGCACACTATCAGGCTCTGCCTCTAGTGCTGCTATTGCTATCCATTCTTGAACATCCTCTCCCAATTTCATAGCTAAACCTCCAGCAACCGCGGGGGCTAACCTGCCTCTGTGCTTTGCTACTGCAAGTGTGCTTTTAGACAATCCTAAGTCGTTGCACCATGCATAAGCTGATGGCTTTATTGCTAAGGCCTTGTCTAGTAATTGCATTGTTGTTTGCATATTCGTCCTTTATTTGTTGACAGACTGTAATCTTTTTTTGCATTACTGTCAGTAACGGTGTTATCCTTCGCTGCGTTGCATCCTGTAACGCATTTTTGGAGTCGTCACCATGAAACAGTCAATACCAAGTCAATCAGTCCTCGAAGCCGAATACAAGCTCTTTACTGATTCGATCAATAGCTATCTTTCCAGCATTTCCCCCACTGACACAAAAACGGCTTCGGCTTCTGTTGTGACGACTCCGGCCTTAGCTGGTCAGTTGGGGGAACCACTTCCGGGCTATACA
>CAIYYA010000028.1 GCA_903930255.1 uncultured beta proteobacterium
CGCAGCATTGCCGACCAGGCGCGCACCATCCGGATTCCGGTGCACATGATCGAAACCATCAACAAGATGAACCGTATCAGTCGTCAGCATTTGCAGGAGTTTGGCTACGAGCCCGATGCATCGGTGCTGGCCGAGCGCATGGAAATCCCCGAGGACAAAATCCGCAAGATCATGAAAATCGCCAAAGAGCCGATTTCTATGGAAACGCCGATTGGTGACGATGACGACAGCCACCTGGGTGACTTCATCGAAGACGGTGCCAACACCGCGCCGATGGAAGCCGCCATGCAAGCCGGCCTGCGTGATGTGGTGAAAGACATCCTCGACAGCCTGACCCCGCGCGAAGCCAAGGTGCTGCGCATGCGTTTTGGTATCGAAATGACGAATGACCACACGCTCGAAGAAGTCGGCAAACAGTTTGATGTGACGCGTGAGCGCATCCGCCAGATTGAAGCCAAGGCACTGCGCAAACTCAAGCATCCCAGCCGCTCCGACAAGCTGCGCAGCTTCACGGATAATTTATAAGAAAATGGCTGCTAGCGCTTAAGCAGCAAGCGCTAGCAGCTATCAAATATAGAGTAATCTAGTCGACATTCAGCTTGCGGTACAGCGTTTGCCGACTGATTCCCAAGCGCTTGGCTGCCTGCGACATATTGCCAGAACAGCTTTGCAAAGCCTGATTGATGGTGTTGCGCGAAAGTTGCTGCAGGTTGTGTGATGGCTCGGGTGGTGTGCCTACATCCGAAGCTCTGGCAGCAAACGCTGGCTGAATTGCCTGAGAGTCTGACAAATCTTCCAACAAATCATCTGGCAAATGTTGCCAGTTAATACAAGTCTCGGTGCTGTCCAGCATCGCACTCGCCGTGCGCAAGGCATTCGCGTATTGGCGCAAATTGCCAGGCCAGGAAAACTGACTCAGGCGTTGCAACAGATCCGCTGCCACTGCGACTGAACACCCCGGATTCAGATCGAGCAGCAGTCGCTGCGTCAAAACCGCAAAATCGTTGCGCTCGCGCAAAGGCGGCAGCAAGACGGTCAACCCATTGATGCGGTAATACAAATCATTGCGAAAGCGCCCTGCTGCTGCCTCGTCTCGCAATTTGCGGTGGCTGGCGCTCATCAGGGCAAAGTCAACCGACACGACCGGGCCACCACCAAGTGGAGCGACCTGCCGTTCTTGCAAAACCCGCAACAAACGCGCTTGCAAACCCAGTGGCATATCACCAATTTCGTCCAAAAACAGCGTGCCGCCATGCGCCTCGCGCAAGCGACCGGGACTTCCTTCGCGCCGCGCCCCAGTAAATGCGCCTGGGGCGTAGCCGAACAGTTCGGCCTCAATCAAGGATTCTGGCACCGACGCGCAATTGATCGCAACAAAAGGCTTGTGTCGCCGTGGGCCACTGTCGTGTGCAGCGCGGGCAAAAAGTTCTTTGCCGACGCCAGACTCACCCTGAATCAACAAGGGGATCGGCTTATCCAACACCCGGCGTGCCTTGTCGGCAGCAGCGCGCCAACGCACATCGCCAGTGTCCAAAGCGCCCAATGCATCGGCGGCGTTTTCCGACTGAACACGAACCACCGGTCTGGCAATGGATGCAGGTGCAGCACTGTGACTCGCAAGGGTGCCCATCTCGCGCTGCACCTGCACAAACAAGCTGGTACCGTTTTGCAAATGCACTTGCGCTGTCTGGCCAGGGCGTCGGTGCTGTCGGCCCAGCAATTCGTCCAGAGAAACATCAAACAAGCTATTCATCTGCACGCTATGCAAGTTGGCATGCGTCAACTGCAGCAAAGCGAGCCCGGCGCTGTTGGCACCCACAATCCACCCATCTTCTGACAACGCCAAAATACCCTCAGCCACCGTGCCAATGCCCTCTAAATGGGGATGCAAATGCAGGCGGATAGGGTGGCGGGAACTGGCGGCAACCAAGCGGTTTTCAATCAGGCGCGATGCCATGCTGACCAACCCCATGGTGTGCGGTTGGCGACTTCGGTGGTCGCCGGAAATATCCAGCACACCCATGAGCTCACCGACCGCTGAGCGAATCGGTACTGCAGAGCAGGTCAAAAATTCATTGCGTTCAAAAAAATGTTCGGCACCGTGAATTTCAATGCCAGACGACTCCATCAGTGCTGTGCCAATCGCATTGGTGCCCCGATGCTGCTCATGCCAGGAAGCGCCGCACGACAAAGCCACGCGATCAGCCCGGCTCAAAAAATCGGCATGCCCCAGGGTAAACATCAGCGTACCGCGCTTGTCAGCCAAAATAACCATTCCCTGGGTGTGCCGCACCTGCTCAAAAAGCACTTCCATCACCGGCCGCGAATGTGCCAACAAATCGTGGTTGCAAGCCATGGTGCGGCTTAGCTCACCCGCACTGGCGTGCTCGGTTTCCAGCAAACGCCCGGCCGGCAACAAACCGGCCGCCAAACTGCGCCGCCAGGAACGAGCCACACGGTCATCCAGCCCCTGCGTAGGGCAGTCGCCATGTTCAAGCAGATGCAGTCGCGCCTGGCGCAAACTGAGTGTGGGGGATGGTGTCGGCACGTCGTCTCCTTGACAGACTGCTGTCTGTTCTTGCGTTTTCAACTTCTCGCATGGTAGCGAGTGGTCTTATTCCTGGCGATATGAAATGCCATGCATAGATAGCCTTTGTCCCGACTGTCACATTACGTGACAGTTGCCACAACTTGCAACATCGTATTCGAACAAAATATCGCAAACAAATCCAACTTATTGTTATTAATCAATAACTTACAAAGCCTTATCATGACTGGCACGTAACTTGAGTGATGACCCTGCCCGCAAGGGATTTTTTTTAAACAAGCTCATAAAGAGGACACACGATGATTTACGCAGCACCCGGCCAGGCCGACGCAAAAATTGCTTTCAAGGCTCAATACAACAACTTCATCGGCGGCAAGTTTGTTGCCCCAATCAAAGGCCAATACTTTGATGTGATCACCCCAACCACAGGCAAGGTCTACACCCAGGCCGCCCGTTCGACCGCTGAAGACATCGATCTGGCACTTGACGCAGCCCACGCCGCAGCAGACGCCTGGGGCAAAACCGATGCCGCCAGTCGCGCCAATGTGCTGCTCAAAATTGCTGACCGCATCGAAGCCAACCTGGAACTGCTGGCCTATGCCGAAACCGTGGACAACGGCAAACCGATCCGCGAAACCATGGCTGCTGACATTCCGCTCACGGTGGACCATTTCCGCTACTTTGCTGGTTGTGTGCGTGCCCAAGAAGGCGCCCTGAGCAACATTGACGAAAACACCGTGGCGTACCACATTCAAGAGCCGCTGGGCGTGGTGGGACAGATCATTCCGTGGAACTTCCCGATTCTGATGGCTGCCTGGAAGCTTGCCCCTGCCCTGGGCGCTGGCAACTGCGTGGTGTTGAAACCAGCCGAATCGACCCCCATCAGCATTTTGATTCTGGCTGAGCTGATTGCCGACCTGCTGCCACCCGGTGTGCTCAACATCGTCAATGGCTATGGTCGCGAAGCCGGTATGCCTTTGGCCACCAGCAAGCGCATTGCCAAAATCGCCTTCACCGGCTCCACCACCACCGGCCGCGTGATTGCTCAGGCTGCGGCCAACAACCTGATTCCAGCCACGCTGGAACTCGGTGGCAAGTCTCCCAACGTGTTCTTTGCCGATATCATGGACAAAGACGACGGTTTTCTGGACAAAGCGATCGAAGGCTTGGTGCTGTTTGCCTTTAACCAGGGCGAGGTTTGCACCTGCCCGAGCCGTGCGCTGATTCAAGAGAGCATTTACGACGCCTTCATGGAACGTGTCTTGAAACGCGTAGCTGCCATCGTCCAAGGCAACCCGCTCGACAGCAACACCATGATCGGTGCCCAAGCTTCCAAAGAGCAGTTAACCAAAATCTTGTCTTACCTCGATTTAGGCAAGCAAGAAGGCGCAGAAGTGTTGATTGGCGGTGCCCAAGCGCAAATGGATGGTGACTTGGCAGGCGGCTACTACGTGCAGCCAACTCTGTTTAAGGGTCACAACAAGATGCGCATCTTCCAGGAAGAAATTTTTGGCCCAGTGCTGGCTGTGACCACCTTCAAGGACGAAGCCGAAGCGCTGGCCATTGCCAATGACACGCTGTATGGCCTGGGTGCCGGTGTCTGGAGCCGCAACGGCAATGTGGCCTACCGCATGGGTCGCGCCATCAAGGCTGGCCGTGTCTGGACTAACTGCTACCACGCCTACCCGGCGCACGCGGCCTTCGGAGGCTACAAAGAATCAGGCATTGGCCGCGAAACGCACAAAGTGATGTTGGATCACTACCAGCAAACCAAAAACCTGCTGGTCAGCTACAGCGAAAGCAAGCTGGGTTTCTTCTGATCGGCTGACTGGTTTTGCTTTAACTCGCAGCGCGCGTTGGGCATTTGACTACGCGAATGTCCCCCGGCTTGGAGCGAAGCCCCAAGCCTCCTCCTTGATTTGGCAAAACCCCAAGTCCACGCTCCGTCAAAAACCCAACACACGCGGCTAGACATTGCCAGAATTTTCATGACTATTGGCAACTGATCACCCACTTGTGTTGTATTTTTTGGGGAGCCCCATGGTAGATAAAGTCATCGCTACGCCAGCTGCGCTGGAACTGGTCGCACTGCTCAAAACCAAATACGGCCCTGAACTGATGTTTCATCAGTCTGGCGGCTGCTGCGACAACAGCGCTGCCAACTGCTTTCTGCCCGGTGAGATCACCATGGGTGCGGGCGATGTGTACCTGGGCGATGTGGGTGGCTGCCCGTTCTATATTGGCAAAGCGCAATACCAGTACTGGAAACACACCCAGCTCATCATCGACGTGATCGAAGGCACCGGCGGCACCTTTTCACTGGAAGGGCCCGAAGGCAAAGCGTTTCATACGCGCTCACGAGTGTTTACAGCAAGCGAACTGGCAGAACTGACTGATTAAGAGAAATAGGGCTGCAGCGCTTTACCCATATGCGCTAGCAGCTCCACAATTGATAGCCTCAACGCTGTCAAAAGACAGAAATTTCAGCTTCTCAAAAAATCATTTCGCAGCGTTCGGGAAAAACAGCTGCTCACCGCCAATTTTGTAGCCGGCAATGACACTCTGGCCTGCACTGGAGGTGATCCAGTCAACAAATTTCTGGCCATCAGCCACCTTCACATGGGGGTGCTTGGCGGGGTTCACCAGCATCACACCATATTGGTTAAAGAGTCGTTTGTCACCTTCAACCAGCACAACCAGATCAGCCCGATTTTTAAAGTTGAGCCAAGTGCCCCGATCAGCCAGCACATAAGCGCCCGTGCTGGCCGCCATGTTCAGCGCCGGGCCCATGCCACAACCGCAAGACTTGTAGCCGCTGCCCGTTTTGTCGGCCAGATCTGCCATCTTCCAGAAGCGCAACTCAGCTGCGTGGGTACCACTCTTGTCGCCGCGCGAGATAAATTCGCCATTGCCGGTGGCGACTTTCTTCAAAGCCTCCACAATGTCACTGCCTTTGGTTTTAAGCGGGTCAGCTTTGGGGCCAATCAGCACAAAATCGTTGTACATCACCTCCATGCGCTTGACGGCAAAGCCCTCGGCCACCACCTTTTCTTCCGCCACTTTGTCGTGCACAAACAGCACATCAGCATCGCCCCGGCGCCCCATGTCAATGGCCTGACCGGTGCCCAGCGCCACCACCTTCACGTCAATGCCGCTGGCTTTCTTGAACTCAGGCAACAGATATGTAAACAAGCCCGATTGCTCGGTAGACGTGGTTGATGCCACCACAATCGACTGCGCAGAGGCACCCACAGACACTACGAATAAAGTAGCTGTCAACGCACGCTGCATAAGCGCGCGAGGCATAAAAGACATACAAGATTTCATACAAGTTCTCCTTTTACAAACAAATGAGCCGCTGGGTATTGCGTTTGCAACAGCGTCCCGCCAAAAAAATCACTCACTGGCAGATCGGCCAACACGCGCCCCTGCTCCAGATAAATCACCCGGCTTGCCAGGCGTTTCACCTGACCCAGGTTGTGGCTGGCAAAAACCAGCGTCATGGTGCTACTCTGGTTGACAAACTCCTCAATCAAAGCCTCAACTTCGCGCTTGGCGTGGGGATCGAGGCTGGCTGTGGGCTCGTCGAGCAACAACACCTGGGGTTGCATCGCCCAGGCACGCGCCATGGCCACCCGCTGCATCTGCCCACCCGACAGTTTGCGTGCACTGCGATGCGCCAAATCTGTCAAACCCACGCGCGCCAGTGCTGCATGTGATAACACCTTGGCCTCTCGCCAAGGTTCACCGCGCAGCCACAAACCCAGTGCCATATTGCCCAACACCGACAAGCGCAGCATATGAGGCCGCTGAAACAGCATCGCCTGGCGCAACGCCGGGTCACTCACAAAGCGCCCCTCTGTCGGACGAATCAGACCATGCAACACACGCAACAAAGTGCTTTTGCCGCAGCCGTTGGCCCCCACCAGAGCCACCCGTTCACCGGGGTAAATCTTCAAACTGAGCTGATTCAACGCCTGCACCGCATAGGCTGTGCGACCAAAATGGACGCTGGCAGCGCTAAGCTCCACCACCGGTTTCAAACGACAGCTCCCAATGTTGGCAGGTTCGATGAAGCGCCCTCTTGCAGCTCGCGCCAACGTTTCAACAAGCCAATCAGCACATTGAGTAGCAGCACAACCCCAAGCAAAATCAGCCCCAGACCCAAGGCCAGCGGCAAATCACCCTTGCTGGTTTCTAGCGCAATCGCAGTGGTCATGACACGGGTAAAGCCGTCAATATTGCCACCGACAACCATCACGGCACCCACTTCCGAAATAGCCCGGCCAAATGACGCAATGACCACCGTGAGCAAGGCATAGCGCTCATCCCAAGCCAATAACAGGCTGCGCAACAGGGGGCGCGCACCCAATGATTGAAGCTGCTCGCCATGCAGGTTTTGCGCATCTTCAACCACCTGGCGTGTCAAGGCTGTGACCACCGGCAACACCAAAACGGCTTGCGCCAGCACCATCGCCTTGAAGCTAAACAACCAGCCCAAAAAACCCAACGGCCCACTGCGCGAGAGCAACAAATAAATCACCAACCCCACCACCACCGAAGGCACTGCCAATAAAGTGTTCAGCAGCGTCAACACAGCATCTCGCCCGGCAAAGCGCGCCACGCCCAGCCAGGCCCCCAGCACCAAGCCCACAGCACAACTCAAGGCACAGGCGGTCGCACTCACCGACAAAGACCTGCCCACAATGCTGAGCAGGCCTGCATCCAGACTGGCGATAAGTTCAAGCGCTGTTGAGGTGCTTTCGGCGAGTGTTGTCATATGTTGAAATGGATGGATCACACAGCGTTATCTTTGATCCCAACTGTTTAGACTATGGTATCTGCCGATCCAAATACTGGCGATATGAAATACCGTGCATAGGCTTCAACTTCACTACACCCTCTCAAGCGACAGCAGTCCGGCACTGGTGCGCAACCCGCTGATTGATTTGCTTCAAGCTGTCAGCAATCACGGCTCCATTTCGGGCGGCGCACGTGCGCTCGGCCTCAGTTACCGACACGTTTGGGGCGAACTCAAGCGCTGGGAGAACGAGCTGGGCAACGAACTTGTCGTTTGGGAAAAAGGTCAGTCGGCCCGGCTCACCGAATTTGGCAGCAAACTAATGTGGGCCGAGCGCCAGGCGCAGGCCCGTCTGGCACCCCAAATTGAAGCGCTGCGCGCCGAACTCGAACGCAGCTTTGCCCAAGCTTTTGACGACCAGGTGCACGTAGTCACGCTTTACGCAAGCCACGACGATGCACTGTCAGCCTTGCGCGAACATGCGCTGCAGAGTCAAAACGATGAGGCTAGCCGCCTGCATCTGGACATCCGTTTCACCGGCAGTGTCGATGCGATTCGCGCCCTCAACGAGGGTCGATGTGTCATGGCTGGCTTTCATACGCTGCTGGGCACCGGCAAAAAAACCTTAACCGAACGCACCTACAAGCCTCTGCTACAGCCCGGCTTGCACAAAATTATTGGTTTCGCGCAGCGTACCCAGGGGCTGATGCTCGCCCCGGGCAACCCGCTGGGTTTGCATTCACTGCAAGACGTGGTGCAGCGCCAGGCGCGCTTTGCCAACCGCAGTCTGGGCAGTGGCACCCGGGTGGTGCTGGACGAACTATTGGCACAAGCCAGCTTGAGCGTTGAACAACTCAAGGGCTTTCAACACACCGAGCCCTCCCATACGGCGGTGGCTCAAGCAGTGGCTGCCGGGCAATGCGATGTCGGCTTGGGCATTGCAGCTGCAGCGCGCATGGCAGGGCTGGATTTTGTCCCGCTTGCCACCGAGCGCTACCACCTGGTGTGCCTGAAGTCCGCGCTGCATCAGCCGGCCATTGGCGCACTGTTGCAACTTCTCAAAAACCCGCTCTGGCACGCACAAATGGCACAGATTGCTGGCTATACAGCCGAGCAAAGCGGCGATGTGCTCTCGATGCGGCGCGTGCTGCCATGGTGGGACTACCGAAGTCAAAAAACCAAGCACTCCGGTACTGCGTTGACAGCAGAGATCCAAGGGTAAGCACCTATCCTTTCCCATTAACTGCAGGACTAGACTGCAACTGTTGAAATTGCAAGAGCAGCGGTAACAACAAAACGAGTTGGAGCCCTTCGGGGCTCCTTTTTTTTACCCGAAGCTCTTTATTAACCCATTGACCGCAAAAGACACCTATGCTGACTGCACTGATACTCGTTTTTGTGCTGACCTATGCAGCCATTGCTTTAGAGCACCCACTTCAAGTCAACAAATCGGCCTCGGCGCTACTCGGTGCAGGTTTGCTGTGGACACTCTATGCTTTGGGCTCCAATGACCCGCAGCAAGTCAGCCACCAATTGAGTGAGTCGCTCAACAGCACCGCCCAAATTGTGTTTTTTCTGATGGGCGCCATGACCATTGTGGAAGTGGTTGACGCCCACAACGGCTTTGAAGTCATCACCTCACGCATCAGAACCAGCAAACTCTCCAAGCTGATGTGGCTGGTCGGGTTTGTCACTTTTTTTCTGAGCTCGATTCTGGACAACCTGACCACCGCCATCGTGATGGTCTCGCTGATGAAAAAACTGCTCGCCAAGCGTGAAGACCGGCTGTTTTTTGCGGGCATCATCGTGATTGCAGCCAACGCAGGCGGTGCCTGGACACCGATTGGCGATGTCACCACAACCATGCTCTGGATTGGCGGGCAAATTACCGCCCTTGAAATCATGAAAGGCTTGTTTATCCCATCCATGATCAACCTGTTGGTGCCACTGGCAGTCACCAGCTGGATGCTCGGCTCAAAGCCCGTGCTGGCGCCACAGCGAGACGACGCTGAAATTCTTTTTGAAACCAGCGAATTCGAGCGCAAGCTGATGTTTTTCTTGGGGCTCAGCATTCTGGTGGCCGTGCCGGCTTTCAAAACCATTACCCATTTACCGCCCTTCATGGGCATCTTGTTTGGCCTGGGCATTTTGTGGCTGGTGGGTGATTTGGTACACCGAAAAGAAGAAGACCTGCGCAAAGCCCGCTTAACCCTGGCGCGCGCCCTGACCCGCATCGACATGAGCTCGGTGGTGTTCTTCATCGGCATCCTGCTCTCGGTGGCGGTGCTGGAGCACACCCACATCCTGTCATCCATCGCTCAATGGCTCGACAAAACCGTTGGCAGGCAAGACATCATCGTGATGCTGATTGGTCTGGTCAGCGCGGTAGTGGACAACGTGCCGCTGGTTGCCGCGTCGATGGGCATGTACAGCCTGGAACAATACCCGCCAGACAGCTTTTTGTGGGAATTCATGGCCTACTGTGCCGGCACGGGTGGCTCGATCCTGATCATCGGCTCCGCAGCGGGTGTGGCTGCCATGGGCCTGGAAAAGATCGATTTCATCTGGTACATGCGCAAAATCAGCGCTCTCGCCCTGCTAGGCTATCTCGCAGGCGCTATTTTTTACATTGTCGAATACCAACTGCTCCACTGAGCTGCGAACATGGAGTCTGTTTTACTGTGTTCACAAAAAATTTCAGCTGGGCTCCTAAAATTATTCATGAATTCACCTGATGTGAGCCGCTAAACTTCAGCGGCTCACCTGCGGCACCAGACCATCACCGTGGTCGAATTGCACATTACATAAACGATGGAGACACCATGCAAGCGCTTTTAAAATTTTCGAATCTGGTTGACGGGCTTAACCGCTTTGTTGGCAAGCACGTTATTTGGCTGATTCTGGCCTCAACGGTCATCAGTGCCGTGAACGCCATTATTCGCAAGGCATTCAATGTAGGCTCCAATGCATTTCTGGAAGTCCAGTGGTATCTTTTTGCGGGCACCTTTTTGCTGACAGCTGCGTTCACGCTGCTCAATAGCGAACACGTCAAGATCGACGTGGTGTACACCCACTTTTCCAAACGCAAGCAGATGTGGATTGACATTTTTGGCTTTGCTTTTTTCCTGACGCCATTTTGCGTTGCGCTGCTATGGTACGGCATACCTTTCGCGCTCAAGGGCTACGCCAGTGGTGAAATTTCCTCGAATGCCGGCGGTTTGGTGCGCTGGCCGGTGTATGCCTTGATTCCGACCGGTTTCGCGTTACTGCTGTTGCAATGCTGGTCGGAGCTGATTAAACGCCTCGCGTTTCTGCAAGGCCTGATCGAAGACCCGACCAACAAGAAAGTGGAAAAAACCGCTGAAGAAGAGCTGGCTGAGGCCATCCAGAAACTGGCCGAAGAAAAAGCCGCCAAAGCCGCTGCGGCTTGATCACAGGAGACACACATGGAATTTTTAGCACAAAACATTGCCCCAATCATGTTTGGGGGGCTGATTGTTTTCCTGCTCATGGGCTTTCCGGTGGCGTTCAGCCTCGGTGCCTGTGGTTTGTTTTTCGGTTTTGTCGGCATCGAGCTGGGTTTGCTGCCCGAATCATTGCTGCAAGCCCTGCCCCTGCGGCTGTTTGGCATCATGCAAAACGACACGCTGCTGGCGATTCCGTTTTTCACGCTGATGGGGCTGATTCTGGAGCGCAGCGGCATGGCCGAAGACCTTCTGGAAACCATTGGCCAGCTGTTTGGCCCGGTGCGCGGCGGTC
>CAIYYA010000029.1 GCA_903930255.1 uncultured beta proteobacterium
ACTTTTGGCGTCGATTGGGTCACCGTCTTGGCGCTAGGTTTGGGAGCAATTTGCTCGCTCAACAAAGCATCCACCGCGGCCAGATTGGCTTGAGCATCGGCATAGCCGGGGAGCAAGCCCAATGCCTGTTGAATATGCCCGCGCGCCTCACTCAGGCGGCCCATGACACGCAGCAAGTTGCCCAGGTTGTTGTGGGCTTCGGGGGCATTGGGTTGCAGCGTGAGCGCCTTTTGGTAGGCGGCCAGGGCTTCGTCGTTTTGGCCCAGGCGTTTGTGCGCCACACCCAGGTTGATCAGAGCCCAGGCCATGCCGGGGTCGAGCTTGAGGGCGCGCTTGTGAAAGCTCACCGCTTGTGCCAGCTCCCCCCGGTCCTGAAAAATCATGCCCAGATCGTTAAAGTAGTCAGCCCGGTCGGGGGCCAGCACGATGGCTTTTTGCAGCAACGGCAAGGCGGTGGCCAATTGGCCTAACTGGCGCTGCAGCATGGCCAGGCCGTGCAACGCCTCGGTGCTGTTGGCTTGCAACTGCAGCGCAGCGCCATAGGCTTTGGCAGCGCCATCGAGTTCACCCTGCTCGGTCAGCAATCGGGCATGCAAAATGAGCTGCTGCACCGGCGCGGGGCTGCTGGCCAGTGGACGCAGCTGTTTGAGGCGGCGCTGCAGCTCGGGTGTTGGCACCAGCTTGGCGGCTTTGTCAAAGGCGTCAACTGCCGGGGAGATCTGGCCCAGCACCTGGCGTGCCACACCCACCTGGGCCCACACGGCGGCGCGAAAGGGCACTGTCTCTTTGGTGCGCAGTTTGCCTACGGAGTTTTGCAGCCGGTCCAGCCACTGAAGTGCCTCTGCGGCGTTGCCGGTGTGGTTAAGCACCAGCACCAGGCCCATGGCAGCGCCTGCATTATCGGGTGCAGCGCTGAGAGCCTGGCGGTACAGGCGCATGGCGCTGCCGTGGTCTTGCCCGGCCATGCAGGCGGCAGCCTCTTGTAACAGGAGGGCAATGGAGGCGGCGCCAGAGGGTTTGGCAGCGGTGTTTGCAGTGGATGATTTTTGCATGGCGGCTTTGGCAGCGGCGGTGCTTGGCGTAGCGGTCTTTACGGGCATGGTGGTGTCTTTTGTAAAGTGGGAATCAGTGCGCCAGCAATTGCCGATAAGCCGGCAGGCTGACAGTGTCAAAGTCAAAGCGATCACATACGGTCTGGCGTGCCTGCTGCGCCACCTGGCGCTGCGCCAGGGGGTCAGCCAGCAGTGCCACTGCCATATCCGTCAGGCTGGCGGGCGCGTGAAACGGAAACAGGTAGCCGTTGACTTCGTCGTCAATGACTTCTTGCACCGGTGCGGTGTCGGACGCCAGCACAACGCAGCCGCAGGCCATGGCATCGAGCATCGACCACGACAGGATGAAGGGAAACGTGAGGTACACATGCAAACGTGACACCTGCAGCACGCGCAGGTAGTCGGCATAGGGCAAGGCGCCTGTGAAGTGCACGCGGGCGATGTCAAGCTCAGCCCCGACTTCGGCCAGGTACTTGGCTTTCCAGCTTTGGCCACTGTCTGAGGACTGGGGGCCATAGCTTGCGCCCTCGGCCCCTACGATGATGACCTGGCAGGCCGGACGCTGGCTCAGGATGGCGGGCAGAGCGCGCATGAAGGTGTGAAAGCCGCGATAAGGCTCCAGGCTGCGGCTCACATAGGTGAGCACTTCGTCACCTGCGCGCAGCGTATGCCCATTGGGCAGGATGAACGTGGCCGCAGGGTCGGGTCGAACGGCGCCAGTGTCCACACCATCATGGATGACTTTCAGACGGCTGGCATAGGCGCTGGGAAACAGGCTTTGCTGCCAAGCTGTAGGGCACACACCACTGTCGCAGGACTCGAGCGCCAGCAGCTGGGTGGCATTGCTGGCGTGCAGGCGAAAGATGTCATCGATACCACTAGGGAGTTCGGGATCAAAACCGACATCCGCACCGCGCGATCGGTAGTAATACTCAAACAGACCAATGACACGTGCCCCCGGGAAAAAATCGCGCACAAAGAATGCATCACCCCAGCCAGGGTGCGCAATGATGGTGTCAGGCTCGAGCCCCGCACGCTTGTGCTTGGCCAATGTCTCAATGACTTGCTGACCCCTGCGCACAGCGCCATCAAAGCCGGCAGCCCAGGGGTGCACGCCCTCGGGTGATTGGGTTGGTGCTTCATAGGCCGCGTGGGTCACACCGGGCATAACCTGGCCGGCCCTCATCCAGCTACGGTCCCCCAGGCTCACCACCGACGTGCGCCCATCCTTCGCCAATGCGGCGGCCAAGCGTTTGAATTGCCCGGGGAAATTAGGGTGCAGAAAAAGTATGGTCAATTTGCTTTTTCCAGAGTGCGCGAAGCTGCATCGCCGTGGGTGCTGTAACCGTGGTGTGCCACGCTGCTGCTGCTGCTGCTGCTGGGTGTATTTGATTGCGCTGGACCTTGGCGCCTTTGGACCGGTGGGCGCAGTGCCACATCACATTAACCACGCCTTCGAGTTGGGCGGGTGGCGTCGCGGGCGCGCCTGCGGCGGACTGCGCCGGCGATATGTAGACGCGCACATCAATCACGCGCCGCCCGGCCGGGTCTGGTTGGGTGGGCAACAGCCAGCAGGCCATGCCGGCTTGTTTGAGCCGGGCTTGGAGCTTGATAGCGTCTTGCGGTGCCGCCAACTCGGCCGTGTCTGCGTCGCCAAGCCAGTCCACGCCAACGCGCAGCGGCCATTGATCGGGTACCAGGTAGTTGCCCAACGGCTGCGCCGATGAATGCACCACGACGTGAACACCGGCAACAGCCATGAGTTCTTCGGCGCGCGCTGCGGTGGGTGCCACATAGCCGTGAAATGACGCCCACCAGGGTCTGGCACGCCAGGCAGCCAAGGAGCCACGTACCCATGCCAGCACCATCAGATCGGCTCGGGCATGGCGCAGTTGTGTAATGTCGTAGCTGGCAGTGGCCACCACCAATACATGCAGCGCACGGACATCAAAAGCATCTATGCCAGGATGCACCAGCAGCACGCGGGCCTGTGGGTGGACCTGTGCGATGGCATGTCCCAGCCACTGCGCCCATTGGAGCAAGCGGGTGGGTTTGGGTGCAGTTCCAGTTTGGTTGGCTTCTGTGTGCAGTGGCTGGTCAACCACCAGGCCTATGGTCAACGGCTCTGCGCACATTACGCCGTCGGCGCTGAGCAGGCTGTTCCACCAGTCACGTTTGGCCCATAAGCCGGTGGCTGCCCCCAGCACGCGGGCATTGTTCTGGATGCGCTCGATCTGACCGGTCTCACGCCCGGTCAGGCGTGTGTAGCCGTGGCGGTGCAGGGCGGTCAGGTCGTTGCGGCAGACAATGCGCTTGCCCAGACGGTGTCGCAGGCGCAAACAAAACTCGACGTCTTCGTAGCCATAAAAGTAGCGCGTATCAAAGCCACCAAGGCGCTCATAGTCAGCACGGCGGCACAGCATGGCGGCCGCGGTGACGGCAGCCGTCTCTTGCAGTGCAAACTCGTTTTCCTGGTTGTTTTGCGAGGGGGTTGCCTCATAGGGCCAGTAGCCGTCATTGCTTTGCAAATAGCGTACGCCTAAATGTTGCACGGTGGTGTTGCCGGGACGGGCATAGGTATCGGAGCCCAGCGACTTGAGCAACTTCATGCCGACAGCGCCGACGCTCTGGTCATGCAGCGTGTCTAACATCGCAGGCAAAGCGTCGTGCAGCCAAACGATGTCGTTATTGAGAAACAGCAGGAATTCACCCGATGCTGCGGCAGCGGCCCGGTTGCATGACGCCGAAAATGAGTCGTTGAAATCAAGTGCCATCACTTGCAGTGCTAGCCGGGCGCGCCAGTTCTCTAGCAGCGCCAGGCTGTCATCCGTGGAGGCGTGGTCAACGACAATCCACTCGACCGCAACGGTGTGGTTGTGGCGCTGCCAACTCTCAAAAAGATGACGCAGCAGTGCACTGCCATTGCGGTTAAGAACCAGTACCGATACCTGGGGTGCTGCATCTGCAACAGCAGGTGAAGGTGCAAGGCCCTGCTTGATTGCGCCATTGGGCAAGTGTGGTTGCATCCGCGCCAACAAGTGATGTGCCGAGGTATGGCACACCGTGCTGCCAGTGCACTTGAGCTGAGTGCCAGTTGCGGCAACCATGACCTCTATGCTGTGCTGCTGTCCGTCTGCAACCCATTCTGGCAAGCGGACATTGAAACCAATTAGGCCCACCCGATCTTGCGGCCAGCGCAAGTGATCGGCGATGGCCGGAATCCGGGCATTAGGGCGAAACCAGTCGACGGCAATGCCGTCCACACGCAACACCAGATCCAAAGCAAGCGCGGGGTTTGCCCGGTCCAATGCCCAGCCGCTCACTCGGAACGGCGACACCTGCTCCACCAGACCAAGGGGGATAGGTTGCATGGGTCGAGCATATAAAAAAATTGCGCGTGCCACGATGAACGCAGCACGCGCAGGTGTAACAAAGTACCTCAGTGAATCACAGTGTGAACTTGATCATGTCCAGCGTCAAATCATACGGACTGACGCCAACCAAGGTGATGGACATGTCTGGCCCGAAATTGAGAATCGTATCTGCTGGCGCAGTGGCAGTGGCAGTGTGATGGGTAAGGCCGGTGTAGAGTTTGGATAGATCAGTCAAATTTGCAACGCCGTCGATCTTGAAGCCCAGCATATCAGTGCCGGGTGTGAAGTCGGTAACGGTTAGTTTGCCGTCTTTGGCCCCAATGCCAAAAATATCCTTACCCAAACCACCGGTCAGCGTATCACGCCCTGTGCCTCCAATCAACGTATCGTTGCCAGCACTGCCTGTAATGTTTTGCTCACCCATGCCGCCTGAAACCATGGCACCTTTGCTGCCGTCGACGCGTGCTGTTCCGTTGCCAATCAGGAGTGCAGACTCGACATTCTTCAGTACCAAGGTTTGGCTGGCTTTCAAATTACCCATAACCATCGCCAGCAATTCTGACGTGGTGCCGGTGACTCCGGCATCAAAAACCACATCACCACCTACTGCGGCACGCGGTGTGAAGCCTGAGCCGCCGCCGCCACTTGCGGCTTCAGCGGTGATTGCCACAAAACGGACGGAAAACGACGTGCCGCCTGCGGCGCTTAAAGACTCTGTCAGGGTTTTGATCGAAGCCAAAAGGTCTTCACGAGCTGCTTGAACCACTGGATCAGTGCTGCTGGATGGGAGGAATGACTCTGTCACAGCAGCCATGTACGATGCCACTTGATCAGGCGGTACCGAGTCAACGCCCTGGAATGCCATTCCCATACCAGCAGGCAGCACAACATCGAGAGTGACTTCGCCGGACTTCAGTGTTGCAGCGATTACCTGACCAGCCTCTGAAATGAGTACCGCCTGGGTTTCGCCATTCGAGCCTTCAGCAGACACGAGGGTTCCGCCACCAGTAAGCTGCTCTGACTTTACCGCACCACCAATGGTGTCACCAAGGATCGCGTTAATGACGGCCTTTGTGTCATCGGACAAAACCGTAAAGTCGGATAGATCAGTGCCACCGAAAAGCGAATCTGATGCCATAAAGAACTCCCTTTGTTAACTAACAGAAGATCGAAAATCGAGTTACGAATGCTTACTTATAAGGGCTCGACTGTATCGACCGAAGTTCAAGCGAATGCGTCGTTTGTCCGCGACTGAACAATCTGCCGAAATTATTTTTTAGGCAGCTTGCGCGTTTGCCTGCTCCTCAAGCATCATGGAGAGCACCTGTTTCAGATCGGGTTTGTTTGGACCCAATCGGACTTGGCGGTAGGTGTTGCAAAAACGGACCCAGACCTGCACGCGCAGCAATGCGAGCGACGAATAATTCATGCTCAAGCAGCCGGCAGCAGCCAATTCTTGCAAGTGGTGCGAAAAAACGCCGCGCGAGACACCACACATGGACGCCAAAACAGCCTGCTTGACCGGAATGATCAGTGTGTCTTGCTCTTGGCGGTTGATGATTCCGCTGGGCGCCCGCGAGGGACTGCCTTTGAATGCCTCTGCGAAAAGACCCAACCCAATCACGATGCGCAGGGTTGGGCCACCGATTCGCATCAGGGCGAGCATTTCGGTCTGCTGTTGGCTGCGCAGGGCAAAAAGACGCGCAACATAGCGTGCAAACCCCACCTCATGATCAAAGGCGTGCCTGGCGTCCGCAATAGGCATGCGCAAGGTGGTTGTCACGGTCAAACAGGTGTAGTCAAGCTGGAAGCCGTTTTCGGCAAATAGGTTGCCTTCGCCAAACCAAACACCAGGGCCGTGAATATTAATAGGTGCCAGACCGTCACCCGAAACCGAGGCACCAACTAGGCCATCGACGATGTAAGTCCAATACCCGGTTTGGTCACGCCCGATATCCTCTGCAAAGGCGTAGGTCCTAGCTTGCATTCTGGGCAGAATTTCAATAGCCCGCTGATTGGACAAGCCGATCCTCTTGAGCAAGTGAAATGCGGTACTCATGAATAAATCGACTCGGTGTTGGTGCCGATCCAATAGATAGAGGTAACCATAGCCGTGCTTTGCAGACGTGGCATAGCCACACCCGCACTCTCCCTTCTGTTTTTGTTTTGGTGC
The DNA here is from genome assembly GCA_903930255.1 of uncultured beta proteobacterium. GTDB lineage: Bacteria > Pseudomonadota > Gammaproteobacteria > Burkholderiales > Burkholderiaceae_C > Rhodoferax. Next base: position 6,600 of record CAIYYA010000029.1, read on the forward strand.
TGTGCCCGATGCTAACGAAATTGTTTTTTTGTGTGCTAAGTAATTGTTCAATTGCGGACAATTAAAGCTGATTTGTGTCGAATTAATAACAATCTCGACTGTTGGGACGGAATGATTCGATTTCATTTGGGTTGTACGGCAGGAATTGTTGGGCGATAAGTTCTGCCTCCAAAACATTCGGTACCCTCTTGCGTTCAACCTCAATCAGATCCTGCAGTTCCGGATTCGTAATCATCAAACCATGCTTAGCCGCCAACCTGCAACATTGATCTATAAACTCTGCGCTGCCTGAGACTTCGTATCCCGCAGGCCACTTTTGAGCAGCAAGCTGCAATGCGGCCAGCACCGTTGCATTGTCTTGGCTCAACACCAGCACAACCCTGCCTTTATCAATAAAGCCAGCGCCGTGGCCATCGATCGGTAAATACCGAATCTTCCATCCATCCACCTCTGCCCGAAAGTTCCGAATGTCATTGGTTGACGGCTGGGTCAATGACTGGGTTAATGCCCGGGTCGTGTCAATTCCGTAGATCTTGTCTTTCTGGCCAGAAGGGTTTGCGCGGTAGCGCCATTGCTCCGCCATTGCACTGTGGCCATGGGCGCGTAACCAGTCTTCATAGCTCGGTGCAAACTGCGGATAGCGGCTCTTCAGAGCTGATCGTTCCCTGGCGTGTTTGTCTTTGAGATCAAGTTTGGCTTTGGCATGTTCAAAGGCCAGAAGCTTACGCAATGTATTGGTCAGTCCGGCCCGATATTCGTGGCGCGCAAAGCACGCTTCGCGATCTGTTTTATGCGCCAACTGCAATGCCTGGCGTTCACCCGCGTGGCGTTTGCGCAGGTCATTTGTATCGAGCCGCCGCGCCTTGTAATGCTCTGCACGGGCAGTGGCGTAGGCTCTCCAGCCGCCTGATGCTTGCGCTACCTGCAACGGCTCTGCGGAGCTATCGATTGCAACAGAACTGCTGTGTTGGCCAGAATCCGGCATTGCCCCAATATGATCCTGGCCAGCATCAAAGTTGGCTTGCACTTGTGCTAGTAATCTTGGCCCAAATTCTTCAAACGGACCCAGCCTTTTTTGCAAAGCTGCGAAGCGGACATCCCGAGTAACCACACTGGCTTTGACCGCCAGGTCACCCAGGTGCATGCAAGCACCACTTCCCTGGCGCTCGTAGCGGATGCCGACAGCAGCCAGTGCCGTGTGCAAATCCGGCCAGCTCTTGGCTGAGCGCAAAAGCGGCGTTGCATCGTCCATCACGATTCGCTCCGCGCTCTTGGTTCCGGTGCGCATCTCCATGGCCTGCACATGGGAGCGCGGCTCGGTCCGGTCGCCGCGGCTGGGCCGATCGCTCATGGATCCATCTGCCAGTATCCAATACCGGCTGTTGGGCTCCGTTTGCCAACCTTGTGTATGCGCAATACGTGCACACAGGCGCTGCAAGGCTTCTTTGTCAAACCCCCGGTCGGTCTTGATGGCCTTGCTGGATTGGGGATGCACCCGGTTGACCTGCACATGGATATGCATGTCATCGGTATCGGCATGCAGGCCATAGAACACCTGGTGGCCCACCAGATTCATTTCCTGCAAGTACAGGTCCATGATTTCTTCCACCTGGGCAAGGGCGGGCACTTCATGCTCCTTGAACGAGATCACATCGTGGCGGATCGGATCCTTGGACTTGACGCAATCGGTGGCTAGCGCCACCATTTCACTGATTTGCGAACTGAATTTCTCACTCAAGAAGTGTCTGGCGCCAAAGTAGATGCATTTTTCTGAAGCGTTGCTGGCATGGGGCGCTTTGATGTAATGGGCCAGGCCGGTCACCCGTGCAGCCTTGCCATTGCCGGCCTTTGGATTTTTGATCTTGATCGCAACAACCATGGCTAGCGCGCTGCGAGTTTGTCGATGTAGTAGACGATCGCATTGATTGCCGCACCGGTGTTGGCGCTGTACAGTCCGCCGGACTCGATGTGCAAATGCTTCATCAGCCCACCCATGCGGCGCAGCTCGCGAATCATTGCCGCGTCGGCATTGGCAATGATGGGGCGACCAAAGTAGTGGCGCCGAATCACCTCGCTCACGCTCAAGCCGGCCAGGTCGGCATCAGACTGCAGTCGCTCTTTTTCATCGGGGGCCAGGCGCAAGGTAATGCGGGCATTCAGTGCCTTGGCTCCCTTCATTTCAAACACCATCACCGTCCTCCTTCTTTTACCCATCGCGCAGGCGTTATGCAGCGTTGCAGGAGCGACGTTGCAGGTATGCGGCTCAAGGGCGCAGCGCCTTGCAGGCTGAGTGGCCACGGGAGAAGCGCAGCGCCGACTGGGAGCCACGTCCCATACATGACAAATGGCCGCAGGCTATATGTCAGACATGGGCCATCCTGTATCGGGTTCTGACACCCAATGGACAACCCCACGGGCAACCCGATCACCAAACCACCAGATAGACCAACTCCAAACCCCAACACTGGTACCAACATTCAAATTCCTGGAAATGCTTCGATAGTCAAATAGTACCAATATTTTCTATATGATAGTATTTATCTATGTTAAGCTGGCCGCCATTAGTAACTGGTTAGTCAACGATTCGTCACCGGTTTTGAATCCAGCAGGTTTATGAGCATGCCAAAAGAACTACCAAAGAGAAGTTTCGACATTGCAATCGAGAGCCAACGGATTGGGCAGTCACTGGACCAGTTGAAGGCCAGCCAACAGCCCGGCGAGGCCTCAGGCAAGGGCAACAAGACCCAGGTCCTGCAGACCCAGATCACCGAGATCGAGGCACTGGTATCGGCTGGCTATTCGGTGCGGCAAATTGCCGCCGCCATAAGCAACGATGTGTTTGGCATCCTGCCAAAGTCCATCACCCAGTTGCTTAACCGGCGTCACAGCCACCCATCAACGCGCGGCAAAGCGAGCATTCAGCGGTCCAAGACCATGCGTCCCATCCAACCAGTCACGGTGACTCCGGTGGCCGTGGCAAAGAGCAAACAAGTTACCGAGATTGGTGACGTGGAGTAAACATCATGCAAAAGAAATACGTGTATGTCACCGGAGGCAAAGGCGGTATTGGCAAATCCACGGTGGCGCAAGCCATTGCCGACTTCCTGGCCGAAAGCGGACCGGTGCTGTTGGTGGATACTGACCCGACCAATGCGGACAGCTCGGCGAGCTACAAGGACGGCAAAGACGACCGTGTGCGCGCTATCCGGGCCAAGATCCGATCTGAAGACTCTTCTGGCCAGATTGATTCCAGCGGGCTAATCGACACGCTAAATCTGGCCGAAACCGATCCGGCCAGTGCCATCGTCATCGACGCGCCAGCGGGCGATTCAACCTTACTGGTGAACGCTGGAGAAATCATTACAGCGGCTTGCAAACAAGCAGGCATCAAGTCGGTCTTTGTATGGTTGGTGGACAGCAATGACCGAACACCCGTCAACGCGCTGCATGCCGCCTGGGATGTGATCAAGGATGCCGACC
>CAIYYA010000030.1 GCA_903930255.1 uncultured beta proteobacterium
CAAAACACCCTCTCCCCCAACAACCCCAGCAAATACTGCCCATAGCCACGGGCGGAGGGTTTCAGGGCCGAAGGGTGGTTGCCGATGAAATCCGCACCAATGATGAAAGCCTACGCCACGCTTGGATCAAAGGACGATTTCGACAGACGCTAAGCCTTGAAAAAGCTTCATTGCACTTTCAACGAGTAGACCATGTGTTCACGGTCAGCCGCATATGACAAAACGGCCAAAATGTCTTCCACCGTCAACTCTGGAAAATCATCTTGAATTTCCTGATGAGTCATGCCGCTGGACAACATGGCGAGAACGTCATACACCGTAATACGCAGTCCACGCACGCATGGCCTGCCACCACGCTTTCCGGGTTCCAGGGTAATTCTGTTCATACAAGCCCTTTATTGCATCGATCAGTGGAAGATTGTGCATGAATCTTCAAAACATCCTCTCCCCCAACAACCCCAGCAAATACAGCCCATAGCCATTCTTGGCCAGCGGCCGGGCCAGCTTCTCCAGCGCGCAGCTGTCAATCCAGCCCTGGTGGAAGGCAATTTCTTCTGGGCAGGCCACTTTGAGGCCCTGGCGACCATGATTTGCACAACCCAGTTGCTCGCGCTCCAGGTACAGGCGGTTCAGGTCGGTAATCTCCAGCTCGCCACATAACACCATACCGCTCGGGGTCGTGCACGTGGTAGGCAAACACCGTGGCACCGGTGCGGCGGGCGTCGGCTTTGGAGAGCAGGCGCTGAAAATCGTGCCCATAAAAAATGTTGTCGCCCAGCACCAGGGCCGAAGGGTGGTTGCCGATGAAATCCGCACCAATGGTGAAAGCCTGCGCCAGCCCGTCGGAGCTGGGCTGCACCGCGTATTGGACATTGATGCCCCACTGGCCCTGATGCCCCACTGGCTGCCATCGCCCAACAGCTGCATAAAACGCGGCGTGGCCGGCGCCTCCGGCGAGGATGGTGCCTTTGCGGTTGGTCATATATCGCCAGAGCGGCAGGCTACCACTTGGTAGGGCACCGGCTTGCCGCTGGCTTACTTCTTCATATTGAAAAGTCACGCCGCAATGGCTTCAACACTCTCTTGCACGCTCGGTGTCCAGTGGCCTCGGTCTTCTTGCACCACGATACGCTGCTTGACGATGCGCTCTACTGTTTTGATGCGCTCCATGACGCGGCAGATGGGTTCGTCGCCTTGGGCGTGACCAGCGTAAAGCAGGCGCACCAGTTTGTCGGCCCAGCGTGGCACCTTGCCGGACTTCTCCCAGCGGGCAATCGATTGGCCGTCGATGCCCATCAGTTTCCCCAGCGCAGGTTGCGACAGGCCCATGCCTGCGCTGCGGATGTAACGCAGTTCAACGCCCGTGAGAATGCCGATCTTTGCCGCCAATGCTTGGCAAATCGCTTGGGTGAGCCCGTCGCTGTCGTGAAAGGTCACAGCTTGCCCAAACGGGGTCTTTTTGATTTCAAAGCCATTGGCTAGCCACACGTTGCGAAGTCCGCCGTCGGTGTAATGGTACATAGTTGTTAGCCTTTCGTTATGTCAATGACGGTCACTACAGTGAGGTCGGGTTCGGGGTACTCCACCGCAACTACTACCGCCACGTTCATGCCCGACACAAAGTGTTCCATACGGCATTTCAAACCTGCGAAGCGGATGTCCGGCTCCGGCGCCGTGTGCATGCGCCCCATTCGTAACACTTCCATTGCCATGGCTTGGTTCACATGCCGTACACGCATCTGATCCAACGCGTGTTTCGCAAACGCCACGTTGGCACTGTCTGCCGAAGATTGCCGAATATGGCCCTCAAGCTGGTGGTTGGACGGGTTTGCCAAACCGGTTCCTATCAAAATGATAGGCTGGAGTTTACGCTAGAACACCCTCTCCCCCAACAACCCCAGCAAATACTGCCCATAGCCATTCTTGGCAGCGGCAAAGCCAGCATCAGCGTGCTGAGCGGGTAATAAACCATGGGTTTGTCGTACTCCGGCAGCAATTGCTTGCTGATGGCCAGCGTGGATAGCGCATCTTCAGGCTGGGGTAACAGTCAGGCTTGTACAGCTTGGTGCAATTCGGCTGCAATCGTGTCTGGCCCAAAATCTTGCCCGTCGGGCCACCCTACGCCGGCAAAGAAAAGCTGAACCTG
>CAIYYA010000031.1 GCA_903930255.1 uncultured beta proteobacterium
ACCATGTGGGCATGAAATACGAGTCGTTCATGTTCCCACCGGAGAAGTTATCTTTCGCAAAACCGAAGACTGTCCGGCTTGCGGTGGTGAGATTTTGTAACAGAGCGCCACTCTGGCTCGAGCATGATACCGTGACGCATTCCATCGAAGTTATCCGCTTCGGTCTTGTAAGCGGGCAGTTGCCCATGCCAGTCAGCATAATGCTCCAATCCTTCACTGAGAGTCACGATGACAGAAAACACCCCCGGGCCAATCCATCAAGACAGAGTGTGGAGCGACGCGCGCTGGACTGCGCGCGTTATCAAGAATGAAGATGACGACGGCTGGGCAGTCGCCATGATGCTGCATAGTGAATCTGAGCCAGCGTTGGTTGGACCTTGGACTATGGGGCGTGACAAAAAGAATCCGAAGCCCTTGGACGTTTCCGCGTTCAATACCCTCGTCAAGACAGCTAATGAAGTGCTGCGCCGACACGAGCAACAGCTTCATGCTCAGCTCAATCGAAGCGTCAGCGTATCAGTGGATGGGCGCCGCATTCGGGTCGCACTGGCAATCGTGCCAGACGAGGACGGTGCGACTGCTTCCCTGGTCGCTATGGACGATTTCGGCGAGGAACTGGTTCGAATTCCGGTCTCTCCTGCTTTCAAACTGAATGTGAATAGCGCACTGATTTGGGCCGAATCTGGGTTCGTGCGGCCAGTTTGACGGCAATGCATTGTGCTCTGCCACAAGTTCGTGAATCGGCTGCATTCGCGTCTTTGGTTTTCCTTCATTTTGATGATACTGAATGACAAAGTCCTTGTAATTTTCGAATGAAGTGCTGTATGCAGCAACAACGACGTTTGAAGAATCAATAATTTTGATAGGAAGCCAGCCCAAAGCCGCCATATATCGCGTAATTGTCATTTGGTTTGCTGGTCGGCGTTGGTTGCAAAGAAGCCAGCGTGTTTTGCTGGCTCTTCAATACGCTAGCCCTTTGGTTCAGCGATGCCACTGAGGTGCTCAAACTGCTAGAAGTTGCCAATTCCTGGGTTGCGGTTTTGTCAACCTGCTGACCCATCTTGGTCAGTGTGGCTTTCACCTTAACTGGGTCTGCCTTTTGTGCATCAGCAAATTTTTTCGCATCCAGCGTCAACGTGCCATCTGTCTTCATGTTGAAGCCAATCTTTTTCAGAGAATCAATCGATGCGGTGTTTTCTGAGACGGTTCTGGAGAAATCCTTGGCCACCCGGCTTGCACTTTGGGAGGCAGCCGTTTCACCAGGCACGGTTGCGGTGGTCTTCGCTGTCGTGACGGCTGTGTTGAATGCATTGACAAAACTGTCAGCCGCTGTCTTGATAGCAGCAGTGGTGCTCGTCGCCGGCAAATTGCCCAGGGTATGCGCTGCCAATTGGGCTGCTGAGACCGACGATTTGAGTTTTCCGAATGAAGAAAGTTGCGCGGTGGTGGCATCGACCTGCGCCTGAAGCCGCTTGTCGGCTTTCTGAAGTCCAGCCTGTGTGGCACTGGTAACGCTGCCAGAAGCTTGGGCATTGGAATTGAGGCCAAGGTATTTATAGGCAAAATTGGCTTGAACGATGTCATTGAGGTTCACGGTGCGCCTTTCCCAGTTTCCTGAATAGTCGGAATGGCGGTCAGTCTATTCCAATTTCTCGATGAAGTGGTGTCCAATTCGTACCTATTGCTTAGTTAGCTCCAATCTGGCTCGCCGAAGTGGACTAAATCGATTCAGTCATACAACAGCGCAGTTACACGTAAGGTTGCCGGTAATAACGAGACAGTCACCCATTTCAGGTGGCGCTTGAAAAGACCGGCTTTACCCTCACTTGATGACCTGTTGTTGGGTATTTGAAAGAATGCAGACCAGCACATCAACAATCCACTTTTATTGGGGTCTCCGATGCTTTTTGAATCTTTTGACTTGGGGCACATTCGCCTTACCAACCGCACCGTCATGGCACCAATGACTCGCAGCCGCTGTTCACACAATAATGCACCCGATACACTGGTTGCTCAATATTACGAGCAAAGAGCCACCGCTGGTTTGATTGTGACTGAAGGTACCTCACCCTCGCCCAATGGCTTGGGTTATGCCAGGATTCCAGGACTCTACAACGAAGAGCAAGGACAAGGCTGGCGATTGGTCACTGACGCTGTTCACCAGGCAGGCGGCAAAATCTTTGTTCAGCTCATGCACACAGGAAGAGTTGCCCATCAGGACAATCTTCCTGCTGGTGCACGCGTCATGAGCCCAAGCTCAGAGGTCTGTCCTGGCCAGATGTGGACGGACAAGGGGGGCATGCAGTCACATACGGCTCCAGTGGTCATGACGCAGGATGACATTGACCAAACCGTTGCCGAATATGCCAATGCTGCCAAGCTAGCCATCCAGGCAGGATTTGACGGCATCGAACTCCACGCTGCCAATGGCTATCTGATGGAGCAGTTCCTCAATGCCAATATCAATACCCGCAACGATAGCTACGGTGGAAGTGCTGATGCACGCAATCGCTTTGTCATTGAAATTGCCCAGGCTTGTGTGAACGCCATTGGTGCGGAAAAGCTTGGCATTCGGATTTCTCCGCACGGCGTCTTCAACGGTACTGGTGCCTTTGAATGCGTAGAAGAGCAATTCCTGGCGCTGACCAAAAAGTTGTCTGACATGAAACTGGTTTACATCCACTTGGTTGATCACTCAGCCATGGGCGCACCACCGGTACCCGCTGAATTGAAAGCAAAGCTTCGGGCAGCCTTTGCTCAAACGTTTATTGCGGTCGGCGGCTTCGATGCCAAAAGCGCAGAGAAGGTTTTGCAAGCAAAAGAGGCAGACCTTATTGCGTTCGGTCGGCCCTTTATTTCGAATCCCGATTTGGTCGCACGCATGAGGACTGGTGCTGCGCTCAGCGCGCCAGATATGAGCACTTTTTATACACCTGGAGAAAAGGGCTACATAGATTATTCTGCGACAGCGTGATCAACGGGTTGTTCTATTGGACATTTGGACATTTGGACATTTGGAATGAGCGGCTATTCATGAAAGAAGTTAGCATTTTGGGTATGCTCATCGTGGTGGCCGTTACTGATTTTCTGCTCAAGAAGCACAAAACCTTGCGCAATGACCTGTATGCGAATGCGTTGTCATGGTAGTGCGCCATTCGTCTGAAAGTAACTAAAAAACCACTTTGTGGTGGTTTCATACTTTGTTATTTAATTCAAGCATACCAGCTAGCCGCTCATGCACATAGTCAGGGTTGAGCTGGCTGCTGACAATGCAGATGACACAACTTCTGTCGTGCAAGAGTAAGCCCATGAGCAAACCCACCCCAGGTGATTTCACTAAAACCACCGGCTGGCTGGACTGGTACAGCCAGCCGAGTAAGCCGCGTTTTCAACTGCCTGCTGGCGCGGTGGACGCGCATTGCCACGTGTTTGGCCCGGGGGCCGAATTTCCCTATGCGCCCGAGCGCAAATACACCCCCTGCGATGCCAGCAAAGCGCAACTTTTTTCCCTGCGCGACCATCTGGGCTTCGACAAAAACGTGATCGTGCAAGCCACCTGCCACGGTGCAGACAACCGGGCCCTGGTGGACGCTTTGCTGCACAGCAAGGGCAAGGCACGCGGCGTGGCCACGGTCAAGCGCAGCGTGAGTGATGCCGAGCTGCAAGCCATGCACGAGGCTGGCGTGCGTGGGGTGCGTTTTAACTTTGTCAAACGCCTGGTTGATTTCACACCCAAAGATGAGTTGCTGGAGATCGCCGCGCGCATCAAGGCCTGGGGTTGGCATGTGGTGATCTATTTTGAAGCAGTTGATTTGCCCGAGCTATGGGACTTTTTTACCGCCCTGCCCACCACCGTGGTGGTTGATCACATGGGGCGACCCGATGTGTCGCTGCCGGTCGGTGGCGCGCAGTTTGCGCTGTTTCAAAAGTTCATGCGCGAGCACAGCAATGTCTGGAGCAAGGTCAGTTGTCCCGAGCGTTTAAGCGTGACGGGCCCGAAAGCGCTGGGTGGCGAGCAACATGCTTACCGCGACGTGATTCCGTTTGCCAAAGCGATCGTGCAAGAGTTTCCCGAGCGTGTGCTGTGGGGCACCGACTGGCCGCACCCCAACCTAAAGGATCACATGCCCGACGATGGCTTGCTGGTAGATTTCATTCCGCACATTGCCCCCACACCTGTGTTGCAGCGCAAGTTGCTGGTGGATAACCCCAACAGGCTCTATTGGCCGCAAGATCACTAAACACGTTTAAACTGAGTTTTTAGTTTGTAGTTTGCAGCCCAACTAATAACTAATAACTAATAACTAATCATGGCCCTCGACAAACCCTACAAAGACATCCCCGGCACGCTGATTTTTGATGCCGAACAAGCCCGCAAAGGCTACCACCTGAACCAGTTTTGCATGTCACTGATGAAGGCTGACAACCGGGCGCGTTTCAAAGCCGATCAGCGCGCCTATCTGAATGAATGGCCGATGTCCGAGGCGCAAAAGCAGGCCGTCGTTGACATGGATCTGAACCGTGCCATGCAATTGGGTGGCAATATCTACTTTTTGGCCAAGATTGGCGCTACCCATGGCAAGAGTTTTCAGCAAATGGCCGGTAGCATGACCGGTATGAGCGAGGAAGAATATCGCGCCATGATGCTCGCCGGCGGCCGCTCGATCGAAGGCAATCGCTTTGTTGGTGAAGATGGCAATGCCCAAGCGCAGCATCAACCGCAGGGCCTAGCTGGCCGAAAGGAAACCACATAATGGCGCGCATCACCGCATCCGTCTATACCTCGCATGTGCCGGCCATCGGTGCAGCGCTGGACATGGACAAATCCACCGAACCTTATTGGCAGCCGGTTTTTGCGGGCTACGATTTCTCCAGGCAATGGATGAAAGACAACCAGCCCGACGTGATTTTTCTGGTCTATAACGACCACGCCACGGCGTTCAGTCTGGACATGATTCCGACTTTTGCCATTGGCACGGCGGCGCAATTCATTCCGGCTGACGAGGGTTTTGGCCCACGCCCGGTACCCATCGTGATAGGCCACCCTGAGCTGGCCAGCCATATCGCGCATTCGGTGATCCAGCAAGATTTTGACCTGACCATTGTGAACAAAATGGAGGTCGATCACGGCCTGACCGTGCCGTTGTCTTTGCTGTGTGGCGCACAAGACCCGGTGCACGGTGCCTGGCCCTGCCCAGTGATTCCGTTCGCCGTCTACGTGGTGCAGTACCCGGTGCCCTCGGGGCAGCGCTGCTTTAATCTGGGGCGAGCCATTCGCAAAGCGGTTGAGAGCTTTGATGAAGACCTGAATGTGCACATCTGGGGAACTGGCGGTATGAGCCACCAGTTGCAAGGCCCGCGCGCCGGGTTGATCAATCGCGCTTGGGACAACGCCTGGCTCGACCAGCTGATAGCCGACCCAGTCGCCTGCGCCGCCACGCCGCACATTGACTATGTGCGCGAAGCTGGCAGTGAAGGGGTCGAGCTGGTGATGTGGTTGATTGCCCGTGGTGCTATGCAAGATGTAGCTGACAGCGCAAGCCACATAAGCGTCAGGCACCGTTTTTATCATGTGCCTGCATCGAATACGGCGGTGGGGCATTTGATATTGCAGGATACCTGATGCGGATATTTTTGCTGAGTTGGCTGGAATCCGAAGACCGTGCGCAATGGCCCGCTGTGCGTTCTGGGTATCTGGCTGCGCTCATGTCCCCCGGTTCGGGCTGCGCCCGCACCTCCTCCTTCACTTCGCTACGCCAGATACCCAGAACGCCCAGCTGCTGAGGTGCACTATCCATCGTCTGAATCACTTTATTGAGTAAGGAAACCCATGAAACCCATCAAAGTTGCACTGGCCGGAGCAGGTGCTTTTGGCATCAAACACCTGGACGGCATCCAAAATATTGCCGGTGTTGAAGTCGTCTCGCTGATCAGTCGCGAGCTTGGCAAAACCCGTGAAATCGCTGCCAAATACGGCATTGGCCATGTCACCACGGACTTGGCAGACAGTTTGGCTATCCAAGAGGTTGATGCTGTCATTTTGTGCACACCCACGCAGATGCACGCCGCGCAAACCCTGGCCTGCTTGCAGGCGGGTAAACATGTGCAGGTGGAAATTCCGCTGTGTGATGTCTTGGCCGATGGCGAAGCAGTGGTGCAAGTGGCTGAAAAGTCAGGCCTGATCGCGATGTGCGGCCACACCCGGCGCTTCAACCCGAGCCACCAGTATGTCAACCAGAAAATAGCCAGCG
>CAIYYA010000032.1 GCA_903930255.1 uncultured beta proteobacterium
GATCAGCAGCAAGAATGTGGCAGACAACGCCACCAACGCCATCAGCGCCATCACCTTGACCAACGGCACAGGCACGGCCAGCGACTACACGCTGCCCACGCTCAACCACACCAATGCAGCTGTGACGATTGCGCCCAAGACATTGGTAGCCAGCGTTACCATTCTTGACAAGGTCTATAACGGCAACACTACTGCCACACCAATACTCTCAGTCACCGCAGGTCTTGTGGATGGCGAAACCATCTCTGCGATCGGCACTGCTACCTTCAATTCCAAAGATGTGGCAACAGCCAATCAGGTTACCGTTAACAGCGTGACATTGACCAACGGTAGTAACGGCGGCCTGGCCAGCAACTACAGCCTACCCAGTGGCGACAAGGTCACAGCTCATATCACGCCCAAGACATTGGTAGCCAGCGTTAGCATTCTTGACAAGGTCTATAACGGTGACACCACTGCCACACCGATACTCTCTGTCACGTCTGGTCTTGTTGACGGCGAAACCATCTCGGCCACCGGCACCGCCACCTTCAATTCCAAAGATATAGCAACGGCCAACCTGGTCACCGTCAACAGCACGACGTTGGCCGACGGCACCAATGGTGGCATGGCCAGCAACTACATCCTTCCCAGCGGCAAGACCGTAGCAGGCACCATCACCCGTTTAAGCGAAGTAACCTGGGTCGGTGGCACCACGGGCGATTGGTCTAATCCGGTCAACTGGGCTGGCGGCGCCATTCCAACCCGCGACAACGTGGCACGGGTGGTGATTCCGGCAACGGTCAACCCGGTGTTTGGGCCCGGGCTTGATCAGCCGGTGTTGCTCGACAGTTTGAGCGGCGGCGGTCTGAAGATCACGAGTGGGACACTCGATGTTTCGCAGATGTCGCAGCTCACGCGCCTGAACCAGACCGATGGCACCCTCAAGGGCACCGGAAAACTGACGGTAACCGACAGCTTTATCCAAAGCGGTGGTCGCATTTCGATCGGTGGTGATGCCACCATTCACCAGGTGCAAGGCAATCTGACAGTCACCAGTCTGTTGGCCAAAACCATTGATATTTCAACTGCTGCGGGTGATGTGATTTTGTCAAACGTTGGCTCCACATCCACAACCAACATCCAGTCTTCGGGCTCGATATCGCAAACGCCCACAGGCACACTCACTGTGCTGGGTGATCTGGTAGCGAGCGCCGGCACCGATGTGGTGTTGGATGCCGCACGCAACCGCTTTGCTGGCAAGGTCAGCATCAGCGGCCGCAACATCACCCTCACCGAGGGAGCCGGCCCGCTCACACTGGGTGACACCAGAGCCAGCGGTGATCTGAAGATTGTGACCACACAAGGCGAGATCACGCAGGCCAAAGACAGCAGTGCGGTGGTGGCAGGCACAACTTCGGTGAATGCCTCCAAGGACGGTTCACCCCAAATCATCCATCTCAATAGCGCCAACAATCAGTTTGACAAAGCCGTCAGCCTGACTGGCAGCGACATCCAGATCAGTCAAGCCAGCAAGCCGCTGGTGCTGGGTGCCATCAACAGCGCTGGCAATTTGGACGTAAGCAGTGCCGGGCCTGTCAGCCAGATTGCAGCGGTGTCGGCAAGTGGCGGCACATCCATCACGGCCACCGGCAAATCGGTAGATTTGGCGCATCCGGACAATGCCTTGGGTGGCCCGCTCAAAGTCAAAGCGGCCAGCCTGAACCTGGTTGCTGGCAAGGGTGAGTTGTTGCTGAGTGACATGGAAGTGACAGGCGAGGCGCATTTGAGCAGCACCGCAGGCCCGGTGCGCCAGGTGAGTGGTGCGCAGCTGTATTTTGGTGGACCAAGCAGCATTAAAGCCAGTCTGCAAAATATACCCACCAGCGTGAGCCTGATTAAATCGGCGGTGAATGCGCCCAAGGGTCTGATAATCAACTCGGAAGTCACCCAAACCAAAGAGCAAGTGATCGATGTTCAGGTCGCCGTCACCACCAATCACCTGGTGAAGCCAGTTGCCGTGCAGCCAAGCCAAATTCCGGCAGCGCCGCGCCCATCGGTGAACGATACCGGCATCACCCTGGCTGCCAACAGCAAAATCCTGCCCTGGGCTTTTGGGGTTTCGGACGGACATCCGTGGCTTGAGCCACTGGTCAGCGAAGGGCGCAGCTTCGAGTTGCCTTTGGCGCAGTTGGCCGATCAAACCAGCGCGCGCATGGTTCACACGCCGTCTGTGGTGCGCACGGTCGATGGTGGCGAGCTGCCGTCTTGGTTAGAGTTCAACACAACGACCAATACATTGCAGTCTAAAAATGTCCCAGCGCAAGCCTTGCCACTGGTTCTGACCGTCGAAGTTGACGGTGCCACCTGGATGTTGCGTCTGGTAGCTGGCCAGAAATAATGGCGCTGTGCAATCCGAGGTGGGAAAGCCAAAGCATCTCGGGCGACAGCGCTTCTAGTGAGTTTTTATACGGATATTAGCCGTATAATTTGCAAAATCTACCCAGGAGTTGTTGTTATGGAAGCCGTTGCACAAAACTTTCGCCAAGCACGCATGGAACTCAAAACCACCAGCCAAATGAAGGAAATGCTTGGTCGGGCGGCTGCCTTGGATGGACTGGACTTGACATCTTTTGTGCTCGGTCCAGCCATTGAAAAAGCCCGCAAGGTGCTCAGTGAACATGCCAGCATCACGCTTGCCAGGCAAGGGCAACTGGCGCTTGTGCAATTGCTTCAGGCACAGAATCAGCCCACCCAAACCATGCAGGATTTGATGGCGCTGCCAGACTTTGCAGTGCGCAAACCATGAATGTCGAGCTATCACTGTACAACCCTGCACTAATCTACACCGGGCAAAAGCAATTTGACTGTGAACATACCGTCATCAGTTCGTTCGTTCATAACAGCCTGAAACCGCAGGTCAAGAAAAGTCTGAGCGTGGCCTACGTTCTCACGGATGCGGATGAAATGAATCGATTCGTGGGCTTTTACACCATTGCCCAACACATGATTGATGTGGCGCTGTTGTCATCCCTAGAGCTGGGTTCACTACCACGCAAAACTCCGTGTTCACGGCTGGTTATGTTGGGGATAGATAAGCGATATAAGGGACAAAATTTAGCTTCGATGTTGATGAAGCACGCATTGACAGTCATGCGATCTATCGCCAAACAAATGGGTAGCTTTGGAATGTACCTTGATGCAGATCCGCTGGCGCTGGGGTTTTATCAAAAGTTGGGGTTTGCTTTGCTTGATGAAAACAAGGCTCCAGAGCCGTCCTCCATGTTTCTTCCACTTAGCTCGATAGGCTATGAGCCCTCAACCGAGATTGTTCATAAGAAAATTCACCGTTCGAGTTGAGCTCGGCCAGTCGTGAGTTTAACGATCGGTCGGTGCCTTGTAAGCCCTTCGACTGGCTCAGGGTGAACGGAGCTAATGGTTTTTCTCGGCTCAAACCAGCCTGCAGTCCACAGTCAAGACAAACCCTAGCGCCGGTATGGCCTTGATGGGTGTTGGCAAACCCAGTGATGCTTCGCATTTTTTTCGCAGACGCGACAGCAGCACATCTATTCGGTTGAATCCCAGGTGATGTTCATGCCCGTTAAGGATGTGGCTCAACGCTGATTTGCTGACGCAGCCACCCTTGGCTTCGGCCAGACAATACACCAATTGATATTCTTTGGCGGTGAGCTGAAGGCTGCGCTGATCGCCCGCGTGGGGGGGGGGGGAGCCAGAGCCACTTTTGCGTGTCAAGTAGCCACGGCCTGACGCCTTCTTGGGGTATTGAATGTTGTAGCCGCCTGAATACAGCTTCGATATTGGCAACCAATTCTAGAAAATTCACCGGCTTCACCAAATAGGTGTCGGCACCACTGGCCAGCCCCACGATTCGATCTTCCAGCTGCCCCAAGGCGGTCACCATGATGATGGCCATGTTGCTGCTGGCATGCAGCGTGCTGGCAATATCAAGCCCGCTTTCTTTGCCAAGCCCAACATCCAGAATGACGACATCAACGGGCTCACCGAGCATGCGCCTGAAAAACTCAACCCCCGTGTTGACACCCCACACGTGATAGCCTTTGGCATCCAAAAAATCGACCGTGCTGTCGCAAAGATCGACATCGTCTTCAATCACCGCGACCCGGGCTTTTGCGTTCATGCCGTTTCTGCCGGTGGCAGGCGCACATGCACCGTGGTGCCAACGCCGATTTGACTGGTTATTTTCAGCTGGCCACCGAACTGGGTGACGATGCGATCGACCAAAAACAGCCCCAAGCCAACCCCGCTGGCACTGGCGCTATTGCTGCCACGGTAATAGCGCTGGCAAACCTTGTCGATATCGGCTGCCTCGATGCCAACACCTTGATCCTCGACCGCAAAAAGCAGCGCGCCATCGATTTCGCGCGTCACACGCAGCCAAACCGAACTGCCCGAGCTGGAGTATTTGCACGCATTGCCCAGAAGATTGGTCAAGACGATCGACAACAGCTCGGGGTCGGATTTGAACGAGTCGAGTTCGGGCGGGCATTCCAGATGGATTCGATGGCGCGGCGAGTCCAAGGCGACCTGATTCACCGCAGACTCGAGCAGACGCTTGAGATCAATTAATTTTTCTCGGAGCGAAATGCCCACTTGTCCGATGCGCCCAAGCCGGTCTTCAGCCAGGCAGTTATCGACAAAACCAGACAGCCGCCTGACGCCACGGCGCACTCGGCGAATCACCTCACTGGAGCCGCATTCTTGTTCGCAGCGCACCTGCAGCACCTGTGCCGCTGAGTCGATCACACTCAAGGGCGAACGAAATTCATGCGAAACCATGCTAAAAAACTGCTTCTGGTCAGCGAGCAACTGCTCGGCCATGTCTTTGGCCTGATTCAAGCGCTGCTGCGACACCATGCGGTCACTGACATCGGCCGCCAAAGAAATAGACCAACTCAGCTCGCCGTCTTGGTCATAACAACTGGTGTTATGCCATTCACAGGTGATGATGGAGCCGGATTTGGTGTGATTGGCATTGACCGACTGGGTCGGGTTGGCAGGGTTGGATTCGTCAAGCACACGTTGCACATGGGCTTGTTCGCTCTGGGGCACCAGCAAGTCCAGCATGTTGCGCCCCAAAGCCTCTGGCTCAGACCAGCCAAAAATGCTGGTTGCCGCTTTGTTCCAGGCGATGATTTTTTTAAACTCATCAAAAACCACAATGGCCAGTGGTGAGGTGTTGAACAACTGGTTCCAGCGCTGGTTGCTAAGCCTGAAGCGCTGGTTAATCCGGGCGATATAAACAATGGTGGCGCTGGCAACGAGCAGCAGTGCCAACAACGCCACAGAAATCACATAAAACCAGGACTGATCTGGCTGCTCGGGCGACGGGTCATAGAGAAACCCACCCAGTTTGAAATTGGGTTGCAGCAGCCCCAGCTCGGCATACACGGCTGCAATATGCTGCCAACGACCGGCATACATGTGGCCGGGTTCGACCACGTCGGCATTCAACAGCGTAACCATTTGTCTGGCCTCAAACTGAAGGTGCGCCAGACTGTGGCGCTGGCTGTAGCGCTGATAAATCAGCTGGGCGATTTCGTCGGGGTGCGCCATGGCATATTTCCAGCCCTCCACACTGGCAGCCCGAAAAGCACGCACCCGCTGCGGGTGTTGGGCTATTTGCTGCTCGGTCGTAAAAAGGTTGTCGCCATAAAAGTCAATGCCGCCCGCACGGGGCGAATAAAGAACGTAAGGCTGGTTGGCAGCCGACAACTCAAAAGGCTCATCGGTGGTGTAAACCGACATGCCATCAATCTTGTGCGCCACCAGATCCCGGCTCGAAAAATCGTGGCTCACACTGGTAAAGCGGTTTTCGGGTATGCCTTCACGGCGCAGATAGGCCAGCAGCTCAGACGACCCGGCTTCAATCATCAGACGCCGTCCGACGAGGTCGTGCAGGGTTTGGATAGACTGGCTGGCCAGCATCATCAGCGCCAGCGGCGAATGCTGAAAAATGGCAGCCAGCGCCACCACCGGCTCGCCCTTTTCGCGCAGCAGCAGCAAATCGGTGGTGCCAACGCCAAATTCGGCCTTGCCGTCGAGCACGTTGCGTGTGGGATCAATACCCGGCTCACTGGGCGTGATCAACACATCGAGCCCGGCATTGCGGTAGAAACCTTTTTCGACCGCTGCGTAGTAACCAGCAAACTGAAACTGGTGTTGCCACTTTAGCTGCAGCCGCACGGTGTCAAGGGGCTCTGCACGAAGCGAGCCACTCATCAGACAGCAAAAAACCCAAAGAGCCAGCAGCAATGCGCTGTGCGATCTGAATTTGCCTTTGAATAGTGCCATAGTCATAAATTTTAGCCACTTGTTTTTTGCAAAAAAATCTAGATTAGCAATGATCTTCAGCCAAAAATAATTGGACAACCCCTTCGCGGGCTAACCCAGGTTACTGGAATGGTGGCACCTTTGCGTGGCTGAATAGCTCGCAAGAGAACCGTGGATTTATTGCCAGTGCAGACCAGTTTGTCACCTCGACGGCACTCCGGGCAGAACAATTGGCGATTCAATCGTTTGTTGACAGCAAGACACAGGTATTGAACACCACCATCTCCCGCATCAACCGCGAAATCGACCTGCTGCGCGAGTACCGCACCCGCATGGTCGCCGACGAGGTGACCGGCAAGCTCGATGCGCGCGCTGCTGCTTTGCCGCAGGACGAGCTAGCCTTCGCCAGCCAACCTGGCGCGCTGGCAACAGATGCCCCCGGTGACGACAGTGACGATTTCGACGGCGACGATGAAGCCGAGTGCGCAAACGCGCTGCAAGCTTGAGTTGGCAGGTGGTTTAACAAGAACTATGGATCATTTATGCCTGTAGCCCTCGCAGAACGCGCCTAAGAAGCTATGATAAATGTAGCATTTTCGGCATTGATCGACACCCCTCGGGGTGAGTCTCTGGCACATAGCTTGACATTCAAATCGTCGATAGATACCATTTGACTATCTAAATGCAACCCATAAGGCTCGCCATGACCGAAGCAACGCTGTTAATCAAAAAGATTCCTTCCGATCTGAAAGGCTGGCTGGCGGCGGAGGCATTACGCAACCACCGCTCCATGAACAAGGAAACCATCCGCCTGCTGGAAGAAGCCCGTAGCCTGCGCGACACGGCGGGCAAGTCTGCGCGGGATAGCCAGTCCATTGCAGGCATTTTGCAAGCCATGCACGCCCTGCCGGTATTGGACGCACGGCCCCTGAATGCAGCGCTGTATGACCCCTCTGGCCTGCCCCAATGACGGCTGCACAGGCCACAGCGCGCACGACACTGGACGAGGCCGTCGTCGATTCGTCGGCGCTGATGTGCATCCTGATGGGCGAGCCAGCGGCACCGCTGTTCATCACCGCGCTTCAAAAGACCAACCGACTCTACATTGGCGCGGCCACACGGGCTGAGGCATGGCTGGCAGCATTCAATGCCAAAGGGCTGGGAGGTGCCCAGCAAGTGGAAGCCTTATTGGCAGCGCTGCAAGTGGAGACGGTAGATTTCACCCAAGACTCTTTGCCGCACTTTGTGGTCGGGGCTGAGCGCCACCACCACAAGGTGGATGCCAAAGCCCGGTTGAACTTGGGCGACCTGTTTACCTACGCGCTGGCCAAAGAGACGGCGCTGCCGCTGTTCTTTCAAGGCACCGACTTTGCCAGCACGGCGATTGAAAACGCCATGGCGCTGCTGGGTTACGTCTATTCAGACAAGGGTGTTCCACAAGCTTTGAACTGATAGGTCTAATGGCAGGAATAAAAAAAGGGGCTAGAAACCCTGATCATCCGGCACATGACCGGCACCGACGGTTTGCCGCCCACAGCACCCGTGGGCACAGGCAGCGCACCCACCCCGATATGGCCTCGCGCATGATGACCCCCTTGGGTGGCACCGGCTATCTGGCAGGCAGCCCCAAAGATTTTGACCGCGCTCAGGCGCTGGATGTGCACCAGTTGTTTGCGTTTTTGTGCGCCACCCAGCCCGAGGTGTTGAAAAAGTTGGCCATGCAAGATACCCATGAAGCCAAGGACATCAAGCGCATCAAATTCTTGACGCGCCTGAATAGCGAAGTCGGCAAGCGCGACCGCGACCCGCGTGAAAACTATTTGAGTTTGGCCGCTGCGTGGTGCACTGTGCGGTGGCCGGCAGTGAGGTGCGCATTTGCACGCAGTTGGCAGGCCAATCGTCTTGGTTTTTGCCGCTGAACAAGGGCTATAACGATGGCGCGGGCAACCCGCCCAACCCGCTGTTGGGCTTTATTAGAGCTGCGCCTTGGCTGCGAATGGCTGCTGTTTATTTTGAATTTTTGCATCACTTGCACCGTCAAATTTAATAGCTGCTTGCGCACGCACAGCAAGCTTCAGAAGTCTTTTTTTCATACAAAGAATTGCCTTATCCTTGCTCAATAACAAAGCTTGATGGGCTATTGCCAGGTCGATGAACTTTTGGTCGTCGGGATCACGACAGGTCACGCTGGCTTTGGCTGCAACGTCGACCAAAGAGGCCTGTGCATCAAACTGCGCCAGTACCTGTGCCGCACTGATTTTGTAAAACGCCCTACGCTGCTCGATCTTCGGATAGCTCAGCACACGGGTCAACTCATCGCGCATGGCCACCGTGGCAATCCAGTGCCACTGGCGCGCTGCCAGTGCTGCTTTTAATGGCAGCGTCGCAGGGTCAGCAAAAACAAAGGCATCGAGCACGATGTTGGTGTCGATCACCACGCGCTGCGCCGGCTCGGGCCACCCCATCAAACCGGCCAGACCACACCATGGTCGTTCAGAATGGCATCCATCGGGAAATCGTGCGCCTCGGGCTCAAAGTCTGGCAAAAAGCCGGTGCCAAAACCCAGCCCGGCGCTGAATGGCCGGGGCGCCATGGCCGCCAACGTGCGGTCATAAAAACCACCGCCGTAGCCCAGGCGATAGCCACCCGCTGCGTAGCCCACGCACGCCACAAACAGCAACGTGGGTTGAATCAGCTCGGTGCCCTTGGGTTTGGGTATGCCATAGGCGTCTTCTTCCATGGGGCAGCCCGGATACCAGGCATGAAAGCTCATGGTTTTGTGAACCTTGTCCACCACTGGCAGCCCGATGATGCGCCGCTGTGGGCGCTCGATCAGCTCGCCGTCTTCTTTCCAGCGGTGCAGCGCAGGCAACGGGTCAAATTCGCCCTTGATCGGCCAATAGGCGCCAATCACCGTATCGGGTCGCCCCAATAGCCAGATGCGCAGCACTTGCTGCAAAGCAGCCACACGCCGGGCACGGTCGGGCAGGCAAAGGCGTTGCGCCACCAACTGTTGGCGCAAGCGCTTTTTGTCCAGGGCGGTGGGGTCGTCAGCGTTATTCATCCGGGATAATCTCGCTATGCAGTTCAGAACCATTTTGACATCAATTGGCGTGCTTGCCGCACTGTGCCATTTTCCGCCAGCCGCAGCTGCCACCACAAAACCCAGCCCGACCGATGATGTGATCGTGCGCATGAGCGAGGCTTTTGGCAAAAACAACGCGAAACTTTTAAGCGAACTGCTGCCACGCGCCCAAGGACACGTGCTGACACCCTGGGCCGCCTATTGGGAGCTGCGCGCGCGGCTCGAGCGTGCCAGTGCCGACGAAGTAACGGCTTTTTTCAAGCGCTACGCCGGCACCTACCAGGAAGACCGCCTGCGCAACGACTGGTTGCTGCTGCTGGGGCAGCGCCGCGATTGGTCGCGCTATGTGCTCGAAGCGCCCAATTTCCGCATGAACGACGACCGCGAGGTGCGCTGCTACACGCTGGCCATGGAGCACAGCCTGACCGGCGTTGACATGGCCACTGAAGTTAAAGCCCAGTGGCTGGCGCAACGCGAAGCGGACGACGGTTGCCTGCTGGCTGCGCGTTTGCATCACGCCAGTGGCAAGCTCAGCGATGCAGTGGTGTGGCGCAAAGTGCGGCTGGCGCTGCAGGCACGGCGCAACAGCGCAGCGCACAGAGCGCTCGACATCGTGGCTGCGCAGCAGGGCGCCACGCTCACTGAGCTGATCGCACGACCCGAGCGCTTTTTGCTGCAGCGCACACCGGGCAACACAGCCCTGACACAAGAGCTGGTGCTGCTGGCGCTGATCCAGCTCGCCAACAGCGACGCCGACCGGGCCGCCCAATTGCTGCAAGAGCACTGGCAAACGCAACTCAGCATCGAGCAATTGGGCTGGGCTTGGGGCAGCATTGGCATGCAAGCCGCACAACAGCTCAGCACCCGGGCGCTACCCTACTTTGTTCAGGGCAGTGCCAGTGCCATGAACGACGAGCAGCTGGCCTGGCGCGCCCGAGCCGCCCTGCGCCAACTCAACTGGCGCGAGGTGCACACGGCAGTGCAAGCCATGAGCGAGGCGCAAGCCAGCCAGGCCATTTGGGTTTATTGGCGTGCCCGCGCCATGCACACGCTGGCCAGCTCAGAGGCCGACAAAACCCAGGCTCTGCAGCTTTGGCAAAGCATTGCCAGTGTGCGTGGTTTCTACGAAATGCTGGCGCTAGAAGCGCTGGGGCTGGCCATTGCACCACCACCCCAACCCGAGGCGCTGACTGATAGCGAAAAAGCCGCTGCGCGCAACAACCCGGGCTTGCAGCGCGCCCTGGCCGCCATCGCCCTGGGGCTGCGCACCGAGGGTGTGCGCGAGTGGAACTACCACACCAATCTGCACGCCCCCGGTGGCATGAACGACCGCGAGCTTTACGCCGCTGCCGACCTGGCCTGCCAGCACGAGGTGTGGGATCGCTGCATCAACACCAGCGAACGCACGCGCACTTTCATCGACCTGGCGCAGCGTTTTCCGATGCCACACAGGCAAGCGGTGCTTGAACGCAGTCGCGCCATTGGGCTAGACCCAGCTTACGTTTATGGCCTGATCCGCCAAGAGAGCCGCTTTATCACCGACGCACGCTCCGGGGTGGGGGCATCCGGGCTGATGCAGGTGATGCCCAAAACCGCCAAATGGACTGCCCAAAAAATCGGCATGACGGGCTTTAAACCACAACTCCTGAACGACCGTGACATCAACATCGCCATTGGCACGGGTTACCTGAAGCTGGTGCTGGACGACTTTGCTGGCTCCATGCCCTTGGCCGCTGCGGCTTACAACGCCGGCCCGAGCCGCCCACGCAACTGGCGTGGCCAAGCCGGTGCGCCCGTGCTCGAGGCCGCCATCTGGGCAGAAAACGTGCCTTTTGCCGAAACCCGCGACTACGTCAAAAAAGTGCTGGCCAACACCACCATTTATGCTGCCATGATCAGCGGCCAGACACAATCACTTAAAACCCGGCTCGGCAGCATCGGCCCGCGCACCACCAGTGCGCCAGCGCCCGACACCGATCTGCCCTGAAACACCCCCACCCTAGCATCGAAGGCACCTCTATGCTCAAACTTTATATTGGCAACAAAAACTATTCATCGTGGTCGATGCGCCCCTGGGTGCTGCTCAGGCAAGCCGACATTGCGTTTGAAGAAGTGATGCTGCGTTTTGACGCTTTCACGCCCGACTCGCAGTTTAAAACGGCACTCAAGGCGCTCTCGCCCACGGGCAAAGTGCCGCTGCTGGTGGATGACGACCTGGTGGTGTGGGACACCTTGGCAATTGCCGAATATGTGGCCGAGCAGTTTCCCGAAAAACACCTTTGGCCTGCTGACAAAGCGGCACGGGCGCGGGCACGCAGCATTTGCGCCGAAATGCACAGCGGCTTTACGGGCTTGCGCGGGCACTGTCCGATGAACATCGAGGCCAGCTTGCCCGAAACAGGCGCACTGATCTGGCGCGACCAGCCGAGTGTGCGCGCTGACGTGGCTCGGCTCATTGCCATGTGGCAAGCCTTGCTAAACGACCACAAGGGGCCACTGCTGTTTGGCGACTTCAGCGTGGCCGATGCCTACTTTGCGCCGATCTGCACACGCCTAAAAACTTACGTACTGCCCGTGCCTGCAGACATCGCCGCCTACGTTGCGCGGGTCTGTGCGCTGCCTGGCGTGCAAGCCTGGATCAGCCAGGCCCAGGCCGAGCACGACTTTCTGGCCTTCGAAGAACCCTACCGGTTGGCTCCCTAACTGCCATGTTTTTTCACGACACCCCGATTCATGAAACCGTTCGCCCTGAGCCTGTCGAAGGGTGGTTCGACAAGCTCACCACGAACGGTGTTTCACGTTAAATAGCAGACTGCCATGCAAATCTATCTGGTTGGCGGTGCCGTGCGAGATACTTTGTTGGGCTTGCCCGTGCAAGACCGCGACTGGATGGTGGTTGGCAGCTCACCAGCGCAGATGATCGCCCAGGGTTTTGTGCCAGTGGGCAAAGATTTTCCGGTTTTTTTGCACCCCAAAACCCACGAAGAATATGCACTGGCGCGCACCGAGCGCAAAACCGCTCCGGGCTACCACGGCTTTGCCATCCACGCAGCGCCAGAAGTCACCCTCGAAGAAGACCTGGCACGTCGCGATATCACTATCAATGCGATAGCTGTTGACGCACGCCACATAAGCGCCAACGGTCAATTTGATGCACAATATTTGATCGACCCTTTCGGCGGAGCACAAGACCTACGTGCGGCTATTTTTAGGCATGTGAGCCCGGCTTTTCGCGAAGACCCGGTGCGCATCTTGCGGGTTGCCCGCTTTGCCGCGCGCTTTGCCCATTTCACGCTTGCAGCCGAAACAGAGCAGCTCATGCGCAGCATGGTTGCCTGCGGAGAGGTCGATCACCTGGTGCCCGAGCGCGTCTGGCAAGAGCTGGCCAAGGGCTTGATGGAAGCAAACCCTTCACGCCTGTTTGATGTGTTGCACGACGTTGGCGCACTGGGCACGCTGCTGCCCGAAGTGGCGCGCTTGCGCGGGGTGCAGCTGCGTGCCGACTACCACCCCGAAATCGACACCTTTGTGCATGTGATGATGGTGCTCGACATGAGCGCCCGGCTGCAAGCTGCGCTGGCGGTGCGGGTGGCCTGCCTGTTTCACGACCTGGGCAAAGGCACCACCCCAAGCGACATCTTGCCGCGCCATCTGGGGCACGAAGAGCGTAGCGTGAAACAGCTCAAACCGATGGCCGAACGCCTGCGCATTCCCACCGAATGCCGCGAACTCGCCCTGGTGATGGCACGCGAACACAGCAACATCCACCGAGCCAGCACGCTGAATGCCGCCGCCCTGGTGCGCCTGCTTGAGCGCTGCGATGCCTTGCGTAAACCCCAGCGTTTTGCCGATATCTTGCTGGCTTGCGAATGTGACGCGCGTGGGCGGCTGGGGCACGCTGAGTCGGCCTACCCCCAGCGTCAGCTGCTGCTTGCTGCACTGGTTGCGGCACAATCAATTGCTACCAAAGATATAGCTGATAACGCAATGTTAGCGGGCGCAAGTGGCAAAAAAGTGGGTGAATTTATTCACCAGGCGCGGGTTGCTGCCGTGCAACCGATCGCCGCGCCAGCCGAACCTTAGTCAATTCAAAATAATTGAACAATGCCATCAACTGCATTGAATCAGTTTGCACTAACTCGCCTCTAAACTTCTGGTCATAACACAGGGTTTACCCTGATAACCACTTGTTTGGAGCGATATTTTGAAGGCATCTTCGTTGAATCCGGTTTTGCGCCAAGACCGCTACAGCAGCGTGGCGATCGCCCTGCACTGGCTGCTCGGGCTGGCGCTTGTGCTGATGTTTGTGCTGGGTGTTTATATGGCTGATCTGCCCTTTTCACCCTGGCGGCTAAAGCTTTACAACTGGCACAAATGGGCAGGTATCAGCTTTTTGCTGTTGAGCGTTTTACGCCTGCTGTGGCGGCTCACGCACCGCCCACCCGCGCTGCCAAGTGCTATTGCCCAAGCCATGCCGGGCTGGCAAACCCGCGCTTACCACGCCACCCACCACCTGCTGTATGCCTTGTTTTTTGTCGTGCCATTAGTTGGCTGGGCTTACAGCTCGGCTGCGGGATTTCCGATTGTCTGGTTTGGCCAAATCGCGCTACCTGACTGGGTGCCTGCCGACAAGGCTTTAGCCGAACTGATCAAGCCCCTGCACAAACTGTCTGCTGTGGCGTTGATGAGCCTGGCTGGCTTGCACATAGCAGCGGCTCTCAAGCATCACTGGATTGACCGCGACGCTCTGCTGCAGCGCATGTTGCCAGGGCAGCGCAGCAGCTGATTTGATTTTGACAACGTTTTCCTGACTGGAGCAAACCCATGAGAATTTCACAACTACTGGCAACCCTGACTCTGCTAACAGGCACTGTGGTGCCGGCTGCAGCCCAGCAAAAGCTGATTGCGACACAAAGCGAACTCACTTTCGCCGCCAAACAAATGGGCGTGCCGATCAACGGGCACTTCAAAAAATTTGACGCCCAGCTCAGTTTTGATGCGGCCAAGCTGAGCAACAGCAAAGTGACCTTCAGTGTTGACATGGGCAGCGGCACGCTGGGTGCACCCGAGATGGACAGCGAGTTGCCCAAAGCGCCTTGGTTTAACGCAGCCAAGTTCCCGCAAGCCACGTTTGCCTCGTCAACCTTCAAAGCTCTCGGCGCTGGCAAATACGAAGTGGCCGGTCAACTCACCATCAAAGGCCAGGTGCGCGACGTGCTGGTGCCTTTAACTTTGAGTCAAACCGGTGTTATTACCCTGGCAAGTGGTGTGTTGCCCATCAAGCGACTGGCCTTCAAGGTTGGCGATGGCGACTGGGCTGACACCTCAATGGTGGCAGACGATGTGTTGGTCAAGTTCAAATTTTCATTGAGCGGCATCGGCAAACTTTAATTTTTTGGTTGTGTTTGTTTTTCTTTATTTTTCAGGAGTTTTTATGCGTTCAATTTTCACCCCCTTGGTCATTGCGGCCACCCTGCTCACCGGTGCCGTGCAAGCGCAAGCTGCGAGCTATGCCATTGACCCGGCGCACACCTATGTGACCTTTGAAATTGGTCACTTTGGCACCAGCACCAACCGTGGACGCTTCGACAAAAAAGAAGGCAGTGTGCAATTGGATCGTGCGGCAAAAACTGGCAAGGTTGAAATCGTGGTGGACACCGCATCCATCAACACCGGTTTTGCCGCTTTCAACACCCATCTGCAAAGTGCCGACCTGTTCGATGCCGCAAAGCACCCCAGCATGAAGTTTGTGGCAGACAAGTTCACCTTCAGCGGCGACAAGGTGACCGAAGTCAGCGGCACACTCACGCTGCTGGGCAAAACCAACCCCTTAACACTCAAAGCCAACAACTTCAACTGCTATGACAACCCCATGGTCAAGCGCGAAGTGTGCGGTGGCGACTTTGAAGGCACCCTGGATCGCACCCAATACGGCATGAACTACGGCATTGACTGGGGTTTTCCGAAAACCGTGCGCCTGGTGGTGCAGGTCGAAGCGGTCAAACAATAAGGCAACTGACTAGCGGCGGACGGCGGACGGCACTGCCGTGGCGCTGTACCTGCTGCCGCAAGTCCGCAAGCGCGCACTGGAAGACGCAGGCATGTCAGTTTTTCAACTCATGCCCAAGCCTAAAATGCTGATGGCTCTCGCAAACTCATTTACCCTTGCCTGCGCCCTATCATGCCCAACATCGTTCGAATGCTTCTGGTTTCATTTTTGAGCTTATGTTTGTCAACGGGTGCAAATGCGCAAAGCGCGAAACCCAATATTCGGGTGATTGCCTTTGCCCAAGACACGATGAAGAACGATTTTCGGGTAGCCCAGGTGAATGAGGTGCGCGATGCTGTGGCAAAAGAGCCTGGGCTCAAATTTGTTTATTCAGATGCGCAGGGGCAAACCTCGTTGCTGATTCACCAAATTGAGCAATTCATCACACAAAAGGTTGATATTTTGGTGCTGGGTACCAATGACGAGCAAGCGGTAGTGCCTGTGGTCAACCGCGCCATGAAAGCCGGTATCCCGGTGATTGTGCTTGACCGTGGCATTAAAGGCCGTGACTACAGCACCTTTATCAACTCTGACAACATTCAAATTGGCCGCATTGGTGCCGAGTTCATTGCAAAACAACTGAATGGACAAGGCCAGGTGCTGCTGTTTGAAGGGCTGCAAACTGCCGATGTGACGCATTTGCGTAGCCAGGGTTTTATGGACGTGATGCTGCGTCACCCCGGCATCAAGGTCATCAAACGCACGGGCAACTACCTGCGCCGTGACGCTCTCATCGAGATGGACAAACTGCTGGCTCAAGGTATCCGTGTGGATGCCATTTTTGCCGAGAGCGACAGCATGCTTAGCGGCGTTCGATTGGCATTGAATAAATACAAAATTGATCCCCATTCTCTGATCACGGTGGGTTG
This sequence comes from uncultured beta proteobacterium, assembly GCA_903930255.1. GTDB lineage: Bacteria > Pseudomonadota > Gammaproteobacteria > Burkholderiales > Burkholderiaceae_C > Rhodoferax. The sequence goes on from CAIYYA010000032.1 coordinate 16,295, forward strand.
CGACTACACCAGCGAGGCGCGCGAGGCGATTCGAGCCGGCACACAAACCGGCTCGGTGCTATTTCCGTTGGGCGGTACCAAGGCCGTCGAAATTGCCAAAAAGCTGCTCGTCAAAGCACCTGTGCCAGAGCATGTTGAGATTGCTGTCAAGCTGGTCACCCGTGACAACGTGAGCCAAGTCAAACCTATTTTTTGATTTGAACCCAACACTTGGCGATGCGCACTGCGAACACCCGTTACTTGAGCTATGAAATGAGACTAAGCGCATGAGACTCGGTCTGCATGGCCTGCGGCTCGGTCTCAAACTGTCTTTATGGGTCACGCTGGCCGTGCTGCTGGCGGTGTTGGCACTGGGAGTCAATTTTGAGTTGATGTTGCGCCAGAGCTTTCTGGACAACACGCGCACCCTGATGCTGCACGCCTTCCAGCAACTGGGCACCAACTTTGACAACATTGAATCTGATCTTAAGTCGGGTGCCTATCTTGCCAGCCACGAAGAATCGTCCATAGCCTCGATCGAGTTGATCAACCAATACCAAGACAAGGCGCAATACAACACGGCGTTGATTGATGAGGAGAAAAAGTCGCTGGCCAACAAAGCGCTTGACCGGGTCAAATTTTCGCTGAGCCATGACATGGCCATTTATGACCAAAACAACGAGCTGCTGGCATTTGCACGGCGTCAGGCGGGTGCATACCAATTGGGCTATCTGAGTTTTGCCAGCGGCCACGCGCAAACCATGATTCGGTCAGAGTCGGGGCTCGAGTTTTTGCCCGGTCCAAGCGTTTTTAGCGATCAGCTTGATGAACAGCATGTGGCCCGTGCGGCGAAAGAAAAAAACGCGCTGGAGCCACTGCTCAGCTACCTGCACATGGGCGACAAGCTGGCGATCAGAAGCCATCAAAATGTCTTTGATCCGGCGAGCCAACGGTACCTGGGTCATATCGAGTTTTCCTATGTGCTGGACAGTGGATATTTTCTAAACTTATCCAAAGTCTTGGGCATTCAAGTCACGCAGGCGTTTGACAGCCCGCTGGCAGCCAAGGCTACCCAACTCAAGCAGAATACGGACAGGATTGAGCTGACAGTGTCTGAGTCGGCCGAACAATACCTCGGTGTGATGCAAAAAAGCACCCTCAATGGCGCGGTGTATTTCACAGTAACTCTCGACAAGAGCCGTGAAAACACCCTGATCAATCACCAGCATCTTCAATTTTTATTGCTCTTGCTCACGATAGGTGGCTGCATGCTGCTTTTCATGCGACATGTTTTCAGGCGGAATCTGGAGCAACCGCTGAAGCAGTTGATGCAGCAAATTCATCAGTTCAAGCAGGGCAACTATGTGGCGTTGCCCGCGCCCGCCTCGGGTGATGAGCTAGAAGAGGTGGGGCACAGTGTCAATGCCCTGGCCAGCGCCCTGTTGCAGCGCGAAGTCGAGCTGAGCAGAAGCGAACAGAAGACACAAGCACTGGCCGCCAGCCTGTACGAAGCCCAAGAAATCTCGCAGCTTGGTAGTTGGACGCTTGACGTGCCCAGTGGTGAATTGCACTGGAGCGCACAAATTTATCGTTTGTTTGAGCTCGATCCACAGCGCTTTGCGCCCAGCTACGAGGCTTTTTTGGCGGCTATTCATCCCGACGACCGAGCTGGCGTCAACCAGGCCTATACCGATTCGCTGCAAAGTCGCTCAGACTACAAAATTGAGCATCGCCTGCAAATGGCCGACGGGCGCATCAAATGGGTGAGTGAACGTTGCCATACTGAGTTTGATGCGTCAGGCCAAGCGCTGCGTTCCATTGGCACGGTGCAAGATATCACCGAGCGCAAACTCGCCGAGTTGGCCCTGGCCGATTCGCACAACCTACTGATGGCCGTGATCGACACCATCCCGATGCGCGTCTTCTGGAAAGACCGCCACCTCAACTACCTGGGCTGCAACACCGCCTTCGCCCAGGACGCTGGTAAGCAATTCTCCGCTGACGTCATCGGCCACGATGATTTTCAGATGGGCTGGGCAGCGCAAGCCGCACTGTACCGCGCTGATGACCGAGAAGTGATGCAGAGTGGCGTAGTCAAATTGTTTTATGACGAACAGCAAACCACACCACTGGGTCAAGTGATTTGGCTGCGCACCTCCAAAATTCCGCTGAGAGATCACAGTGGGAGCATTTTTGGCATCCTCGGTGTTTATGAAGACATCACCGAGAAAAAACACTTATCCGATGAACTTGAGCAGCACCGCCATGGGCTGGAGCTGCTGGTAGAGCAGCGCACCGCAGAGCTGACCACAGCGCGCCAGCAGGCCGATGCATCGAACCGCTCTAAATCAGAATTTTTGGCCAATATGAGCCACGAAATCCGCACCCCGATGAACGGCGTGATTGGCATGGCCGATGTGCTTGGGCAAACCAGCCTGACACCTGAGCAGCGGCGCATGCTGAGCACCATCAACAGCTCGTCCATGGCGCTTTTAAGCATTCTCAATGACATCCTTGATTTTTCTAAAATTGAGGCCGGCAAGCTTGACGTTGAGCAAATTGCCACCCCCTTGCGCGACGTGGTTGAAGGTGTCGCGCAGCTCATGCTCAATGCAGCAGCCAGCAAAGAGGTTGAGATTTCTTTGTTTATTGACCCCAAGCTGCCCGAGTGGATCGTTTGTGACCCCACCCGCTTGCGCCAGATTTTGCTCAATCTGCTAGGCAATGCGCTTAAATTTGTGGCGCACCGTGTGGGTCATGCCATGCTGCATGTGCATCCCTACACAAGCCCGGACGGCTCAAGCTGCCTGCACCTCAGCGTGATTGACAACGGCATTGGCATGAGCCCAGAGGTGGTGGCCAAATTGTTTCAACCCTTCACGCAGGCCGATGCCAGCACGGTACGGCGTTTTGGTGGCACGGGTTTGGGTTTGTCTATTTCCAAGCGCTTGGTCGAAATGCTGCATGGCAGCATCAGCGTGCAAAGCACACCTGGTATGGGTTCTGAATTTACCGTGGAGTTGCCATTGCAGGCGACCACGCCGCCCGAAGGACACGCAGCGCGTGTGCTGCCAGACTTGCACGGCATTAACGTGCTGGCAGTCAGCCCCTGCCTGGATTGCCTGACCTTGTTCCAAACCTACCTCGGCTCAGTGGGAGCACAAGTCACCACGCTGCCTGACCTGGCCGCAGCGCAGTCCCAATTGGCCCAGAAAAGCCCCAACACGGTTTTGCTACTGGACCTGACGCAAGCGGTTGGCCTTGACCACGGTGCATCACAACGCAAGGTGGATGCGCTCGACACCCGGGTGGTGCGCCTGGTGCGCCGACTAACCAGTGGCACCGAGGCGCATGTGATTGAAGTCCTGGCTCGCCCGCTGCTTTACCACGACCTGTTACAAGGTGTTGCTTTGGCTTGCCAGCGCATCAGCATCACGGAGCTGGCGGCTGGCACAGCAGTGGCTGCCAGTGCGATCAAACGCATCGCGCCCAGTGTTGAGGCTGCCGCCCAATCAGGGCAGTTGATTTTGCTGGCTGAAGACAATGAAACCAACCGCGATGTGATGAGTGAGCAATTGCGCCTGCTGGGCTACGCTTGCGAAATGGCGATCGATGGCGAGAAAGCGCTCGCCATGTGGCGCGCCGGGTGCGGTTCCAACGGCAATCCCGGCCGCTACGCGATGCTACTGACGGACTGTCATATGCCCAATCTGGACGGCTTTGAGCTCACTGGCGCGATTCGTCTGGAAGAACCCCAGGGCACGCATTTACCCATCATTGCCATTACGGCCAATGCCACGCAAGGCGAAGCCGAGCGTTGCCATGACCGCGGCATGGACGGCTACTTATGCAAGCCACTGCGTATGCGCGAGCTTGGCGACATGCTGCACAAGTGGCTACCACAGCCAGACGCAGAACCAACCCATAGCAAGCCGCTGCCATTGCTGGCTGCACCTGCTGACAGCTTGGCTATCTGGAACCCCAACACACTCAACATGATGGTTGGCCATAACCCTGAGGTGCACCAGCGTTTGTTGCAGAAGTTTTTGCCTAACGCCGACCTGCAGTGCCAGCAGATCAGCACAGCACTGCAGGCCGGGGATCTGACAGCGCTTACCATGACGGCACATGCCTTGAAATCAGCCGCCCGCTCAGTCGGGGCACTGGCTTTGGGTGAGCTATGCCAACGCCTGGAAAATTCGGGCAACGCCAAAAATGAAGCCGCCTGTAGCGCGTTGGCGGCAGACTTGGCAAGCGCACTGGCTGCTGCTGCACACCATATTAACGCCCACCTGGAAGGGCTCTCACATGAACACTGATCAATTGCTGGATAGAGTTCGCACCCTGCCCGTCATTCCACGGGTGTTGCAAGAGCTGTTAATCAGTTTTAGCAACCCGGACATCAGCACGCGAGGGCTCGCACAACTGATCTCTGGCGACCCCGCACTGTGCGCCCAATTGTTGCGTCTGGCCAATTCGGCGCGCTATCACTCGCCACAAGCGGTAAACAGCGCTCACCAAGCGGTGCAGTTGCTGGGGTTGACCAATGTACGCTCACTGGTAATCAGTATCGGGCTGATAAGTTGCTTTGCCAAATTGCCAGAGCACCTGCTCAGCCCATTTTGGCAGCACAGTTTACGCACCGCCGTGCTGGCCCGTCACTGGGCTGCACTAGCCCAGATCGATGGCGAGCTGGCCTATACGCTGAGCTTGCTGCACGGTGTCGGGCAGTTGGTGATGCGCCTGGGCTTGCCCGAGCCCATGTTGGCACTGGACGCTCAAGCGGCCCCCTTTGCCCCGCAGCGCTTGGCTGTCGAGCGAGCCGCACTGAGTTTTAACTATGCCGAAGTAGGGGCTGAATTAGCACGTCGCTGGCAATTTCCGGAGCTGTTTGTGCAAGTGATAGGTGCCGCCGAGACGCGCCAGGACAAGCCCCAAGCCTGCGCACTGGCCGACCTGATCGCTTTGGCCTCTTGGCAAGCCTGGGTGACGCAAGAGCCGCTCAGCCCAGAGCAAATAGATGCCTTGTGGCCCACCCATTTGGCAGATAAGCTAGGCGTATCGTCTCAACTGGGGGGCTCGCATTTTGCAGACTGGAACGAATTGTGTGGCGATTTGCCAGAGCTTTTGAGTCCATCGTGTGTTTGATTCATCGTAGAAAAATATCAACAATTTACCCCTTTAACGAACATCCAATATACTTAAGAAGCTACACTATTAATAGCAAAAGGCAGACAATAAAGGCGTGTACCCAAAGGCTTTCAAAATGGCAGTGAACATGATTATGGTTGTGGACGATGACGAGTTTCAGTTATCGCTCATGAATGAGCAATTGCTGGCTCTGGGCTGGACCGATGTGCTGTTGGCCGCTAGCGGTGAGACTGCTTTGCTGCTGCTTGATCGTTACGGGCCAGACATTGCTGTCATTATTAGTGACCTATCTATGCCCGGCATGGACGGTCTGGTGCTGATGCGCCACCTGGCGCAGCGTGGCGTGACCGCATCGTTTATTTTGCTCTCAAGTGCTACAGACGAAATTTTAAGTAGTGCGGCCGGGTTGGCGCAGGCGCATCAATTCGATTTGCTGGGGGTGATTCACAAACCCTGCACAGCAGCGCAATTGCGTGATTTGTTGAGCAAGCGCCAACCTCGCAGCCGTGGTTTGCCACCCAAGTGTATTGAGATGGCCTTGACCGTGCAACGGCTGCAGCAGGCGCTTGACAACGATGAATTTGTGCCCTGGTATCAACCCAAAGTTGATATGGACCTGAATCAAGCCACCAGCGTTGAAGCGTTGGCGCGCTGGCCGTTGGAGTCTGGCGGCATGATTGGACCTGCGTTGTTTGTGCCGGCCATTGAAGCTGCGGGACTGTCCGATAAGTTGTTTTTTTCGATGGCACGTCAGGTGCTGTGCGACTTGGCCAAATGGCGTGCCCAGGGATTGTTGCTCAAGGCGGCCATCAATATGTCGATGGATACGGCCATGAACCTGGAAATGCCAGAGCGCTTGCAGGCATTGATAGAAGCCCAGGGCTTGCAGCCGCAAGACTTGATCATCGAAGTGACTGAAAGCGGGCTAATGACCGAGCGCACACTGGCGATGGAAACCTTGACACGCTTGTCGCTGATGGGTTATGTGTTATCGATTGATGATTTTGGCACTGGCTACTCCAGTCTGGTGCAGTTGGTCGATTTGCCTTTCAAAGAACTCAAGATTGACGCCGGTTTTGTGCAACGCGCAGATACCGAAAAAAAGGCCGAGGCTGTTTTGCGCATTGCTTTTGCCATTGGCCACAGTCTGGGGATGAGTGTGATCTCGGAAGGTGTTGAAAACACCAGTCAAATGGACATCGTGCGTGCCTGCGGTGGCAAAGTGGTGCAAGGTTATTTGCTGGCACGGCCCATGTCGTATGACACATGCATTGACTGGCTGTTGCGAAAATGCACATAGACCTCGCTACCATACTGCTACCTATGTGCTCAATGAAATTGACCGCTTAACATGGGAACCATCGGAAACTTTTTAAAACCGATATGAAACAAAAGTTGACTCTCGTGTTGGCGGCAGCGCTGAGCATTGGCATGCTCGCCACGATTGCGGCCATTGCAGCGATCATTTATCTGCATCGACAAACACACGATGACCAATCAGAAATTGTGCAAAACCTGGCACGTTCCATAGCCAATATCGTGGAACGGGATGTCGCAGGCATTGATTACGTTTTGCAGGTTTCTGCCGAAGAGACAGAACGCCAACTCTCGGCAAGCCAGGCCACTTACGACAGCGTGACAACATTCCTGGGCAAGCAGCAAGACCGGTTTTCGAACATGGATCTATTGCGGGCAACCAACCCAGAAGGAGAGACTGTTTATGGCCGAGGCGTCGATCCAACTCAGCGCGCCAGCCTTGCCCACCGCGACTATTTCAAACAACTGATGGAGAACCCCAAACTGGGCATGGTTATTTCAGAGCCGGTGATTGGAAAAATTTCACAGAAATGGATTTGGTTGATGGCGCGCCGGCTGAATAATCCGGATCAGTCATTTGCAGGAATCGTCTACGCGTCGATATTCATTGATGACCTGGTAAAGCGGTTCGAGCAGTTCAAGCTTGTGCCTGGCAGCGCAATCAGCTTGCGTGATCAGAACATGAAAGTGATAGCGCGGACAACTTTTGACGCAACCCCGCCACTACCCATCGGCGACAGCCGTCTCTCCAAAGAACTGCAACAAGCGCTGAGTCAGCCTTCGATGAGTGGAACTTACCAAAGCGGTGCAACAACGGCTGATGGTGTCAGCCGAATCTACGCCTACCAACGCAGCGAAAAATATGGTTTTACTTTGCTGGTTGGCATTCCAAAAACCTACATTACCGACTTATGGCTGCGTCAATCTACCTTCGTGGCCACGCTCCTCGTGACTTTCCTCGTCGGATTGCTATTCGGAACCCGACTTGTTTCTCGCAGGATTGCCGATCAGTTGCGCATCGATATCAATGCGACACGCGAAGCGGAACGGGCACTCCTCAAGACGCTGGTTCAATCTATACCCAACCTCATCTGGCTCAAGGATCCCGACGGGGTTTACCTTGCATGCAACGTCGAATTCGAACGCTTCTTCGGGCATCTGGAGAGTGAGATCGTCGGCAAAACCGACTACGACTTCGTCGCCACGGATCTCGCCAAGTTCTTCCGCGACCATGACCGTGCCGCCATGGCCGCCGGCAAGCCGACGGTCAATGAAGAGTGGATTACCTACGCCAGCGACGGGCATCACGCCTATCTGGTTACCACCAAGACGCCAATGTACGGGCCCGACGGGAACGTCATCGGTGTGCTGGGTGTTGCTCAGGACATCACTGTGCAAAAGGAAGCCGCACAGGAACTGGCCCAATCGCGAGCCCTGCTCGACTCAGTCATCGACTCTGTTCCCCTGCGCATCTTCTGGAAAGACAAGAATTCTCGCTACCTGGGCTGTAATTCACTTTTTGCCAGGGATGCAGGCAAATCCGCGCCCGACGAGGTGATCGGTAAGCTTGATGACGATCTGCACTGGGCCAACCAGGCTGATCGATATCACGCCGATGATCGCCAGGTGATGGAGTCCGGCCTATCCAAGCTGAACGACGAAGAATCGCAAACGATGCCAGACGGACAGGTGATCTATGTCAGAACGTCAATAGTCCCGTTGCGGGTTGGTCAAGGTGAGGTATCAGGGGTGCTCGGAATCTATGATGACATCACTGAACGCAAAAAAACAGAGCTCGCGCTGCTAGAAGAGCGACAGGTGCGCGACACCATTCTGGAGTCGATCCCGGGCATTTCCTACGCCCTCGATGCAGGCGGTTTTTTCACCTTCTGGAACCACAATTTTCAACGGGCAACGGGTCGCAGTACAGCGGAGCTTCAGCACTGCAATGCCGCCGACTTGTTTGAAGGCGAGCATCGCGCTCACATCATTGAGCGGATTCAGCAAACCTTCGTACAAGGAAAAAGCGATGCCGAAGCTGACCTCGTCTCAACGGATGGTCAACGCACCCGCTACTACTTTACTGGGCGGCGCATCGAAATGGGCGGGCAGCCCATTTTGGTCGGTGTCGGTGTCGATGTCGGTCCGCTCAAGGCTGCCGAGCAAAATTTGCGCCAACTCAACGAAGAACTTGAAGAGCGGGTCAGGCAGAACACGGCTGACCTGAAGGCCAGCTACGTCAAGCTGCGCGATACTGAATTCGCCATGGACAGTGTTGGTATCGGTATTCATTGGGTGGATTTCGACTCCGGCCGCTTTATCCACGCCAACCGCTTTGCTGCCGAACTGCTCGGATATTCGCAGGAGGAGTTGCTACAGCGAACGGTGTCCGATATCGACCCGCATTTCCCGCAAGCGGCCTTCCGGGAAATTGCTGATCGCATCCGTCAGAGTGGTTTTCTGAAATTTGAAACCGAGCAGATTAAGCGCGATGGCAGCTACGTGCCTGTCGAAATGACGGTTTATTACCATGCGGGCGATAGCCTGACGCCACCGCGCATGATTTCTTTCATGCAGAACATTACCGATCGCAAGCGGGCCGCGCAGGAGCTGCTCGAGGCTAAGGCGACTGCCGAAGTGGCTACCACGGCTAAGAGCGCCTTTCTTGCCAACATGTCTCACGAGATACGCACGCCGCTCAATGCCATCACCGGCATGACCCATCTGATCCGAAAATCGGGTGTCAATGCCGTGCAAAACGATCGCTTGGGAAAAATTGAAATAGCGGGTGCACACCTGTTGGAAATCATCAATTCCATATTGGATTTATCCAAAATCGAGGCGGGCAAGTTCACGCTCGAGGAAGTGGCTTTGGACGTGGGGGCTATCGTGGCCAACGTTGTATCCATCCTCAGCCAACAGGCTGTGGTCAGGAAAATTGACATTGAAATAGATAACCAACTGTCTTTCAACAATTTTGTCGGTGACCCAACCCGGCTGCAACAGGGACTGCTTAACTTTGGCTCCAACGCCATCAAGTTTTCAGACAAAGGGCGTGTCACCATTCATGTTGAGTTATTGGAAAGTGACGCTGAGACCGCGCTGCTTCGCTTTGAGGTAGAAGACCAGGGCATTGGCATCGAGGCTGCCGCGCTGTCACGCCTTTTTTCTGCCTTCGAGCAGGCCGACAACACCACCACCCGCCAGTATGGCGGCACAGGGTTGGGGCTGGCTATTACCAAAAAGCTGGCTCAACTGATGGGTGGTGATGCAGGCGCCACCAGTGAATTGGGTCAAGGGAGCAGGTTCTGGTTCACCGCCCGACTGGGCCTGGGAGTGCAAGGGGCGATCAGTCAGGCTCTGGTGCCAAGCCTGCAAGCCGAAACGATTTTGGCGCGCGACTATGCCGATCGCAAGTTATTGCTGGTGGAGGACGACCTGTTCAACCAGGAAATTACCCTCATCATTTTGCAGGAGATCTGGCCGGTGGTGGATCTTGCTGAAGATGGGCTGCAGGCCGTTGAGCGGGTTAAAGACAAATGCTACGACTTGATCTTGATGGATATGCAGATGCCTCGCATGGATGGACTCGATGCAACTCGCCAGATACGCACCCTGCCAAACGGTTTCGGCGTCCCCGTCATCGCCATGACGGGTAACGCCTTTTTGGAAGACCGTAATCGCTGCTACGACGCGGGCATGAACGACTTTCTGGCCAAGCCAGTCAGACCGGCCGACCTGTTTGAAGTGATCCTCAAATGGATTCGACGTTAAGCCAAATGGCCGAGACTAAGCGGCTCACACGCATCGTTGATCCGTTATTGCCAATCACCACAGCCTGTGATTGAAATATGCGTGTGAGCAACCTGCAGCATGATCAGAAAATAAAAAACATCCTATTGCTCCGGCCCGATACAGTTTGAACCGTTCGCCCTGAGCTTGGCCGATCGTGAGCTTGACGAATGGTCGAAGGGCTTCGACAGGCTCAGCCCGATCGGAACTTAAAACATCATTAGGCCGGATCAATAATCGTGTCAGATGCATGTCTGCTACTGACAAATTGCTGCAATACATTGAAAAGATGTTTTTGCGATATTGGCTTAGTGACATAGTCATCCATCCCGGCACTCAAACAAATATCTTTGTCGCCTTCCATGGCGTTAGCCGTCATGGCAATGATAGGAATACGAACGCGAGATTCATTCTTTTCAATCTCACGAATATTTCGAGTGGCTTCCAGGCCATCCATGACGGGCATCTGCATGTCCATCAATATGGCATCAAAGGTTTGTTCCGACCACATTTGGATAGCTTCTTGCCCGTTTTCAGCGACCGTGATGCCGTAACCACGACCCTCCAACAGGGCTTTTGCGATCATTTGGTTAACCAAGTTATCTTCCACAAGCAGAATCGACCCACTTTGCAAGCCTGCTTGTACGGGCATTTCGTCAGTTACCGCTTGGCTTGTTATTGATTCTGGTTCATTGATGACCGCTGCATCAACCGGCAGATTGAAATGAAAGCAACTTCCCTTCCCAACTTGACTTTCAACCCACAACTTTCCCCCAAGCAGTTCAATGAGCTGCCGGGTGATTGTCAGTCCTAGCCCTGTTCCGCCAAATTTGCGAGTAGTAGAACTATCAGCCTGAGAAAATGGATTGAAAATGTGTTGAAGTGCTTCGGGGGAGATTCCGATACCGGTATCGCGAACAGCGAAATGCAATTCCCGCTGACCAGCTTTTGAATCTTGCAAATCTACGTTCACAACAATCTCGCCCTGCTTGGTAAATTTAATGGCGTTACCAACCAAATTAATCACGATCTGACGAAGTCGTGTCGGGTCTGAGTTGAAAGTCGCAGGCAAATCTTCGGCCATCTCATAACGCAACGAAATTCGCTTTTCGTCAGCCCTGAGTGCAAGCGGCTGAATTGATTCAGCAAGCGTTCTTCGCAAATCGCAAGAGATCCGTTCTACGACGAGCATCCCGGCTTCAATTTTAGAAAAATCAAGAATGTCGTTGATGATTCCGAGCAAAGAGTCGGCGGATCTCTTCACAATTTCAATGTATTCGCGTTGCTTGGCATCAAGACTTGTGTCAAGAACGATTTCGGTCATGCCCATGATGCCATTCATTGGCGTTCGTATTTCATGGCTCATATTTGCTAGAAAGGTACTCTTGGCTAAGTTTGCTGCCACAGCTGCATCCTTGGCTTGCTCCAACTCATAGCGACTGGCTTCGCGCTCTTTGACTAGCTTGGAAATTGTTTCTGATAGCTGCGAGATGTCATCGTTATCGGCTTCGTTTGAATTGGATGATGGAGGTAACAGACCAGAAACAACGGTTTGTAGCGATCTTTGGGCTTGTTTGCGGCTTTCCAATTCTTTACGCAGGCTTTCAGCAGTGCGTTGAAGAACCGCAAATGTTTCTCGAAATTCAAGGGGCAAATCAGCTACTAATTCATGATCAGCCAAAGTACCTTTTTCTCGAAAATCACGTTCAAACTGATGTACGCGGTCTAAAGTACCAAGCCAGCTCTTCAGTGGAAACCATATCACCAGTAGTCCGCCGACCAGGCTACAAAGTGCCAGCAAAATTGCTGCCTGAATGACTCGCCATAATTCGGTAGCAATAACGTTTGCCGAAAAGACTAAACGAAGAACACCATAATCAAATCCACCTGCGCTAATGTTGCGATTGATGTCATTGAGTTGCATTTCAACGCTTGTCAATAGCCAAGCCGGCGCAGGCGTTTCTTGCTTAGTGTCGTTTTCACTTCGAAGTATGCCTCCTTCGATCCCGATAAAAGTCGCAGTTGAAAACTGTGATCGAAGGATGGCCTTGTCTAACGTTCGTTTGATCGTATCGTAGTCACCAATCACAGCGCTTTCTGTAATGGTCTGCGCTGCCACTTCTATCAGCATAGTTGCTGACTGCTGCACATCCTCTATGACCTGATCATATTGATATCGAAAAAACAGCCCAAGACCTACACCAACGAAGAGCAGCAATACAAATGAATACAGTGCGTAGACGCGAGCAACCAGTGACTGCGGCAATAATTTAACCAAGCTCATGCTCGCTTTAACTCACTGCAGATTCATGGGTGCCGTTTGATAGAAGCGTCGATAAGACGAATAATCGTCGCCAGATGCCGGTAAAAAATAGGCCTGTGGATCGAGTCCAACCGCTTCAGAGGCCTTCAATAATATGGCTTTTCCAATGGGGTCGCGATGCATGCCAATAAATGCAGAAGCTACTGCGCGAACTTGCTTTTCAGGCACTTTACTCGATGCCATCAGAGCGAGGTCATGGTATTTTTCGGATGTCCACAGAACTCGAAATTGTTTGCCGGTTTGTGCTGCGTAACCATCGATGAGTGCCGAGTTGCTCCCAACGGCCTTCGCTTTGCCGGCAAACATTTGTGAAAAAGCCGCATTCTGGTTTCCAGCAAAAACCACCTTGACGTCTACTGCTTTGGAGAGCAATTGGTTGTAGCTAACCTTGTATCCAATAAATGCCTCTGGTCCAGCAAATACAACCTCTTTGCCGTTAAGTTCTTCTAGTTTTGTGATCGGAGAATCTGCTGGGACAGCAATCTGGGAGTAAATGGGTGGAGTCCAGCGACGCCCAAAGACTTTCCAGCCAAGCTTTTCTCGTTCAGGACTGAACAAATGATTACTGAAAACAAACTCGACTTCCTTGGCTAGCACATAAGCAGTGGTATCTGCAGAAGTGCGACCGATTTTGAGCTCAAGGTTCACGCCACTTTGGTCGCTGACATACTTGATGATGGGATTCCAATAGGCCGCCGTTTTATTAATGTCCCACTGGTTTACTGGGGAAAATCGGTAAGAAACTCCTTGAGCATATGAGTAACCATTCAAGGATAAAGACAGTGCTAAGGTCGCGACCAGTCGCATTGACATGTTTTTCTCCAAGTTAAATTTGACCTGCAACATTCACGTTGATTTTTAAAAACCGCTTCGCTTTAATTGGTCAATTTGGAAATTATGTCACTATTCATCCGCAAAAAACGCTCATCGTGCCTTACAAAATCTCACGAGGGCGAACTCACTTTCTCAACCCAAGGAAAGAACTTTATTATTTCAAAACAACATCCGTCGCCCCGAGTTGGCCAGCTTATTCGACCGTCACTGACTTTGCCAAATTGCGCGGCTTATCCACGTCGGTGCCACGTGCGCAGGCGGTGTGATAGGCCAGCAACTGGAGCGGTACCACGTGCAGCATGGGTGAGAGTTCTCCGTAGTTTTCTGGCATGCGGATCACGTGCAAGCCCTCGGCGCTCTCTATGTGCGAATCGGCATCTGCCAGCACATAAAGCACGCCACCGCGCGCGCGCACCTCATGCATGTTGCTTTTGAGCTTTTCCAACAAAGTGTCGTTGGGCGCTACCGTAACAACCGGCATGGCACTGGTGACCAATGCCAACGGGCCGTGCTTGAGCTCGCCCGCTGGGTAAGCTTCGGCGTGGATATAGCTGATTTCCTTGAGTTTCAACGCACCTTCGAGTGCAATCGGGTAGTGCAAGCCACGTCCCAAAAATAAAGCATTTTCCTTGTTGGCAAAATCCTGCGCCCAGGCAATCACCTGCGGCTCCAAGGCCAGCACCGCTTGTAAAGCCGTTGGCAAATGGCGCATGGCCTTGATGTGACGCGCTTCGTCTTGCTCACTGAGCCTGCCTTTGGACTGAGCCAAAGCGAGGGTCAGCAAAAACAGGCCGGCCAATTGGGCCGTAAATGCCTTGGTTGAAGCCACCCCAATTTCAACCCCAGCACGCGTCACATAGGCCAACTCGCATTCGCGCACCATGGCGCTGGTAGCTACGTTGCAAATGGTCAGTGTGTGCGTCATGCCAAGGCTTTGCGCATGGCGCAGTGCGGCCAGTGTGTCGGCGGTTTCTCCAGATTGGGTGATGGTGACAACCAGTGTGCGCGGGTTAGGCACCGAGTCTCGGTAGCGGTATTCGCTGGCCACCTCGACCTGCGTCGGTATTTTGGCGATGCTCTCGAGCCAGTATTTGGCGGTGCAGCCGCTGTAATAACTGGTGCCACAAGCCAGAATCAGCACCGAGTCGATGTCTTTAAAAACCCGTGCAGCGCTGGCCTGAGCACCATCAAACAGCTCTGGCACGATGCTATCAACGCCCTGCAGGGTGTCGGCAATAGCGCGTGGTTGCTCAAAAATCTCTTTTTGCATGTAATGGCGATAGGGTCCCAGCTCTGCCGCGCCACTGTGCGCGTGAACGGTTTTTACCGGGCGCTGTGCAGCCGATAAGGGCTTGAACGCTTTGTCCACCAGCCAATATTTGCCCAGCTGTATGTCCACCACATCGCCTTCTTCCAAATAGACGATCTGATCTGTTACACCAGCCAGCGCCATGGCATCACTGGCCAGGTAATGCGATTGGGCATCTGCGCCCACACCCAAAATAAGCGGCGAGCCGGCTCGCGCACCAATCAGGCGGTGCGGTTCATCTTTGCAAAACACAGCGATGGCATAGGCACCATGCAACGAAGGCAGTGCCGCTTTGACAGCCTCAAAGAGGTCACCGTCGTAAAGACTGTCAACCAAGTGGCAAATTACTTCGGTGTCGGTCTGGCTTTGAAACACATAGCCTTTGGCTTGCAAAGCGGCGCGCAATTCGTCGTGATTTTCAATAATGCCGTTATGCACCAGCGCAATGCGCCCGGGTCTGCTGGCGCTATCGGCGCCTGGCCCGTGACTGAAATGCGGGTGTGCGTTATGCACCGCAGGTGCGCCGTGGGTAGCCCAGCGGGTGTGCGCAATGCCGGTTGTGCCTTCCAGTTGGGTGATGCTGATTTGCGTCATCAATTCAGCGACACGTGATGTGCTGCGCGCGCGCTGCAAACCGTTGGCGTAGACAGCCACACCGCACGAGTCATAACCCCGGTATTCGAGCCGAGCCAAACCCTGCACCAGCACAGGAACCACGTTGTGAGTTGATACAGCGCCAACAATGCCACACATAAACTGCTCCAGAAGTTAATGGGCCGATATTAAAAGTCTCCGCATGAAATAAGTAATCAAATTTTAATAAGTATTGATTTAATATTTCATCAAGTGC
>CAIYYA010000033.1 GCA_903930255.1 uncultured beta proteobacterium
CATCACGCATGATTTCGGGGTTGTTGCAGAAATTGCCGATCAGGTGACGGTGATGCGATTCGGAAGCGTTGTCGAGTCGGGCACCGCGCAGGAAGTTCTACGGGCACCACAGCATCCATACACCCGCGCGTTGATTGACGCGATACCGCATGGCCGTGTCCGCAATAGTGGTGCGTTCACGAGCGCACCACTCCTAGATGTACGAGAACTGTGTAAAAGCTATCGTGCCTCTGGCGTGTTGCTTCGCCGCGGACGCGAAGTGCACGCGGCCCGCCATCTCAACTTTACGCTTTCCCGCGGTGAGACGCTGGGCATCGTTGGCGAATCGGGCTCGGGCAAATCAACACTTGGACGACTGCTCACTGGTCTGGTCCGCAGCGATAGCGGGCAAGTTCGATTCGACGGCCGAACTCTCGCGCCTGAACTCCGGCATCGTCCCGCTTCAGATCGAGTATGCATCCAGATGGTGTTTCAGGACCCCTACGCATCGCTTAATCCGCGCCATACGGTTGGTGCAGCCATTGCTGCCGGCCCCTTAGCGCAAGGGCAGTCACGCGACAAAGTTAACACACTCGTGGCAGAGCTACTCGGCAAGGTTGGACTTGGTGCCGATTCCGCCGAGCGCTACCCGCACGAGTTCTCCGGTGGTCAACGCCAGCGTATAGCCATCGCACGTGCGCTGGCCACACGGCCGCAATTGCTGGTGGCCGATGAGCCGGTTTCTGCTCTTGACGTATCGGTGCAGGCCCAGGTACTCGAGCTTTTCGAGCAGTTACGACGTGAATTTCAACTCAGCATGGTCTTCATCACTCACGATCTGCGTGTGGCGGCTCAGATGTGTGATCGCGTTGCGGTGATGTATCGCGGGGAAATCATTGAGATCGGCGACACCGCTGATGTGCTGGGTAGGCCGCAGCACGACTACACGCGCGAGTTGATTGCAGCAGCGCCAAATTTTTTCTTTAATCAGTCTAAATCATCCAACCCATGAACCACCAATATGAAGCGCTAGATGCTGTGGCAACGGCTGCACTAGTTCGTAGCGGTGAAGTGTCCGCCCTGGAGGTGGTCGAATCCGCATTCGAGCGTTTGCACGCGCGCAATCCTGCGATCAATGCTGTCATCGACGTATGGGAGGACGAGGCGCTGGAGCGAGCCCGCAGCGGCGTGCCAATGGGCCTTCTTGCCGGCGTTCCATTTTTGCTGAAAGATACGGTCGATTACCCTGGGCGACGTTTGGCCCGCGGCTCCAGGCTGCGCATGGATGTGATGGGTACCGCTGTCGACCCGTGGGTCGCATCCATGCAGGCTCAGGGTGCAATCTTCATCGGGAAAACAAATACCCCCGAGTTCGGTCTGATGGACGTCACAGAACCTCTGGCATTCGGACCGACGCGAAACCCCTGGCGTACAGACGTGGCTAGTGGCGGCTCCAGCGGCGGCAGTGCCGCGGCGGTGGCCGCTCGCATCACGCCGATCGCACATGGCAGCGACGGTGGTGGGTCGATTCGCTACCCGGCTGCCTGTTGCGGCGTATTCGGTTTCAAGCCATCGCGCGGGCGCACCACGGTAAGCGCACCCGCTTTCGATCCGCGACTGCACTCCGTGGTGGCATCCCATGTGCTCACGCTCAGCGTGCGCGACAGTGCCCTAGCCTTCGCGATCGCTGAAGCGTCTCGCCAATATCCAACGAGCTTAATGGTCAAGCCGCTTGTGCGCGAGCCCGAGCCTCGCAAGCTCAAAGTTGCGCTCATCACGCGCACCTTGCACGGCGGGCCACTGGCCGGCGTGTTCAAAGTTGCCATGCTTCGCGCTGCTGAGTTGATGCGAAGTTTGGGCCACGAAGTGGTTCCCTGCGACTGGCCAATCGACGCGCATGATCTTCACACGGCGTTCTTCGATCGTTGGGCCTATTCGGTCCACCGCGAATTTGCGGACATGCCAGACACCCAACGCCAACACCTGCTCGAAGGTATTGAACCTTGGACTCAGGGACTGGCACGCGCGGGGGCAGCGCTTTCGCCTGAACGCGTGGAGGCCATGGTGCAAAGTTGCCTAAAAGCCAGCGCACAGATGGAGAAATTCCACCGTGAGTGGGACATCCTGATGACCCCGATCGCGGCCGAACATCCGGTACTAGTGGGCGAGCACGCCCCGGACATTGACTACGCCACGCTGCATGAGCGGGTGAGCCGCAATGTAGCCTTCACCCCGCTGCAAAACATCACCGGGCAGCCCAGCATGTCAGTGCCGCTGCACTGGGCCCAGGACGGATTACCGGTGGGCGTGCACTTTGCAGCCGGTTCCCACTGCGACGACATGCTGTTCCAGCTCGCCTATCAGCTCGAAGCCGCACAACCTTGGGCGCAACGCCTTCCACCCCTTCTCGCGAAAGAACACCCATGACCATTCGTCACATCGCGCTGCTCGCCTATCCGGCGATGACAGCGCTTGACCTCATTGGCCCACACCACATCCTGTCCATGCTGCCCAACGTTCGAGTGCATCTCGTAGCCAAAACCCTGGAGCCGATCACCAGTGATCTTGGTCTGGTGATCACACCCAGCGTCACTTTTTACGAATGTCCATTGCAAGTGGAGGTGCTGTTCGCCCCTGGCGGCACGCGCGGCACGTTGGATGCCATGAAAGATGAGGCAACCCTTGCATTCATGCGCTCACGGGGTCAGCAGGCCCGCTGGGTGACGAGTGTCTGCACGGGGTCGCTAATTCTTGGCGCAGCAGGTTTGCTGCAGGGGCGACGCGCTACCTCACATTGGGTGACGCGCGATTTGCTGTCGCGTTTCGGTGCTGTTCCTGTGGCCCAACGGGTGGTGCGCGATGAACATGTCCTTACCGGCGCAGGCGTAACCGCTGGACTCGACTTCGCTCTGACGCTCGCGGCGGAGATCTCGGGCACTGCGCATGCGCACAAGATTCAACTCGTGGCCGAGTACGATCCTGATCCACCCTTCGATGCTGGCTCACCGGAGCGTGCAGGACAACAGACAACCCAGGCACTGCGCGAGATGCTTGCGCCCTTTCTGACTGCTGCCACGCAAACCGCAGACGGTTGGCGTTGTGCACATGAGCAGAGCATTTAGCTGGATAGATTCAAAATGACATACCAAATTGCGCTTCGGTGGTGGCACATGACTTAAGCGACTGGTATTGAATTCTTGCTTCGACGAATGACGGTAATCGAGTAATGCCACTAAACTCAATTCGCAACCCCATGAAGGGCCGCTCCTGTGGGTCAACTGTCAACCAGCGTCAGTTCAGAAGTCATGCCCTCAAGCACTGGCTTGGGCTTGAGGATTGACAAGCACTTGCGAATTCCTGATTTTTAAACTCGGGATGGAGGAATACGGTGAGGATAACTTGCTCCCCGCAGTGGCAGAGGTGCGCGCCAACGACACAGCGCAGGTCGCCAAATTGGCAAGCCAAACAGTAGTGTCTGCTGGCCAAGAAGAGCAGCATTTCAATGAGTTTCGTCACAAGCGTTCAATCGACTCATCTCCAAACTTTTTCTTGCACAGGGGTCATGTATGCATCCATCTAATGAAGTCACTCGCATCGTGACGCTCGACGAAATGCGCGAGCGCATCAAGCGCAAAAGCAAGCTCAAAGGTCGTCAGGCCGATGAGCTGTCAATTTGCCAGGTGCAGGCCCTGATCGGTCTGCGCCCTGAGGGTGGCCATCGGCGTGACCTGCTGATCGAACATCTGCACAAGGTTAACGATGCCTACCGCTGCCTGCATGACCGGCATCTGGTGGCGCTGGCCAAAGAGATGAACATCCCCATAGCCGAGGTTTATGAAGTGGCGACTTTCTACCATCACTTTGAGGTGGTGCAGGGTGATGTTCAGACCCCAGCCTTGAGCATCCGCGTATGCAACGGCCTCAGTTGCGAGATGGCTGGTGCGAGAGAATTGCTTGCGCATCTGCCCGGCTTGCTGGGTTCGGCTGACATCCGCATGATTGCCGCGCCCTGTCTGGGTCGCTGCGAGCAGGCACCGGTTGCTGTGGTGCACCAGCGCCCAGTGCCACGGGCTACGGTTGAAAGTGTTCTATTGGCATCAAATTCGGCACTAACCCAGCATCCGAATGCGCAAGAAGCTATTCAATTTGAAGCATCTGATTATGCAGAGAGAAGCGTCTCGCCCGAGCCCCATGCAATTGAGCTGGCACCCGGCTACACCGGTTATGACACCTACCGAGCACACGGTGGTTATGCGCTTGCTGCAGCGCTGGTCAAAGGTGAGCGTGATGTCGAGCACGTGATCCAGGCCCTGGAAAACTCCGGCCTGCGCGGTCTGGGGGGTGCCGGTTTTCCAGCCGGGCGCAAATGGCGCATTGTGCGCGACCAAGCCGCGCCACGCCTGATGGCGGTGAACCTTGATGAAGGTGAACCCGGCACCTTCAAAGATCGTACCTATCTGGAGCGCGACCCGCACCGGTTTCTGGAAGGTTTGCTGATTGCCTCCCAGGTTGTGGGCTGTGACGCGTGTTACATCTACCTGCGTGACGGATACCACGGCTGCCGCGCCATTTTGGAAACCGAGTTGGCCCAGTTGCACGCCAACCCGCCGTACCCGCTGCCAACGATTGAGCTGCGCCGGGGCGCGGGTGCATACATCTGCGGCGAAGAGTCGGCCATGATCGAGAGCCTGGAAGGAAAACGCGGTGAACCCCGCATGCGCCCACCCTACCTGGCAGAAGTGGGCTTGTTCAACCGCCCTACGCTGGTCCACAACTTCGAGACTCTGTACTGGGTGCGCGACATTGTCGAAAGAGGGCCAGCCTGGTTCAGCAGTTTTGGTCGCCATGGCCGCAAAGGCCTGCGCAGTTTCAGCGTCAGTGGCCGGGTCAAACATCCAGGGGTCAAGCTGGTGCCGGCAGGCATCACCCTGCTGGAGCTGGTTGACGAGTTCTGCGGTGGAATGCTGGATGGCCACACGCTCTACGCCTACCTGCCGGGCGGTGCGTCGGGCGGCATCTTTCCTGCAAAGCTCGCCAACGTGCCGCTGGACTTTGACACCCTGCAACTTCATGGTGGCTTTATTGGCTCAGCGGCGATGATTGTGCTGAGCCAGCATGACAAGGCGCGTGATGCAGCCCTGAACATGATGCGGTTTTTTGCCCATGAAAGTTGTGGCCAGTGCACTCCCTGCCGGGTCGGCACGGCCAAAGCTGCCAAACTGATGGAAGCCCCGGTGTGGGACAACAACACGCTGGAAGACATCAACGTGGTGATGAGTGATGCCTCCATCTGTGGCCTGGGCCAGGCCGCGCCCAACCCGGTGCGCTGTGTTCAAAAGTACTTTGCCCATGAGATCGTCTAGATGAACGCCCCTACCTTATCGAACCAAACGATCGTGAAAGATACAGCCAAAACTGTGGCGTTCAGACTCGATCAGCAACCCATTCACGCCTTTGAAGGTGAATCCATCCTCAAAGCGGCTCAACGGCACGGCGTGGACATCCCCCACCTTTGTTTCAAGGACGGTCTGCGTGCCGACGGCAATTGCCGGGCTTGCGTGGTCGAAATCAAGGGTGAACGCACCCTGGCCCCGAGTTGTTGCCGCAGCGTTACTGCCGACTTGGAGGTGTCCAGCAAGAGTGAACGCGCTGTCAAAAGTCAGAAGATGGTGCTGGAGATGTTGCTGTCTGACATGCCGGATGTGGGCTACAAGTGGAATGACGGGGGCCTTGCGTCTGGCGCTGCTGCATCTACCAGCATCGATCAGCATGGAGAGCTGAGTGACTGGGCGCAACGCATGCATGTGACGGTTCGCCCCGAACTAAAGGCCTTGCGCCGTGAGCAGCCCAAGGCCGATCTATCCCACCCAGCGATGGCGGTCAACCTGGATGCCTGTATCCAGTGCAATCGCTGCGTGCGCGCCTGCCGCGAACAACAGGTCAATGACGTGATTGGTTATGCGCTGCGCGGTGCCCACAGCAGCATCGTGTTTGACTTGAACGACGCTATGGGTGACAGCAGTTGTGTGGCCTGTGGTGAATGTGTTCAGGCCTGCCCGACCGGCGCGTTGATGCCCAAAACACAGATCGGCTCACAAGTGGTGGACAAGCAGGTGGATTCGGTCTGCCCGTTCTGCGGGGTCGGCTGCTTACTGACCTACAACGTCCGTGACAACAAAATTGTCAGTGTCGACGGGCGCGATGGCCCGGCGAATCACCAACGGCTATGCGTCAAAGGCCGTTTTGGCTTTGATTACGCCCACAGCCCACAGCGTTTGACTGTGCCGCTGATTCGCAAGAAGGGTGTCACCAAAGACCCTCAAGCCTTGCAGCATCTCAACCGCAACAGCGCCGACTGGTCTGCCGTGTTTCGGGAAGCCACATGGGAAGAGGCCCTGAACTTCAGCGCGGGTAACCTGAAAAACCTGCGCGACACCCAGGGCAAAAAATCCTTAGCTGGCTTTGGTTCCGCCAAGGGCAGCAACGAAGAAGCCTATCTATTTCAGAAGCTGGTGCGCACCGGCTTTGGCTCCAACAACGTGGACCATTGCACGCGCCTCTGCCATGCTTCCAGCGTTGCGGCGTTGCTGGAAGGCGTTGGCTCGGCTGCGGTAAGCAACCAGATCAACGACGTTGCGCATTCGGACCTGATTTTTGTCATCGGCTCCAACCCCACCTCGAACCACCCAGTGGCGGCCACCTGGATGAAAAATGCGGCCAAAAATGGCGCAAAAATTGTGCTGGCTGACCCACGCGTAACCGACATTGGTAAACACGCCTGGCGCACGCTGCAGTTCAAGGCCGATACCGATGTGGCCATGCTCAATGCGCTGATCCACACGGTCATTGAAGAGGGCTTGGCCGATGAGGAGTTCATCCGCACCCGAGCCAGTAACTTCGAGGCCCTGAGAGAAAACGTCAAGGGCTACAGCCCTGAGGCCATGGCGCCCATCTGCGGCATTCCCGCGCTGACCCTGCGTGAAGTGGCACGTGCGTTCGCCAGCGCCAAAAGCGCTATGGTTCTGTGGGGCATGGGTGTGAGCCAACATGTGCACGGCACCGACAACGTCCGCTGCCTGATCGCGCTGGTCACAGTGACAGGGCAGATCGGCAAACCCGGCTCCGGCCTGCATCCGTTGCGTGGACAAAATAATGTGCAGGGCGCCAGTGACGCCGGTTTGATCCCCATGATGTACCCCAACTACCAGCGCGTGACGAACAAGGCAGCCCACGCTTGGTTCGAAAATTTCTGGGGCACGAAACTCGACGACAAACCTGGTTACACAGTGGTGGAGATCATGCACAAGGCCTTGGCGCCAGACGCCGACCCACACAAGGTACGCGGCATGTACATCATGGGCGAAAACCCGGCGATGAGCGATCCCGACTTGAACCAAGCACGCCATGCGCTGGCGAGTCTCGAGCACCTGGTGGTGCAAGATATTTTTATGACCGAGACTGCCTGGCTCGCCGACGTGGTTCTGCCCGCAACTGCCTGGCCAGAGAAAACCGGCACGGTCAGCAACACAGACCGCATGGTGCAACTGGGTAAACAAGCAATCGAACCTCCGGGCCAGGCCAAGCCTGATCTGTGGATCATCCAGCAGATTGCCAAGCGCATGGGTCTGTCATGGAACTATTTGGGCGAACACAATGGTGTGGCAGCAGTCTATGAAGAAATGCGACAAGCAATGCATGCCACCATTGCGGGTATCAACTGGGAGCGATTGCAGCGTGAATCTAGCGTCACCTATCCCTGCCTGAGCGCTGATGATCCTGGTGCACCTACAGTCTTTATGGATCGCTTTGATACGACTGATGGTCGAGTGCATCTGGTGCCAGTCGACATCATTCCAGCCAACGAGCGGCCGGATGCGCAATATCCTTTCGTACTCATCACCGGGCGACAGCTTGAGCACTGGCACACCGGCAGCATGACACGACGTGCCACCGTGCTGGATGCCATTGAACCGATGGCTACCGCGTCGTTATGTAGTGATGATCTGAAGACCTTGGGGCTGACGCCAGGAGATGTGATCATGGTGCAATCGCGCCGAGGCGAGGTAGCGATTCATGTCCGCAGGGATGATGGGACACCCAGAGGCTGTGTCTTTGTTCCCTTTGCATATTACGAGGCGGCAGCTAACTTGATGACCAATGCAGCCCTTGATCCGTTTGGTAACATTCCCGAGTTCAAGTATTGTGCCGTCGCTATTCGCCGAAGTGGTATCGCCGCAGTGGCAATTGGCTATGGAACAGGTGGCGCGACGCTTTAAGCTTGCCTCGTCTGCCCTCATTGACCCAGGCTCGCGCGCCGCTGACGCGCGAGATTCTGGTGGTCAATGAGTTTGGCTAAACCGACACCGTATTTATTCCGGCTGAGCGCACGCTGACCGTCAATGTGGATAAATGAGAACGGGCGCCGCTGCTGACACTGGGCTCCGAGCCGGAACTGTTGGTTCTGGGATTTTTGCGCATCTAGCGCCAGCCAAAAGGACCGGCATATTCGGTCGAACGACAGTTTCCGAATTTCGGAGAACGACAAAAGACAAAACTGGACCAACTTCGGGGACGACCAATCTGGAGAATTTGACAAAAATCCCGGCTTGCTGAGAATGAGTTCTGATGCCGTGAAAAGGCGGCGTTTCATCACTGTACCTACCGCGCCACATCTCTACTCTATGCAGACCTGTTTCAGAGGTGCCTGTCGCCAATGTCAACAATGTAGTTGAGACGCCACCGATTGAGATGCAGCTTTATGGGACCTCGACAGCAAAAAATTTTCTGCTGCCCGAAAGCTGCCACCCGTGGGCACCCGCTGTTGGTCGATGGCCGGTGAATCAATCCTTGAAATCGAAACCGTATTGCTGACGGTCAGCCTGCAGGGGTGACTGTCGGGTCTGGAGCAAGCATTTCGGGCAGATCTATGTCAGGAACCGCTGCACTGCTGTCTCAGAGTCGCCAGTGGTCAATGTCAGCAATGTGGATCGAACGCCGCCAATTGAATGGCAGCTTTATGGAACCTCGGCATTGCAAATCTTTATGCTGCCCGGAAGCTGCCACCCGTGGGCAGCCGCAATTGGTCGGGAAGAGCCATTGGTGGCCAAAAATTCTATGACCGTTGACGCTGCAGTCCTTTCTTAGACTTTGCCGCCGCCAATGTCGGCCATATGATCTGTCGTGGTCAACTGAACGGCAGCTTTATGGAACCTCGGCATTGCAAATCTTTATGCTGCCCGGAAGCTGCCACCCATGGGCACCCGCTACTGGTCGTTGGCTGGTGCCCACTTTGACGAAATGGTCGCCACAAAGCTGCCGGTCAAACCCTGGTTTCCAGCGGCGGCTATGGAGCAGGCAGATCGCAAATCTCTAAGACCGCTGCCAATCGGGTCTAAGTTCCGCTCCATTGCTGACGTTCAATTTTGACGATCTTCTTCGACGGAAATTGACTGGCACGCGTCATGCGCGCCACCAGGATCACGCATACGCCGATCAGAGACACATGTTCACAATAGTAGGACCGCCGCGTTCAAATCGCTCTTGCTCTGTCGAACTCGCAACGATCCATCCCATCTTTTCCAGCCGCAGTACCAGCAGACGGCCATGCAGTGCAAAACCTTGGTTGATCTCAGGTACTTCTTTAGGCCAAGGATAGGGTGTCTTTTAGGCAAATGAGCGACCGCCCTGCTCCATTTCTGTTCATATACCTAAGATTACTATCATTATCTAAGGTCAATATTTCTCGGTTAAAATTAGCACCTACCTATATTCGATGCAAAAAACCAAGCCGATCAAGGAGTTACAAACGCAAAGAAGTCTGGGGTGGCGTCTGTCAATGCCGCAATGAGCACTTCAACGACTGCAGCGCTTCATTTAATTCAGTGCATATTTGCCAGATTGGTCTCACATGATTAGTTTGCACTGGAGTTAATTAGCACTATAATAAGAGCTATTTTTGGAGCTTTATTTTATGCAAGCCATCTATTCTGATGTAATGATCAGTATGTCCGAGTTCAAAAAGAATCCGGCTGCGGTGTTGCGCGACGCCAAAAGCAAACCTGTGGCGGTGTTGAACCACAACCGAACCGCGTTTTACATGGTGGAACCAGCCCTCTTCGAGGCTCTTCTTGAAGAGCTGTCAGACCAAGACTTGCACCGCACTGTACTGGCGCGAATGAGTGAACGTTCACACGCCATTGAAGTTGACATCGATGCCATCTGAGATGCCGCCCAAACACAAGTACCGATTGCAGTTTGTTCCGAGCGCCTTGGCCGAATGGCAGGCACTGGATGGGTCTGTCAAAGAAGTCTTGAGAAAACTGCTAAAAAAACGCTTGGACAACCCGCATGTTCCTGGTGGAGAGTTGCATGGGGCACTTGCCGGTCATTACAAAATCAAACTGCGCAAACAGGGCTACCGCTTGATTTATGGGGTTCAGGACGACATCCTCATGGTCATGGTCATGGCCGTCGATAAGCGCGAGGACAGTGCTGTTTACCAGTCTGCGATGGCTCGCATTTCTGAGTTGGTTTGCGAACTAGCCAAAGCCACGCCAAAGCCACATTAATGTGCGAAAAAATTTTCTCCGACGTTTTCCACCAAACATTTTGGGCATCGATATGTCAGTCAACTTTAGACCAATCCTGTTTCGAAATTTCAACCGTTCGGGGTCAGTTTCGGTATCAACGGTTGTTCCGTCTGGATTTGGAACACCATTAGCTTTAGAAAGATCGATTTAAACACCCCAGGATCGATTGGAGTCCCTGACCACGCCTTGGGCCTTGACGCAACCCAAATCATTAATCTGAAGTCATTCTGGCGAGGCAATTTTTAGAATTCGAGCTGCTGACATGGCCACAAAATCAATTTATGTAAATCGACTGGGTCGCCACCACTTTGCCCATTTACGTGGTGTTGCTGAAGGTCTGGGGTTACAGTCCTGTGCCAAGCGCTATCTCGGCGTGGTTCATGGTCATGAGGCGATATCTGCACATCAGCAAACAGTTGATGCAGTTCGCATGGTCGCCAGGCGTCACGGTGAAAAAGCTTGGCGCTTAGTTGGCTTACACATCACCGTCAACGCCAACGCCTTATCTCAACCAAGTCTGGAAGAGTTCATTGAAGCTGAAAATCTCGATGGCTGGCGTGAAAGCGAAGTTGCTGACATGTATTCCGAAGCCTACCCAGTGGACAGCAAGACTGACCGACGGCAAAGGCTGCGTGATCGTCAAATTAGCTTGTTGCAGCAGCTTGAAGGTCTGGCCGCTCAAACTCCCCTGCCCTCTGATCTTGTCTCAGGCTGGTTTGACGATGTAACGGCTAACAAACTTATTTCTGCTGGCATTGTTAATTTGGGAGAACTTGGTCAAAAGATCGCGATGGGAGGATGCTGGTACAGCGCCCTCCCCGGCATTGGGCAAACAAAAGCTAGGCGCGTTAGAAGTCACTTGGGGATGCTGCTGCCGCATCTGCTTGAACCCAAAAAAGCAACCTTTGCGTTGAGCACCAATCAGGGATTGTTCGCTTCTAAACGCCATTCAGCAGTGCAACTTAATACCCTGCCCCGCCCTACCCTGCCCTGCTTGCCAAATTCATTACTTTGCGCCACAAGCGATGTTGAAGCTGTTGAGTCCTGGATCAACGCGCGCGCTGGATCCAAGCTGACCGCAACAACGTACAGACGAGAAGGTATGCGCCTATTGTTGTGGTTGCAGTATGAATGCCAAGATAAATCATTGGCAGAAATGAATGTCGATGACGCAGGCAACTATATGGCGTTTTTGCAGAATATTCCTACCACGTGGATCTCTAGAGTTCATGCCAAACCAGGTGCGCCTGGGTGGGCACCTTTCAGGGGTCCGCTAAGTCGTAAGAGTCAAGCCCAAACTATTGTGATCGTGGCTTCGTTATTCACCTGGCTGCAGGCTGCACAGTACCTGTCAGCAAACCCATGGCTGTTAATCAATCATAAAACAGGTGATGATGCGAACGAAAAAATGCTTGATTCAAAAGCCTTGAGTGACGGTGCAATGATGGAGATTATTGGGTTTATCGAAGTACAACCGCCCTCCCCTTCTCGTACTCGGATTTTGTTCATCCTGAGGTTTCTGGAGTCGGTTGGCCTGCGTTCTGCGGAACTTCTTAATGCACGATTGGATGATTTTCGACTAGAACCTGAAGGTTGGGTGATGCAGGTACACGGCAAAGGAGCGAAAAACCGGATTGCTGCAGTTCCAGGACAAGCCATCATTGCATTACAGGAATATCTGAAACTGCGTGGTGTAGGTTCAATCCAATGCGCCCAACCTGAGACTCCACTGCTGGGGAGTACCCTAGATACGATGAAACCCATTGGATATCAATCTCTCTATGAGCACGTTAAAGGTTGGCTGTCTAAAGCGATTTCTGCAAGCGCCCTCCCTCTCAACGAACGCTTAAGACTATCAGGAGCTTCGACTCACTGGCTACGGCATACCTTTGGGACAAGGGCAATTGCACGTGACGTTCCTATGGATGTGGTTCAAGCTCAAATGGGACACGCATCAATCCAGACAACCATGAGCATTTACGGTCGTGCACCGATTAAACGACGGGTAGATGAAATGGCCAAGGCGTTTGGTTGATCATTAACAACCTAAGTCTTTTCAGCACAACGAGTAAGGGGGGTGGAACGGTTCCACCCCCCTACTCTATTCAAATTTGAAGCAATGCCTTGATTGCTTTTTCAAATTCCTGAAATCGATTCGGATCGAAATTTTTAAGACTAATACTGGCAGTTCTCCTTTTTGCATCAAGTTTAATTTGACCCGTCTCCCCGGCTTTACCTTTGATCAAAACACTCTTAGATGAGGGGGGAGGAACCGTTCCACTCCCCTCCAATAAGCAGGATAGAACTTGTGATGCACTGAGTTTTTCTGCACTTGCCTTGATGGTTTTGGCTCTTTGAAGAATCAAATCAGGATCTTTTTGAAGAGCCTGCGTAAGCAGGGTAGCCCAGCGATACTGCAAATCCAACGGACTACTAAAAGCAGCTACGATTTCGACAGGAAGTCTAGCAAGAGCAAGCGCTTTACCCAACTGGCTCAGGTCAATTGAAACTGCTTCAGCCAATTTTCGGGCTGAGGAAAAAAGTCCTTCATCTAACGCTCTAGCGTACGTGGTTCCTGTTTCCCAAGGGCGCAATGCTGAACGCTCGCGATTTTCCCTATCCATCTCGCAAAACAGCTCGGCGTCTCCTAAGTCCTCAACAATTGCAAGAACATTAAGGTCAAGCTCAAGACAAGCCCGATGGCGACGGTGACCAAACACCAACTCGTAGTTTCCTGGAGCACTTATTAATGGGCGAACTTTAATCGGTTGCACATTGCCGCCAGATGACTCGATCTCATCCTTTAGGCTTTGAAAATCAGCTCCAATAAAAGAGGCTTCGTGTCGATTTGCCCACTTACTAGCCTGAATTTTATTTGGGTCAATATTCTTAGTTGCAAAAGCACCGTCAAACTCCGCCAGCCTTACCTTGAGGCTCTCGTTCTCCGCTGTAATTTTTTCATCACGAAACAATGCATCAGCGTGCATACCTATAGCTGTTTTAGATTGTGTGCTTACGCCAGGGCGATTCACGGGTGTCGCATTTATATGACTAAGATCGACCCGTGCTGCTTTATCCTTAAGAGCCATGTTGTTCCCCTATTTGACGTTTCCATGCAGTCAGTATCTGCTCCTCAACTAACTCAACCACTCTTTCGTAAGCATCAAATGCTCTGCGATAGGTACGCGCATTGATAGTTGCTGGATCAGTGTCATAAACAGTCCCAAACTCTGCACTGGCACTTGCGGTTAAAGCGGTCTTCGGTATTTCTACTGGTAATACCATGTTTGCATAACCTGCTGTGATCCATTCACGTACTACGCTTGAAGATGCATCATTTGCATCAACACGAGCAAGAAGTACGTCCACAAAATCGAAACTTTTAGATTTGCCGCGATTGGTCACAAGATTAGCGGCCAAATCATTGAATAAATTCCAGAACTGGCCACTTGATGTGAAGTCAAGGGTGCTTGGAGGTAGCGGCATTATGAGTCCATCAGATGCGAGTAGGGCGTTGATAGTCAGATAGGAAAGGGAGGGGGATGTATCCAGAATGATCACGTCGTAGTTTGTACGAGCTGTATCGATTCCATGATTGAGAACGTTCCAGAATTCAAAGTTAGCCTCAGACTTTTGACGAGAGGGAAGGGCAAACTCTGCGGAATAAAGCGCAAGATTAGCTGGGACAATATCAATACCGGACCAATATGTTGGTGTGATCGCGTAGTCAATTGATAACTCTGTTCCGTAACATAGACTCAAAATAGTCTGCTCATCTGTCACATCCACATCTGGCAACAAGCCAAATAATGTTGTCATCGATCCTTGCGGATCTGTATCAATAACAAGCACCTTGTGGCCACGAAGGCTTAAACCCTGCGCTAATGTCACAGCAGTTGTTGTTTTTGTCACCCCACCTTTGAAGTTCGCAACCGCGATTGTTATCGCCTCTGCATCCTTTGGACGCATGAATTTGCTTCGTTCCGTTTGCGCCCAAATTCTGGTATCTTCAAGTGAAAATCTTCGTCTGGCACTGCCTTCCATATTGCCAACCGGTAGTTCAGCTTTTTTAATCCGATAGTCCATCTGTGATTTTTCGAGACCACAGATCGCTGCTACTTGGTTAGTAGTAAATGTAGGTGGGCGTTTGCGTGCGTCAGGAGCCAACATAGTTCCTCTCACACTTTCAATGACTGCTCCAACCCGGTTAGACGTCAATATTAAGTCTTCAAGGCTTACACGTGAGTCCATCTTTTTTTTGTTTGTCATGTTGTTTTTCCATTAAGACGCAAATATTTGCTGCTCATCGATATTGTGCGTTTTTTTTATGGAAAATGAAAGGTGGATCTGCCGTTAAATCTGTCTTTTTGCATTTTGCATTGAGTTATCCACAGCTACGCTCCTTCTCTTTTTAAAAAGCTTTAATACCTTTAATACCTTTAATTTTAAAAACAACAATTGAATCAACAACTTACTTCAACTTACGTGAGAGAAACTATGCAATATGTGAGTAAAACCATACGACAAGTGAGAGAAACCATGTGATTTGTGAGATAAATTCAGTTCTGTTGTTTTCAAAAACTTAGACCCTGTTTTCAAGCTCAAATCTAGACAAAACCGGGTCATCAACGGCAAAATTTTCATTTTTTGCCTGAACGATAGAACTAAATGTGAGAGAAACCATACGATAAGACTGAACAAGTAGCGTTCAAATGTGAGATAAATCCTTTAGGTTTATCAAGATGTTACGATGATAGTGTTGCGTGATCTGCTCAATCTCACACATAATGCCATTCGATGATCCAAGATTTGATGTTAAATAAAGACGACAGGTTTGAAAAACCCGTGTCGACGTTGGCTATCGTTCCAAAGACTGGAGTCATTACTAGAGTTGGTCGGCAGGCGTACACAATCATGATGTTGCTTGCGAGAGAGCAGTGCGTAGAAAACGAAGCTACTGGTCTTTTTGAGGCACCTTTGAATTCTGTGATACGAGGGTTTGATGGCTCTAGAGGAACTGTCGACGAATTGAAGAGGCATCTGCGCTCGATGGTGACGCATGTCATCGAATGGCAGTCACCTTCACCTGGTGAGACGAATGAGTGGGGCGCATGCACGCTTTTGTCGGAAATTCGTTTAAAAATTAAGAAGGGTGAAACTTGGCTGCTATGGGCATATCCGCCATCTATGCGTCAAGATCTGATGGCTCCTTCAAGATACGCGCAAATAAAGAGATCGACTATTGCACAGTTTCGATCGCATGCAGGTTTGGCGCTCTACGAGATCTGTGCAAGATATAAAGACAATCCATCTCATTTAACAAGCAGGCATCACTGGCATTGGTGGCTACCGGTTTTGACGGGTAAGCCTGTACCCAATGAAATTAAAACAGAATTCAGGTTCTTTAATCGTGACACGATTAAACCGGCCATTGATGAAGTCAATGAGGTCAGTGAACTCATCGTTTCAGTTCATGAGTTTAAAGTTGGGAGAACCATTCAGGAGCTGCAGTTCGAAGTACATGAAAAGCCAGAGCTCACCAAGAGTGAGACAGCGAAAGCTTTAAAGGCCATTGATTTATCAAAGTTTGCGCGGGCTATGCAACACGGGATTGACGCAGAACTTGCTGAAGACTTGTATATTAGATATGGCGAACTTGCTTTCGCTAAAGCCGTCGATAGATTGGAGGCTCGGTTGAA
>CAIYYA010000034.1 GCA_903930255.1 uncultured beta proteobacterium
GCGACAGGCCAGCGCGCACGGCGGCAACGTCTTGCTTGATGCCACGCGCCACCCGCAGCCGGGCGAAACAGGCACCCATATGCTTGACCTGCTTTGTCAACTCATCACTGAGAATGGCGCTTTGGGATACTTTCATGAACTATAAAACATGCTTTATGATTATTGCGAACGATATATCGAGCATTTTTGCATGCAAGGAAGGTTTTTGCAACTCTCCCGTGATGATCCCCGGCAAGTTTGTTTGGTTCGGTAGCCAAACTAGCCTCTACCCCTCGCCAATCGTGCGCAAACAGCTATCAAAAACATAGTGTTTACATTGTCTTGTGGTGACAGCGCCACTTCAAAAGAACCCAAACTTGCCCCGCTTGCTTTGCCCGGCCCCGTCCAGATACTGCGCCACATCACTGTAGTCGCCGCCCTCATTGGCGTATTCCACATAGTTGCGGGCGGTAGCCAGCCATTCCTGGGTGCTGGCCTTCATGGGTTTGCGTGCCGCCAGTAGGTCAGCCTGGGTGATGGGGCGCTCAGCGCCACCACCCAGCACCTCTGTCAGCACCCGGCTGGCGGCCTCATCCACCAGCGCCGCTAGGTCAGCACCAGAAAACTGCTCGGTGTCTTGGCTCAGTCGGGTTGTATCCAGATCAGTCTCACAAGGCCGCTTGGTCAGGTGCAAGTCCAATATGGCTTGACGTGCTTTGGCATCGGGTGGGGGCACAAACAGCAGTTGGTCAAAGCGGCCGGGGCGCTTGAAAGCACTGTCAATGTCCCACGGTGCGTTGGTGGCCCCAATGACTAGCAGGTTGTCGTTGTCTGACACAGCGCCGTCCAGTTCAGCCAAAAAGGCGTTGATGGTGCTGGTGAGGTTGCTGTGGCGCATCAGGTCGCGTTTGCGGCCCAGTGCGTCAAGCTCGTCAATGAACAAAATGGCCGGGCGCTGTGAGCGTGCCGTGGCAAACAGGCGCTGCACATTGCGCTCGCTGTTGCCCACGTACAGGTTCAGGATGTCATGAATACCCACATTGAAAAACGCCGCATCACACTCGCCCGCAATGGCCTTGGCGAAGTAGGTCTTGCCACAACCCGGCGGGCCGTACAGCAAGATGCCGCCGCCTGCGGTTTTGCCATATTTCTTGAACAGCGCCGGGTTGGCAAAGGGCTGCACGATCTTCATCTGCGCCACAGCTTTCAGGGTATCCATACCGCCCACGTCGGCAAAACGCACGGTGTTGCGCTCTTTGTTCAGAGGTGCAAAGTTGGCTAAGTGTTCCAGGTCATCATGTGCCACAGGCAGCGGCTCAGCAAGGCGCACTGCGCTGGCCTGGGCTTGCAACTCGGCCAGGCGTGCGCGTGCCTGATCGACGGATTGCACAATTGCAGCGGGTGCATCGTGCTGCTGTGCCAGTGCGGCCAACAGTGTGATGATGTCCACCCAGCGGCTGGCTTGCACCAGTTGTGGCGCCAGCACCTGGGCCAGCGCCAGGTTGTTGGGGCTGGTTTGAAGGGCGCTGATCAACAAGTCAAGGTCGTTCATGGTGATTTCATTTTTGAGAGGGGACGGTCAGGTTCACAGACGGCGAAGCTGGTTGACCAGCAGCAGGGCGTAGCACCCCACGCCCAAGGCCCACAGCGCCTGCAAGCCGTAGTCTGGCTGGGCCAGGTTGAATTTGGTGTAAGAAGTGAACAAAAACGTGGCCAACATCAGCGAAAAGCCCAGCAGCATAAACACCACCGACGGTGCAGGCCGTGCGGCGGCGGGCAATAAGAGCACACCCAGCAGCCACACCACCCCAGGCAGCACAAACACCAGCAGCAATAAGGAAATGGCCAAATTGATCGGTGGTGCCACGCACAGTGCAGTTACCAGCGCCGCCGCCAGGTTGAATTGCACACCACGGCGTTGCAACACATCCAGCGCATAGGGCCGCAGCACCCCGTCTCGCCCGGACTGCCAAGCCTCCTGCACAAACGCATAGGCGGCCACCAAGCTGTCCAGGGCAAACCACTTGAGCAGTTGAATGATGAGCGCAAAAGCAAAGGCAAACACCCCTGTGCCCGCCAGATAGGCCAGGGTTTCCAGACTCAGCAAGGCTTGCGGCCCCTGGCTGCGCCACAAACCGGGCAGGCCCACCGGGCTGCTCCAGGCCCAGCAAGCGGCGTTGGCCACGCAAAACGTGATGAAGACCGGGCGGCGTGCCGGGGCCAGCAAGCGCAGCCCGATCAGCACATTGACCAGCACCACCAGCCAGGCCTGCCAACTCACCCATGACAGTAACTGTGCCAGCACCGTCAAACCCACGCCGCCCACCGCCAGTGCCACATCTACAAACCACAGCGTGGTCAGACTGCGCAGTGATTTTTGTCGCCGCTCATGCAAGGGGTTCAGCCGCAGTGACTGGCGCAGCAGCTTGGCTGCTTGCTTGCGGTCATCTCCGCTGGAAAAAATGGCCTGCATGGCCAGGTAGTCGCTGTTGGTGGGGTCTAGTGCGAGCGCCTGAGTCAGGTTGGCTTGCCCTTGCGCAGCGTCACCCAAATTCAAACTGGCAACGGCATGCAGGTAGTGGTACAGGCTCTCATTGGGTTCCAGTGCCAGCGCTTGGGTGATGTGTGTTTTGGCTGCTGCGTAATCCAGTTGCAGCAGCGCCAAGCGGCCCAGCAAACCATGCAAAGCTGCCCAGTTGGGCGAGATGGCCAAGCCGCTGCGCCCCTCGCGCTCAGCCTGCCTGAGCAAGCCCATGGCCAGCCAAACCATGCCTGCGTAGTAATAAAAGCGCGCTTCTGCGGGCCAGCGGGTGCGACCCTGCTGGATCAAGGCCAGGGCAGCCTTGTGCTGATCCAGCGCCCAATGCGCATGGATCACCTGCACAAAAA
>CAIYYA010000035.1 GCA_903930255.1 uncultured beta proteobacterium
CCGCCGCACGAGCCAATGACCACCGCATTGAGTGAAACGAAATGGAACTTACTCCTCGTGAAAAAGCCAAGCTGCTGATTTTTACCGCAGCCCTGCTGGCCGAGCGTCGGCAAGCCCGTGGCCTCAAACTCAATTACCCCGAAGCGATTGCCCTGATCAGCGCCGCCGTGATGGAAGGCGCGCGTGACGGCAAAACTGTTGCCGAACTCATGAGCCTGGGGCGCAGCGTGTTGAAGCGTGTCGATGTGATGGACGGCATTGCCGAGATGATTCCCGACATTCAGGTCGAGGCCACTTTTCCCGATGGCACCAAACTGGTCACCGTGCACCAACCCATCATTTAGAGTCGCGTTAAATGGTATTTGCTTTTATATTAATAGCAGCTTATGCAGCACTGGTGAACGCCAGAGGCTGATTTGTATATCACAAGGAATTCCATGATCCCTGGCGAAATCATTTCTGACGACGGTGAGCTGGTGCTCAACCCGGGGCGCAGAACCCTGACACTGGTGGTTACCAATGCATCCGAGCGCCCAATTCAGGTTGGCTCGCATTACCACTTTGCCGAAACCAATGGCGCGCTTGGCTTTGACCGCGCTGCCGCGCAGGGCATGCGGCTGAACATTGCCTCGGGCATGGCGGTGCGCTTTGAGCCCGGCCAGCAGCGCACTGTGGAGCTGGTGGACTATGCCGGTGCACGGGTCGTGTACGGTTTTCGTGGACTGACGCAAGGGGCTCTTTAGCCGTTCGGGCTGAGCCTGTCGAAGCCCTTTCGCAAACTTATCGCCAACCCTTCGACAGGCTCAGGGCGAACGGAAAGCAAGTTTTATGGCAACAATTGGACGACGCGCTTACGCCGAAACCTATGGCCCCACCGTGGGCGACCGGGTGCGCCTGGCTGACACCGGGCTGCTGATTGAGGTCGAGCAAGACTACACGCTGCATGCTGGTGGCTACGGTGAAGAGGTTAAATTTGGTGGCGGCAAAACCATCCGCGATGGCATGGCACAAAGCCAACGCACCCGTCTTGAGGGTGCGGTCGATTGCGTGATGACCAACGCACTCATTCTGGACCACTGGGGTATTGTCAAAGCCGACATTGGCTTGAAAGACGGGCGCATCGCAGCCATTGGCAAAGCCGGCAACCCCGATGTGCAAAGCGGAGTGGACATCATCATCGGACCCGGCACCGAAATTATCAGTTGCGAAGGCAACATCGTCACGGCCGGCGGCATTGACTGCCACATCCATTTCATTTGCCCGCAGCAGATCGACGAAGCCCTGGCCAGCGGTGTCACCACCATGCTGGGCGGTGGCACGGGCCCGGCCACCGGCACTTTTGCCACCACCTGCACCCCCGGCGCCTGGAACATCGAGCGCATGTTGCAAGCCGCCGATGCCTTTCCGATGAACCTGGGCTTTCTGGGCAAGGGCAATGCCAGCTTGCCTGCCGCGCTACAAGAACAGGTGCAAGCCGGGGCCATTGGCCTGAAACTGCACGAAGACTGGGGCACCACGCCAGCGGCCATCAGCAACTGCTTAGACGTAGCCGAAGCAGCCGATGTGCAGGTGGCGATCCACTCCGACACGCTCAACGAAAGCGGTTTTGTGGAAAACACCATTGCCGCCACCAATGGGCGTGGATTGTGTGCCTTTCACACCGAAGGCGCCGGTGGCGGCCACGCCCCTGACATCTTGAGGGTGGTCGGCCAAGCCAACTTTTTGCCCAGCTCGACCAACCCCACCATGCCCTACACCGTCAACACGCTCGACGAGCACGTCGATATGTTGATGGTTTGCCACCACCTGGACGCAGCCATCGCCGAAGACCTGGCCTTTGCCGAAAGCCGCATCCGCAAGGAAACCATTGCCGCCGAAGACGTGCTGCACGACCTGGGTGCCATCAGCATGATGAGCAGCGACAGCCAGGCCATGGGTCGGGTCGGCGAAGTCATCATCCGCACCTGGCAAACCGCGCACAAAATGAAAGCGCAGCGCGGCTGGCTTGCCCCCGATCCGTTCGAGCCCAAGCAAAATCCGTTCGTCCTGAGCTCGTCGAAGGACATTCCAGATATTCGATCCCTCGACAAACTCGGAACAGGCTCATCTCAAGTCGAACGGGATTCACGCAACGACAACTTTCGCGCCAAACGCTACATTGCCAAATACACCATCAACCCGGCCATCGCACACGGCATCAGCCACGAGGTGGGCAGCATCGAGGTTGGCAAATGGGCCGACCTGGTGGTGTGGAAACCGGCGTTCTTTGGTGTCAAACCAGCGCTGATTCTCAAAGGCGGATTTATCGCGCTGGCCGCCATGGGCGATCCGAACGCCAGTATTCCAACCCCGCAACCGGTGCACTACCGCCCGATGTTTGGTGCCTTTGGCGGCGCGTTGACGCGTGGCTCGCTCACCTTTGTCTCGCAAGCCGGTCAAAACGCCGGTATCAAAGAGCGCTTTGGACTCACTAAAAATGTGAGCGCGGTACGCAACATCCGCGGCATTCGCAAGCAACATATGGTGCACAACCATTACCTGCCCAGCATGGAGATTGATGCCCAAACCTACAGCGTACGCGCGGACGGTCAGTTGCTTACCTGTGAGCCCGCTGTGAGCTTACCAATGACGCAGCGCTACTTTTTGTTTTAGTGAAAATTTTCTAACCCATGTGATACTTGGCCGCATGCGACCCAATTTCATAGTTGTATTTTTTTTGCATAACTCCATCGTCAGATGGTCATTATTTACTGTGAGTCTGATCGTGCTTGGCGTGCCTGCTCGAGCAACTGACTATGCAGGCCCCTTGTTTGACGCGCACCTGCACTACAACACCGAGGCTTGGAATGGTCATGCTGGCCCGCACCCATTGGCCGATGTGCTGGCGCGCATGCAGCGCAGTGGTGTCAAGGCAGTCGTCGCCAACTCGCGACCCAATGATGGCACCCGCGCGCTGGCCGAGGCGCGCACTGCGACCCATGCTGCGGGGGTGTCGGTAGTACCCTTCGTTCGCCTATACCGCAACCGGGCCGACTACGACAGTTGGTTCCGCGATGAAACGATTTATGAGATGGTGCAAGCCGAGTTGGCGCGCGGTACGCCAGCCGGCCCCTACCGTGGCATCGGCGAGTTTCACCTTTACGATAGCGCTAACGCCAACGGCTCGGTAGCACAAAAGCTCATGACGCTGGCCGAAGAGAAGCAGTTGGTCGTGCTAGCCCATGTGGACGACACGGCCATCGACCTGTTGATGGCATCCACGCCGTCCAAGGGTCAGAAAGCGCAGTTGATCTGGGCGCACACCGGCATCGGCGGTGCACCGGTGCAACGCGTGGAGGCCCTGCTGGCGAAGTACCCGGGTCTGATGGGTGAACTGTCGTATCGACCGGGGCTGACTTGCGACAACGCTCAACTTTGCCCTGAGTGGCGCACGCTCATCCTCAAATATCCGGAGCGTTTCCTGATCGGCTCGGATACCTGGGTCAACCAGCGTTGGTTGTACTACGAAGAAACCATGAAAGATTACCGCAATTGGCTGGGCGACCTGCCAGCCCACGTGGCTAAAAAAGTCGCCTGGGACAACGGCGCAGCGCTGTTCGGGGTGAAGTAAGGCACGTGTCTGCGTTTGGTTTGCGAGCCAGCCGTGAGCTTGCTGATGGTGTCACGCTACTTGTTGCTTCAAAAAATGGGCATCAAAAGAACGTGACAACTGACAACAAAATGCCGATAAAGATCAGTGCATCAATCAACCGCGGCTTCTGGACTCCAGCTTGAACACACTCACCGCCTGGGCCAGTTTGGCGGCTTGGTCTTGCAGGCTCTCGGCTGCAGCCGCAGCTTGCTCCACCAACGCGGCGTTCTGCTGGGTTGCGTTGTCCATCAGACCGATGGCCTGGGTGACCTGCTCGATGTCGGAGCGCTGTTGCTGACTGGCCATTGCAATCTCGCTCATGATGTCGGTAACTCGCTTGACCGAGGTGACGATCTCGTCCATGGTCTTGCCGGCTTCATCGACCAAGTGGTCGCCAGCATCCACCTTGCCGACCGAGTCCACGATCAGTGTCTTGATCTCTTTGGCTGCATCGGCTGAACGCTGTGCAAGGCTCCTGACTTCAGAGGCGACGACGGCAAAACCGCGCCCCTGCTCGCCGGCACGCGCAGCCTCGACTGCGGCATTCAGAGCCAGGATATTGGTCTGAAAGGCAATGCCGTCGATCACGCCGATGATGTCGGAAATTTTGCGCGAACTTTCCTTGATAGAGGCCATGGTGCCGACCACCTGGCCAACAACCCGCCCCCCCTTGACCGCAACCTGAGCGGTTAAGCCCACCAACTCGTTGGCCAGACGCGCGTTTTCGGCATTTTGTTTGACTGTGTTGGCCATCTCCGCCATCGAATTGGCAGTCTCTTGCAAACTCGATGCTTGAGATTCGGTGCGCGAAGAGAGGTCGGCATTGCCAGAGGCGATCTCGCGCGACGCATCGGCAATGCTCACACTCGACTGCTTGGTGTCAATGATGATGGTGCGAAATTTCTGCAACAGTTGGTTCAGCGCCTGCCCCACACGCACCGTCTCCAGAGTGCCTGTTTCTGGCACGGTGCAAGAAAAGTCGTCGTTCGCAATCACGTATTCTGCCGCGCCAACGACGGTTTCAAGTGGGCGGGTGATGCGACGCCCGAGCCACCAGATGGGCAGGATGCTAAGGAGGATGATGAGCAAGCTGACGCTGCCGACCCGCAAGGCAACTTGTCCTTTCAGGCCAGCCAGTTCGGCGGCCGAAAACACCGCGATCAGCTCGCCACCGTTCTTCACAGATTCAAGCGCGATACGCACCACATAGAGCTGCCGATCCTCCTGCAACCCAGCCGCTTGTCCGGCATCGGCAAGCTTCACGGCATCTTGATCTTTGGCGACAAACTCATGCGCGATCTTTTGTGGAGGAATCGCTTCCGACCAGTCGGTTTTTGGTGCACCGGCAGATGTGCCGGCCATGCGCAGGAACAAGACGCCCGTGGCACCATAGAGCGACTTGGCCTCTTTATTATTGAGGATCATCGTGTTGCCACCATTGATAGCATCGCTGGCCAAATTGAGGAGTGGCTGCACGGCCTGCTCGGCCACGGCGCGAATCTGGTTGCGCGCCATGCTCGATTGCTCGCGATATTGCACAAGTCCTGAGACGATCTGGGCGATGACGAGCACCATGCTCGTGCTGATGATCAAGATGGTCTTGATGCTCTGGCGCTCATTCATGGTGGCTCCGCAGCGGTTAAATTAAAAATGGCGCGCCAGAGATACCCTGACGCGCCGTGCTGACTATGCAATTGACCGAACGACCAAGCTTACTTCTTGGTGCCGCACTGACCACCTTTGCAAAAGGCTTGGTAGCCGGAATGACAGGTCGCGCAGGTTTCTGCGGCCAGACCGCCCGAGGCAGCAGTGATGTCCTTGCCGTCTTCTGTGAACACGCCATAAACGTCTTTACCACCCTTATGACCGGTGACGAAGAGCACTTTCATGTCTTTGAGATGCAAGATCATGTTGCTGCCATCGGCAAACTTGCCACTGCGTGAGGCGTAATCGCCGCCAACACTCGGCTTGACCAGCACACTGACCTTGCCGGGGCCGCCGGGCTTGACGGAGCAGTAGGTTTCAACGGTTTTTTGGTAAATTGGAGGAAGT
Source organism: uncultured beta proteobacterium (assembly GCA_903930255.1). Classification (GTDB taxonomy): domain Bacteria; phylum Pseudomonadota; class Gammaproteobacteria; order Burkholderiales; family Burkholderiaceae_C; genus Rhodoferax. The sequence continues at coordinate 5,684 of CAIYYA010000035.1, forward strand.
TTAGAAACGTCGGCCGAGCAGTCCGGCAGTGCACCGATGCCAGTCAACGTGGTGTTCATCGAAGTCCAGCTTTTCCAGTCAGCCGGAAAGGGCGTGGCGGAGCCGGCAAAAGCCGTGGTGGCCAGCGCAAGCAAGCTCAAGGTGATCAGGATCAGGCGTTTCATGGGAAGGCTCCTTGTGTTGGGGAAATGGGAGGTGGTTACAAAACCCGCCCTTTGATCCGACTCACTGCCAACAGGAAGTCCAAACGGGCGCGAGGCATTTTATCAATCGACCGGTTTCAGATAAAGCGCAAATATTTAGCTTGTCACAAGAAAATTGACGAATCATGCCTGGCGGCACGATCGTGCTACCTTTCATTGCGGGGTGTTGGCGCTGGATGATTTCATGCACAAATACGCGGCGCAGCAGAATGCAAAGAGCATCTACACCGTCTTTGTGATGGTAGATGACGCGTTGCCAAGCAATATCCTGGGTTTTATACGCTCAGTACGGCACAAATAGACGTTCAACAACTCAGTGAAACAGAACACAAAAAACTGCCGCGTTATCCGGTTCCGTGCTTTCGCATGGGGCGCCTGGCACGCGCTATTGAAAGTCGTGGAGCCGGATTGGGCGAGATTCTGATCGGCTGTGCTGTTGACCGATGTCTGCAAGCCCGCAGTGAGCTTGCCGATGGCGCAGAGGTATTATTGTTTTATTGACACGCACGCAGAATATGTCACCCGTCAATAAAACGCGCCGGCTTTCAAATGACCTGAATCGCCAAAGACCCATGTGCCCTTGAGCGGCGACGGCTAATGGCACAGACCACCCCCAAGCCAAGCAACAGCATGGCGTAGGTTTCGGGCTCGGGTACGGGAGCCATGACATCCCCGGGGCGCACAGCCATCGCCTATAACTGGTAGTTCTTGAAGTAGGCATCCTGGCCGCCATCAATGGTCAGTTTAGACCAGATGGCAAAGGTTTTACAGGTGGTTTAATACGTGCCATGGTTTCACCACGCATCCTGCTCATTGATGATCACGCCATGTTTCGCGCCGGCTTGTGCATGGTGATTGGCAGCGCCTTGCCTGGCGCATGCATCTTTGAAGCTGCCACACTGGAAGAAGCCCTGTGCAACGCACCCGCTGAGCTTGATGTGGCGCTGCTCGACATTCAGCTCAAGGGCGCAAGTGGCCTGGAGGGCTTGAAGCTGATCAAGCAACAGTGGCCGCAGATGCCAGTGCTGATGTTGTCGTCGCAAGACGAGCCACACACCCAACGGCTGGCGCTGACACGCGGTGCCGCCGGTTTTGTGTCGAAAGCCGAGGCGGCTGACAAAATCATTGACGCCATTGAATTGGCCTTGCGCGGGGAATTGGCGGCGCCCAAGCTGACTGACGTCAGCCTGCGAACACGACAACTGACACCGCGCCAGCGCGAGGTGATTGAGCTGATGCATCAGGGCTTGTCAAACAAGCTCATAGCGCGACAACTGGTGCTGTCAGACAACACCGTGCGCCGTCATGTGCAAGATATTCTGGAGTTTCTGGGTGTTTTGAGCCGCTCTGAAGCCGTGTTTGTTGCCCGCAAACAGGGTTTATTAGGCTGATATGACAACCAAGGGCAACCCGCTGCAGCTGGCGCAAGAACCCGTGCTGGTGGAGCAGTTGCGCTTGCTGTTTCAGGGCACGCGGACAACCGGTATCCCCATCACCGGGGTGATCGTTTTATTGGTTTGGAGCCTGTCCAACCCCAACAATGCGCCAATTTTGTGTGCCTGGGCGGTGCTGGCCTTGTTGAGCCATTTGAATTTTCTTTTGTTTGCACGGCGCTGCATGGTTGCTGGCATGGCCTCAGATCAAACGCACCGAACGGTGTGGATTTTGATGGTGCTGAGCATGATTGGCGGAATGATCTGGGCCGGGTTGGCCTGGATCGCTATGGACAACGTTGGCTTGTCAGGCAATTTGCTGGTTCTGGTTGCCATTGCTGCCATGGCCAGCGGCAGTGCTTCCTCGCGTTCACCCGTGCTGCCCGTATTTGCGGCCTACATTGTTCCGAACCAGCTGCTGACTGCGCTAAAAATGTGGCAAATCTCGGCGAATGACCCGACTTATGTGGCATTGGGCGCAGCCTGCATATTGTTCATGTTGGGCTTGCTTGGCCAGGCGCGAAGCAATGCACTAAACATCCGCACATCGATCGAGCTGCGCTTTGAAAACATCAATTTGCTGGACAAACTGCGCCGCGAAACCGAGCTGGCCAAGGGTGCGCGGATTCAGGCCGAGCAGGCTCAGTGCGAGGCGGAACACGCCAACGCGGCCAAGTCCAAATTCCTGGCTGCGGCCAGCCACGATTTGCGCCAGCCCATTCACGCGCAGGGCTTGTTTCTGAATGTGCTGTCACGCACGCCGCTGGATGCGCGCCAGCGCCAACTGCTCGACAGTGTCCACGCCAGCGCCGCCGCATCATCTGACATGCTCAACGCACTGCTGGATTTCTCGCGCATTGATGCCGGGGTGATTGAGCCACAGATCGCTCCCTTTCGGGTGCAGTCTGTGCTCAACAAGATTGAACGCGAGTTTGAGCCGCAGGCCGATGCCAAGGGCTTGCGCTACCGTTCGCGCGAAAGTGCGCTGGTGGCGCAATCTGACCCTGCCTTGGTTGAGATGATTTTGCGCAACCTGGTTTCCAACGCCATCCGCTACACCGAGCGCGGGGGCTTGCTGGTGACCTGCCGCCAGCGCGGCACAGAGGCGGTGCTGGAAGTGTGGGACACCGGAATCGGCATTGCGTTGGCGCAGCAGCAAGACATATTTCGCGAATTTCACCAGTTGGGCAACCCGCAGCGTGACCAGCGCAATGGTTTGGGCCTGGGGCTGGCCATTGCACAGGGGCTGGCGCGCACGCTGGGGCATCCGCTCACATTAAAGTCCACCGTGCAAAGGGGCAGCCGGTTTCAATTGGCTTTGCCAATAAGCACGCAGGCCTTGGTTCAACAAGTGCCCACACCAGAGACTGGTATGGCGCTGTTGCGCAACGTGCGTGTTCTGGTGGTTGAAGACGACGAAGCCGTACGCCAGGGGATGCTGCAATTGCTGCTTGATTGGGGTTGCCAGTGCGAGGGGGCGCCTGACCAGGATGGGGCGTTGGCGCGGGTGCAGGGGTTTGTGCCGCAAGTGGTCATCAGTGACTACCGGCTGCGCGAAGAGCGCACCGGGGTGCAAGCCATTGCAGCGCTGCGTGCGGTGCTGGGGGCAGACTTGCCAGCCTTGCTCATTACCGGGGACACCGCCGCTGATCGGTTGCGTGAGGCGTTGGCCAGCGGCATCCCCTTGTTGCACAAACCGCTGACACCCCGGCAGTTGTACAGTGCATTGGTGAACGAGTTACAGCTGTAAATCAGCATCCCATCACAAGGTCTCAAACCCAAAGACCTGGAGCCCATGATCGGACGGCGCAGCCGGGCTCCCAAGTGCCCCGACTCTTTCCGGTAGAAGTCACAACACACATCCGATACTGTCAGACCGGCTTGGGAACTAACCGGATAAGCATCGATGTATCGTCAACGGCTGGATGTGGCCTATTACGAATCTTGTCAGGTGGGTCTTGGCGCACGCTATTTGTCAGCTTTTGACGAAGCAATGGATAAAGTCTGTCAATATCCGGTTCGGTATCGCGTCGAATTTCCACCAGATATTCGTAAATTCCGCGTACCAAGTTTTCCCTACAACATTCTCTATCGACTTGTGGGCTCAGCAGTTGAAGTTTTGGTTGTCGCACCCCATCGTCGGCGACAGAGATACTGGCTTGGAAAGCTTTAACCGGTTGATCGACCCGACCGCCGCGGGTCATCGCCAACGTAAAAACCACATTTTGAGCGGCTGCTATGAAGCACCGCGTTTGACCGATACCAGCCTGAACCGGCTGCAGATACTGTCAGCGCGTCTGCATATGCTGGCGGCCAGATCAGCTGCATCGGGTGAGCCATATTGCTCGAGTTGGTGTGGTCTTGCCAGAGCTGACTCCAGCAAGTTGATGTCGCGCACTCAGCTCGAACGGTGAATTTTCTAATGAATAATCTCGGTTTATAGGGACTTTCCTAAAGCCTCAATCCGTGCAATATGCGCCAACAGCGAGCGTTTCGCCACTGGCCACATGCGCGCGGGCACATCGGCATAGACTTGTGCCAACCAGTCGTCGGGCGTGCCATCGGGATGCGCTTGCATGGCTTGTTGCACTTTGGCCTCACGCTGCAGGCGGTGGCCTTTAAGCCGGCTGATGCTGGCTTGCGCCTCGTCGTCAGGCCCACCCATCACATAACCGTGCGCCGGCAAGATAAAGTTGACAGGGGTTGCCGTGCAGACGCGGCTGAGCAAATCGAGCGAATTCAAATAGTCGGTCATGTCGCCATCGGGTGGGTCGATCACCGTGGTGCTGCCGTTCAATATGTGGTCGCCGCTGAACAGCAAACCGTCTTCGAGCAGCAGCAGACACAGGTGATTAGCGGCGTGGCCGGGTGTCAAGATGACTTGTAAAGTGTGGGTCAAATTGGCCTCTGGCGCCCGTCCAGAAAGCGTTAGCAGCTCCTGATTTTGCAGCACTCTATCGGGTGCGAATTGGCTATTCGCACGGCTCTTCGCGGCGCTGGGTAAACCCAGAATAGGTGGTGCGCCCTGGCACATAGCCTGCAGCGGCAGGGCTCCGGGCGAATGATCGGGGTGCGAGTGGGTGCAAACAATCAGGCGGATGTCGCCACCAGCAGCACGCCAGAGTTTGGCCAAATGCTCAGGGTCTGCCGGGCCGGGGTCAATCGCCAGGTAGCCGGTGCCGGGGTCGCCCACCAGATAGCTGTTGGTGCCAGGGCCAGTCATCACACCGGGGTTGGGAGCCGTCAGCCGCAGCACATTTTTGAGCAGCGGCACAGGGCTCGCGCTTTGCCAGTCGAGCGTGTGGGCAATTTGCCCGTCGGGACAGACCAGCGCCAGCTCGCCAAAGGCGGATTCATGCTCCATAAACCGCGTCTCGCGCCCGCCCAACCAGCCGGTGCGCGGGCAACTCGTCCACAGCGGCTCATCGGTCACGGCGCAAGCCTGCAGCAGCGCCGCCACGTCCGAGTAAGCCAGCAAGTGCTCCAGCGTGCGGATGGTAGGAAAGATCATAAAAAAAGTGCCCGCCTGGTGGCGCGCCAGCGCGTCAGAAGGGCGCACCCAGACTGGCTCAAACTGCTCTGATTCATCCGCCACCGGTGTCTGCTCAGGGGGCATGCGGGCGATCAAAAACGGCACATCAAAGCGCCGTGCCAAATCGCGGTCGGTGATCCACCGCGCCAATACAAAAACTTCGCTGGCTGCCATTCGCAAGCCGCGTGCGGCACACTGCGCAGCAAAATCACCCTGCCGGTCAATTGCAAGAATGTCGTAGTGGGTGGCCCAACTGCCATCTGCGTGGCGCGCCAGCAGCACACCCAGCTCCTCAAAACTCTCGCGAATGGCGGCAATGGCATGGGTCAGGTGCTCGTCACTTTGCGTGGCGCGCCTGCTGGCCAGGCTGTGGCACTGTGCATCTGCGGCATCAACGCCGCCACCCGGAAAAACATAGGCGCCTGGGACAAAGCTGGCCGTGGCCGAGCGCCGTGTCATCAGCACCTCCAGCCCCAGCGGGGTGTCACGCAGCAGCAAGACCGTGGCTGCCAAACGGGTCGACACAGGGGCACGCGCGGGGTGCAGGAGTTGGGATGAACGTGGCATGGGCAGATTATCCAGGCAGAGCCTCAGTCATTGATAGCTATTGATGCTTTCTGGACGTGCTATAGCAGGTTTTTTAGCAACTATTTGAACAAGCCTGTCGAAGCAAATTTGGGTTCGGAGTACGGCCGACGAAGCAGTCTACCCGGCACCGCTTTAGTTGTTACACCGGTTGTACTCTGACATCAATTTTGCGGGTTTGACGGCGCGGTCGTCATCCAGCCACCACGCAGGTCGGGGGGATTTACAAGCCCAAAATCGAACGAGCCTGCTTTTCGCTGATCCCGCTTGCTTTCATTTTGTCCAAGGCATCTTGCAAACCTTCCAGCTTGCCTTCCAGCTTGCCTTCCAGCTTGCCTTCCAGCTTGCCTTCCAGCTTACCTTCAAGCTTGCCTTGTTCTAG
>CAIYYA010000036.1 GCA_903930255.1 uncultured beta proteobacterium
TAATCGAGTCGTCAGCGATGCTTTGCTGGCAGAAACCCAAATTGAAATCATTTACGACAGCATGCAAAGTGGCAAGGGTAAATCGGTGAACATTCATCCGCATGCTTTGATCCACCGGGGGCAGATGTCGTATTTGGTGGGATCATGTTGGCACTACAAAGACATGCGCCGGTTTGCCATGCATGCATCGGATCAAGCAGGCCAAAAATCTGCATCTGCCGATGACCAAGCAAGCTGATTTTCGATTGGACGACTATCTGGCCAAAGGGTACGGCGATTTTGGTGATGGTGGCATGCGTGAGCTTGACCTCAAGGTGTCCCCAGAATTGGCTGAATATCTGAATGAGTGCAAACTCGCTGTAGATCAGACTTTGACCAAAATGGATGACGATAAAGGTTGGTATCGCCTTCGCGCCAAGTTGGCTGACACCCCTCAGTTGAAGTGGTGGATTTTGAGTCAGGGCAGTGACGTGGTGATGCTGGATAGTCAAATACCGTCGAAATGAATTGCCGTAAACCGGTTTTCGCTTCATCTATCTTGCCAAAATTACATGAGCCATTTAGCCATTTAGCCTTCTAGCGCTTTCTGCGCTTGCACAGGCAGCTATCAAAAATAGAGTCGACTGGTCGTTACTGCGACCCTATGCAGGTGCTGATGGATGAAATTGGCCGTGGCACCAGCACCTTTGACGTGCTGGCCCTGGCCGTTATGCCAGCCGCCGTGCTCAACCACGCCCGCAGCACCCTGGCCGCGCTAGAGGCCCAAGCCACCCAACACAAAGCCCAGGTGGACTTGTTTGCCACGCCTGTCGCTATTGAATCAGTAGCTTCCAGCGCACTGAACACGGCTATTGCAGCCCTAGACCCAGATGAACTCAGCCCGCGTGAGGCGCTGGAGATGCTGTACCGATTGAAGAAGTTGAGTGCTGCGTAAGGTGCTGATTGACCGGAGTTTTGGGCGGGGATACGCGTGGACTTGACTATTCAGCCGAAGGCAGGGGTCAGGGCCAAGGCCACCAGGGTTGTAAAAGTTGCACAGGCGGCGCAGAGACAAACCGCTTGATGCCAGTTGCTGGCTATTGAATGCCATTCGCGTCCCGATCCTCCTGCGCCAGCCATTCCAAAAATTGCTCGTCTTCAACCGAATAAGACCCGCGCTGTGAACGCCAGAGAAAGTTTTCTTCACGCAATTTGTCCAGCGCATTCTGCACAGACGGGGTTTCAACTGACACCCCGTGGGCCGCGCCCATCTCAGTCTCCAGTCGCACCAACAAGCGCGCCTTCATGGCGGCAGAAAACAGGCCGGGGCGGCGCACGTCTGGCCCAGCCAAAGTGTCAGCGGCCAACTCACGCAGCAGGGCTGACTGCAATGGCGGCAAACTGGACACCGTATTCAGAAACTCGGTTTTCGAATCCCGAACCCCTTGGGCGGCAAGATTAGCCAGCATCGCGTTGGCATCCTGCAAGGGATTAACCGCCAGTTGCAGCCGGGTTTGACTCAACGCTTTGCGAAAAGGCTCGGGCCGCGAACCCAGGCTTTGGAACACCTCGGTCGCCAAGTCGATATCCAGATTGAGTTTGGAGCGACCCACCAACCATTGCACATAATCTTTGCCAAGGGTGGGGAACTGCACCATGTCGGCACCATAAAACGCCTGCTCGCGCCCATTCACCAAGGTAGCCAGCTTGTCGCGGTTAGATCCAGTGGCAACCAATTGCATACCGTACCGGCCGGGGTCGGTGTTCAGACTGTCACGCGCCGCTTTCAGTGAAAACAGGGCGTTGATGCCTTCATCGGTTGTCAGCGCATGCTGGGCCTCGTCAATCACCAGAATCAGTTTTTTCTGGCTGGCCGAAGAGAGAGCCTTGAGCGCATCGGCCAAGGTGGCGTCTATGGACAGATTAAGCTGCGAGAGGTCAAAGCTCAGGCCATTGCCCCAGGCTCCCACTGTCAGCTTGGACATGTTGGTGAGTTTTTTGAGCGTTTTTGCAATCGGTCCGTCTTCCCGAGCCAACTCAGTGCGGATGGCGTTGGCGATATGAATCGCCGGGTTCACCGTCTTGTCGATCCAGAGGTCCACATAAATGACATTGAGGCCGCGCCGCTCAAACTCAGGCCGCAGGTCTTGGCGCACAAAGGTCGATTTGCCCGTGCGCCTTGGTGCCGCCAGAAACATGCCGCCACTGGTGCCAAGCGAAGTGTCAAGCGCCTGGTCAGCCAGTGCGGTGGCCAACTTGGGGCGATGAAAAAACTGATCCTGGGTGGGCTCGGGTGCTGGGGACATAGCGGCTCTCTGTTTTGATTATCGTGAATTATTAAACATTATCAGAAATTATTCTGTCTGTTCGTTTGCTTTCAAGAAAAATGTTGCTGCGCCAGTATGCGCGTAGGCTTGACCATTCGGCCGATGGCTGCGGCCAAGGCCACCAGGCTCGTAAAAGTTGAACAGGCGGCGCAGAGGTAAACCGCTTGATGCAAACTGCTGGCACCTAAGTCACTCTGAAACTAATAGCAGCATACGTTTGCTGAATAGGCGTTAGAGGGTGATTTACATTCAATCCAGCGCTGATCAGAAAGCTGATTTTGAGGGTGTCTGACGGCATGCCAAACACGGCAAGATGTAGCAGATTTAGGGTCGGAGTACGATCGGGCGAACAACCGTAAATATGAACACCAGTACCAAACCCGGTTGTACTCTGACCCTAATTCTGCGGTGCAACACAGACCGACTTTGCTCCGTGTCAGCCTCAAACTTCTTATGACATAAAAGCCAGAATCGCACGTCAGGAGTGCATGGAGTGCTATCAAATTAGTTATTAGTTTGGATGCTAATTTTTCCTACACGGCAAATTTATCAGCAATCCAGCAGCACAGGGCTGCAGGATTGAATGGGAAAATGTTTGTATTCTGGCACTTTCATTGTGAGTGACAGCTTTCCCATCCCCCTATTGGTGACCGATCGGGGGGTACATTCCTTGCCCCCTTGGATAGATTGAGCGCAAATGTTCCTGTCGACTAGCAAACGTCGCAACAGCAGCTTGAATCTCCGACAGGTTGCGAAAAACCCAAAGGCGGCGCAGTCTTTGACAAAGGAACGGTATTCCATACAGCACGTACCGTTCAGTTCGTTGGTCGGTTGCATCAAACCAAATACCGTTTGGAAAAGCTGGACTCTCAAATGAGAACCACGGCTCAAGGCTTGAGGAACGAGCTCCAAGAAAGTGCGGTGCGAAAGACGCTACATCGACAAGTCGCCAACCCAGTGTCGCCACCTTCGGAACGGAGACTTCAAAAAGATACACAGGCTTGGCATTGATTTGATACACCGAGGCAATGGCGCTTGCTGTAGCCCATTCATCGTGCAAGGACACTGATGGATCGATGCCAATCAGTCGCTCCAAGTTGGCAATAAATAGGCGAGCGACTGCAATCTTGCATGCCCCGTGGGTTGAGACAACTAACTCCAAATCGCGAAAAGAGGTTTTCAACTGGCCCGAAGGAAAGATTAAGTCCATGTCAAAGATTTTGTCCAATTCCGAATTCGATAGTGCCAGCGCACGATAGGATGTGACGCGGCCCAAATGTCGAAGGAAACCGGCAAAACGTCATTGACGTTAACAGCGGAAATCTTTAGAGTTAGCAGAAATAAAACGAAGGAATATTTCCCAGCGAGAGCCCACTCCAGCCCAATTGAGTACGCCGAGCAAATGAGTTGCACCACAACGTTCGAACGAATGCAACATCAATTTCCCCTGTCGCTCGGAGTAATCTAACGACAGTTGTGTCAGGTCCGGCGGAGGGTGTAGTGGCCGAAATCGAAGCATCCAAGCGATTTCTTCGCAAGTCACCTCGCCACCAAAATGCGCGTCCACACCTGAAGCGTTGTTGAACAGAATCCTCGCGTATGCCGAAGGGTCGTACCTATTTCGAGCCTGGCCCCTTTGATTATGCTTAGCAAGTTGTCCAAAGTTGTTTAAGGTACAAATAGGAAAATCCAAAATCATTAGGTAATCAGAACAACAATGGGCCTGCCATCTGTTGTGATCTTGTCAGTGCTGTTGGGCTGACTTCTTCTCAAACCAGAATATATAAATTGCTGAGCTAATAAGAAGTGCTACAACGGGCAAATAAGACAGGGCAGATGTCGTATTTGGTGGGGTCATGCTGGCAATACAAAGACATGCGCCGGTTTGCCATGCATCGGGTCAAGGAAGCAAAAAATCTGCACCTGCCAATGACCAAGCAGGCTGATTTCAGATTGGACGACTATCTGGCCAAAGGATATGGTGATTTTGGTGATGGTGGCATGCGTGAGCTTGACCTCAAGGTGTCGCCGGAATTGGCTGAATATTTGAATGAGTGCAAACTCGCTGTAGATCAGACGCTGACCAAAATGGATGACGATCAAGGTTGGTATCGCCTTCGCGCCAAGTTGGCTGACACCCCTCAGTTGAAGTGGTGGATTTTGAGTCAGGGGAGTGACGTGATGATGCAGGATAGTCAAATACCGTCGAAATGAATTGCCGTAAACCGGTTTTCGCTTCATCTATCTTGCCAAAATAACACAAGCCATTTAGCCTTCTAGCGCTTTCTGCGCTTGCACAGGCCGCTATCAAATATAGAGCATCGAGGGCGTACACCGCCCCGAACGGTGCCTACGGAGTCAAAGCCTGTGCTCTTACCCGCGCCAGCATGCGATCGGCTTCCACACGCCAATTGGCACTGCGGGCAAATTCGGGGGTGCCTTTTTCACCAAACCAGCCGTGATCGGCACAGTCGGCTACCCAGGCCTGGCGCTCGGCCGTGCCCATGGCTGACCAGGGGGTCAGACCGGTATCGCGCACCGTTTGGGCCACTTCACGCACCTCTTCGCTGCGCCGGCGGCCATGCTCGATGACACGCTGAAAGAAATAGCTGGCCTGCTTTTCCCAATCAATACCCGGAAATGTCTCTGAGAGCGAGGCCAGCACGGCGTCTTCAACACCGTAATGGCGGGCAGTGGTAAAGCTCTCGATCACCATGGCTTCGAGCCCTTTGATCATCACGCTGCGGCACATCTTGGTGGCACTGGCCACGCCGAGCCGATCGCTGGCGACCTTGGCCGCAAAACCCAGCGTGTTGATGAGGGGTGCCAATGCTGCGGCAAAAGCGCCACCCAGCAGCAAGGGCACTTTGATGCGGTAGGGCGGGATGCTCGTCATCACCGCACCCTCAACGTAGCGAGCACCGGCAGCGTCGATCAATGCGGATGCGCGTTGCTTGGCACCAGGCGAGGCGGAGTTGAAGTCCAGAAAAAAAGCCCCAGGCTGCACGGTTGGCGCACAGGCCTGCGCGACCAGCACGGTCTGGCTTGCCGTGACGGCGCTGATGATGAAATCTGATGTGGCAGCCAAGGCCGCGCTGGACGCAGCCAACACCACACCGTGCTGCGCCGCATGAGCCTGCAAAGCCGCAGCGGTGTCGGCTTGATCGAGTTTCAGGTCATAGGCGCTAACAACCACGCCTAACGCACGCAGGTCTTCAGCCAAAATCCGTCCGACTTCGCCATAACCAACCAGGCCGACCTTCCAGTTCATCGCTGTTTTCATGGTGTTCTAAGGCTCTAGCGCTTGCCAGCTATGCGTGACGTGCTTCAATCTATATAGCGCAAACCAGCTTTAGCCAGGCCTTCGCGCATCTTGTAATAGTCCAGCCCTAATACACCCGAGGCAAAAATAGCGCGTTTGTCACCCTCATTGGCTTCGCGCGCCTCGGCGGCATCGGCCACCTGTTGCGCCACGGCAGCGGGTACCACCACCACGCCGTCGATGTCGGCAATCACCACATCACCGGGGTTGACTTGCGCGCCCGCACACACAACAGGGATGTTCACCGAGCCCAGCGTGGCCTTGATGGTGCCTTTGGCGTGAATAGCTTTGGAAAACACCGGAAATTTCATCTCGGTCAGGTCTTTTACGTCGCGCACACCGCCATCGATGATCAGCCCCACGGCGCCACGCGCCTGAAAAGACGTGGCCAGCAAATCGCCGAAAAAGCCGTCTGCGTTGTCGGTGGTACAGGCCGCCACCACCACATCGCCCAGCTGCAGTTGTTCAGCCGCCACGTGCATCATCCAGTTATCACCCGGCTGCAACAGCACCGTCACCGCTGTGCCGCAGATTTTGGCCTCGTTATAAATCGGCCGCATATAAGGTTTCATCAGGCCAACGCGCCCCATCGCCTCGTGGATGGTGGCCACACCAAAGCGCGACAGTTTCTGCACCGCCACCTTGTCGGCACGAACGATGTTGCGTTTGACTATTCCCAGGTTGTTCATTCGGTTTCCTTTTTAATTGGGGTCAGATTCCAATTAATCAGATGTTTCAATTTTAGGAAAATAATTGGAATCTGACCCCAATTATTTGAGCCGGTCGTTCAGGCGGGAGAAAACACGTCGAGCGTTGCCTTCGTAGATTTGGTAGCGGTCGGCATCACTCAATATCTTCGATGCCTCAATGTAGCGCTTGGTGTCGTCATAGTAGTGACCGGTCTCGGGGTCAATGCCGCGCACAGCACCAATCATTTCGCTGGCAAAGAGCACGTTTTTCACCGGGATCACGGTGTTGAGCAAGTCAATGCCGGGCTGGTGATAGACGCAGGTGTCAAAGTAAATGTTGTTCAGAAGATGCTCCGACAGCAGCGGCTTTTTGAGTTCTTGCGCCAAACCCCGAAAGCGCCCCCAGTGGTAAGGCACGGCGCCACCGCCGTGCGGGATCAAAAACTTCAGCGTCGGGAATTCTTTGAAAAGATCGCTGGTCAAGCACTGCATAAAGGCAGTGGTGTCGGCGTTGAGGTAATGCGCCCCGGTGGTGTGAAAGCAGGCATTGCAACTGGTGCTCACATGAATCATGGCAGGCAGGTCGTACTCCACCATCTTTTCGTAAATCGGGTACCAGTGCTTGTCGCTCAAGGGCGGCGATGTCCAGTGGCCGCCCGACGGATCGGGGTTCAGGTTGATGCCCACCGCACCGTATTGCTTGACACATTTTTCCAACTCGGGAATGCAACTGGCCGGGTCAACCCCCGGGCTTTGCGGCAACATGGCGACCGGCACAAAATGTTTGGGAAACAGTTGGCTCACGCGATAGCAAAGTTCGTTGCAGATGGCCGCCCAGGTGCTTGAGACGTTGAAATCGCCGATATGGTGTGCCATAAAGCTGGCTCGTGGGCTGAACAGGGTGATGTCGGAGCCGCGCTCTTTCATCAGGCGCAGCTGGTTCGACTCAATCGACTCACGCAGTTCGTCATCGCTGATTTTCAGATCAGCCACTTTGGGCATCATGGCAGGGTCTTTGATGCCGGCAATCTGCAAGTTACGCCAACTTTCCAGCGCTTTGGGAGCCGTGGTGTAGTGGCCGTGGCAATCGATGATCAGCGGGGATGTCATGAGAACTCCTTGGGGTCAAGGCGTGCAGCAGGCTCCATGCCCTGGTGGCGCTTGGCCGCTGCGGTGTCAGAGGATGCCATGAAGTCAAGCAGCGCACGCACCTCGACAGGTCGCGCGCAACCTGCCGTCATGGCGGCAGAAAAAGTGGTGGTAATCTGAACGGCCGGTGGTAATGGACCCACGATGGTGATGCCTGGCAGATGAATCAGTTCACTCAATTGCTGAAAACCCAGCGCCACCTCACCCTTGGCGACCAGACTGCCCACCGGCACGCCGGGTGGAGCGGTGACGATGCGGTCTTTGATCTGCTCGGCAATGCCCCAGCGTTCAAACAGCTTGGCCAGGGCAACGCCGCTGGGGCCGGTCGAATAGCTCAGGCAGGGTGCTGCCAACACGGCCTGGCATAGCGTTTCTTCGCTGCTGATGTCGGGCACGGGGGAATCCGCGCGCACCGCCACTGCCACGCCAGAGTGCACCAGATCGACCAGGCTGTCGGCGCGCAAATGACCAGCAGCAAGCAATTTGGCCATGGCATCCGAGGCCAGAATGACCAGGTCAAAGGCCTCACCGGCCAACACCCGTTTGGCCGCATCAACACCTCCGACCGACTCGATCTGCACGGTCTGGCCGCAGCGCTGGGCGTAAGCGTCTGTGAGCTCAGTCAGCAATTGACGCGTGGCCATCGACGAGATGCCTGTCAGCGGCGCAACAACGGGATTGGCAGTAGTTTGCATGAGCGCTATTTTGCAGCCTGGCGGGTTACTGAAAAACCCAAGGTCAACACTAGCAGCTATCACAGATCGGCATAATCAACTGTGTGTTATCCACTAGAACTCAGAAATGGACCTCAAACAACTTGAATATTTTGTCCGCGTGGCCGAGCTGGGCAGTTTTACCCGGGCTGCCATTGCGCTGGACATTGCTCAACCCGCCTTGAGCCGTCAGGTGCGCCTGCTCGAAGTGGAGTTGCGACAAAGCCTGCTGACCCGCAATGGGCGGGGTGCCTTGCCCACTGAAGCTGGCAAGCTGTTGCTGGCGCATAGCCGCGGCATCTTGCACCAGGTTGCCCGAGCCAGGGAAGAGCTGGGTCGCGTGCGCGGATCGCTCGCAGGTCGGGTCGCGGTGGGTTTACCCACCACTTTGGCACGCATTCTGGCAGTGCCATTGATCAAGGCTTTCCGACAAAAAATGCCGGATGCCACCATCTCGATCAGCGAAGGCCTTTCCGCCGCCATGCAAGAGTCGTTGATCAACGGGCGACTCGACATTGCCGTGCTGTACAACGCACAGCCCAGTAGCGACATTGAAATTTCACCCTTGCCAGACGAAGAACTGGTACTGGTGCAGGCGCGAGCGCCCGGGCAATTGCCAGACCCAGCGCCAGAACCCATCGCTTTGAAAGCCATTGCGCAATTGCCACTGGTGATACCGAGTCGCCCCAACGCCATCCGTGTGCATGTAGAGTCTGAAATGGCCAACATCGGCTGCCGGCTGAATATCGCGTTGGAAATCGATGGCGTCTCAGCCATCCTGGATCTGGTGGCAGATGGTGCGGGTTATGCCGTGTTGTCACGCAACGCCGTGGCCAACTCGGTACGGCCCGCGTCGTTCAGCGTGCGTCCCATTCATGCTCCCGTGCTGCGCACCAAGGTGGCACTGGCAACCAGCTCACTGCGCCCAGCCACGCTAACCCAGCAAAGCACACTGAGCTTGATTCGTCAGACGCTGGAGCAAGTGGTGCTGGCAGCTGGCAAAAACTGACCGCAAGCATGAGTCAACCCAATGGCTACGGGTTGCCTACACTTGAGGCCGTCCATTTCAACCGGAGTCCCTCATGCGTACCTCAACCCTATCACCAGTAGCCGATGAAAAAATTGCGGTTCTTGTAGTGCCTTCTACCTTCGGATACATCTTGGTTGCTGCCACGTCGCGAGGCGTGTGTTGCATTGAATTGGGTGATGATGAGCAAACATTAACGCAGCAGTTGCGCACACGTTTCCCCAAAGCCAGTTTCGGTTCTGGCACGATGCAGCTGCAAGCGTGGGCCAGCAAAGTGCTGTCTTACATTGAGCATCCGGTTGCCAGTCTCGAACTGCCGCTGGACATACAGGGCAGCGCTTTTCAGTGCGCAGTATGGCAGGCGCTGCGCGATATTCCAGTTGGCAAAACCGTCAGCTACACCGATGTTGCTGCCAGCGTGGGTCGGCCAACCGCCATGCGCGCCGTAGCGCAAGCCTGTGCCGCCAACCCATTGGCCGTGGTGGTGCCTTGTCATCGGGTGCTGCGCCGCGATGGCGGCTTATCGGGCTACCGTTGGGGCACCGAGCGCAAAGCTGAATTGCTGCGGCGTGAGTCTCAGGCGTGGCAACTAAACCACGACATTGTCAAGGTGATCACCGAATAAAAATGTATGAAAATTCAAAGTGAAAAAGACTTTTATTCTGGTGTGTTGTTCGCCTGCGTTGGCAGTGCTTTTGCCTGGGGATCCGGCACTTACAGTCTTGGCAGTAGCGCACGCATGGGTGCGGGCTACTTCCCACTGATTCTTGGTGTTTTACTTGCCGTTCTGGGATTAGCCATTGCAGCAAAGGCGTTAGTCGTGCCAGTCGCTGGTGGCGATAAATTAGGCAAATTCGCCTGGCAACCACTGATTTTCATCATCTCTGCCAATGTGGTTTTTGGTGTTTGTATCGGCGGAGTGCCCGCTATCGGGTTGCAGCCTTTGGGGCTGGTGGTTGGCATCTACCTGTTGACCTTTGTCGCGGCAAAAGCGGGTAGTGAATTTAGGTTCAAGGAAGTTTTGACAGCGGCCACCATTCTTTCCGTGATGAGCTATTTTGCGTTCATCGTGCTGCTTAAGCTGCAGTTTCCGGTATGGCCTGTGGCCATCACCGGCTAAGGAGATAAGCGCATGGACTTGTTCAGCAATCTTTCGCTCGGCTTTGGTATTGCCTTTACGTCAGTGAATTTGATGTACGCCTTTGTGGGCTGCCTGCTTGGCACCCTGATTGGGGTCTTGCCTGGAATCGGCCCCTTGGCGACTATTGCGATGTTGTTACCGGCCACGTATTCGTTGCCACCAGTGTCCGCGCTCATCATGCTCGCAGGTATCTATTACGGTGCGCAATATGGCGGCTCAACCACAGCCATTTTGATCAATCTGCCGGGCGAAGCGTCTTCAGTGGTCACAGTGATTGACGGGCATCAAATGGCCCGCAACGGCAGAGCGGGACCCGCCCTCGCAGCGGCAGGCCTGGGCTCGTTTTTTGCTGGCTGTGTGGGCACCTTGGTGCTGGCTGCTTTTGCGGTTCCGCTGACAGAGGTGGCCTTCATGTTTGGCCCGGCTGAGTATTTCTCCTTGATGGTGCTGGGGCTGATCGGCGCAGTGGTTTTGGCTTCAGGCTCACTGCTCAAGGCTGTAGCCATGATCGTTTTGGGCTTGCTGCTTGGCATGGTGGGTACCGATGTGAACTCGGGCGTGGCCCGCTTCAGCTTTGACATCCCAGAGCTGACCGACGGCATTGGCTTCATCGTGATTGCCATGGGGGTGTTTGGTTACGGTGAGATCATCAGCAATCTCGGCAAGCATGAGAGTGAACGCCAGGTGTTTACCGCCAATGTCAAAGGCTTGTGGCCCAGTCTGCAGGATTTCAAGCGCATGTTGCCTGCGGTATTACGCGGCACCTCCCTAGGTTCTTTGCTGGGAATCTTGCCGGGTGGTGGCGCTGTGATGGCTTCATTTGCTGCCTATACGATTGAGAAAAAAACCAAGCTTGAACCGGGTGAAGTTCCCATTGGCAAGGGCAACATTCGCGGGGTGGCCGCACCGGAGGCTGCCAACAACGCTGCCTCGCAAACTTCTTTCATTCCCTTGCTCACGCTGGGCATCCCACCCAATGCAGTGATGGCACTGATGGTGGGGGCTATGACCATCCACAACATCCAACCCGGCCCTCAAGTGATGACCAGTAACCCCGAACTCTTTTGGGGCTTGATTGCATCTATGTGGATTGGCAACGCCATGCTGGTGGTGTTGAACTTGCCGTTGATTGGCATCTGGATCAAACTGTTGAGCGTGCCTTATCGCTGGTTGTTTCCGGCCATTGTGCTGTTTTGCGCCATTGGTGTGTATTCGACCAACAACAACACCTTTGATATCTGGATGGTGGCCATCTTTGGTGTCATTGGGTATCTGTTCATTAAACTGGGGACAGAGCCTGCCCCCCTTTTGTTGGGCTTTATTTTGGGGCCGATGATGGAAGAAAACCTGCGTCGCGCCTTGTTGTTGTCGCGTGGCGACTGGAGCGTGTTTCTGACCCGTGGCCTCTCAGCCAGCTTGTTGGCTATTGCGGCCCTGTTGCTGGTAGTGGTGTTGATGCCTTCCATCAAGAAGAAACGTGAAGAGGCTTTCGTTGAGGATTGATGTGTTATTGGAATTGGTCGGCAGTCACGCGAGAATTTAGACCTCTTTATTGTTGATTACGCCATGTCCACACCCAAACGCAAACTCCATGCCAAACCCCAGTCGGCACAAATAGCCGCCATTAAGCTGCTGATCCAACCAGGTGACTATGCCGCAGCTAAGCGGCGTCTGCACGCGCTGCAACAGTCCTACCCTGAATTTACGCCCTTGCTCCGGCTGGCATGGGAAATCGAAGACCAACTAGAGCAGCACATGTCGGCCGCAGCACGCGCCTACGATTGGCACCAGGCGGCACCCCATAGCGAGATGGCTCTGAACGCCTTGTCGCGATCAGCTAGAAACCAAGGTCTTCTGGCACTTGCCTGGTATGCCGAGGATAGCTTGGCAGCGCTGCATGGAGCACCGGCACGCATTGCGAGCAGCGCCATCGACACCCCCTTTGGCCATGTCACACCGCAAATGATGGTGATGGGCGATCTGGCGCAGATGCATACCTCTGACAACAAGCCCATGGCCACCATTGCTTTGTTGAAAGATTCCAAGCACCCAGCAGGGCGCAACAATCTGGCGATGGCCTGGTTTACGGCAGGCGATGTTCAACAAGCGCATGACATCGCCCAGGCAACCTGGCAGGAGTTTCCAGACAATCTTTATGCCCTGGGCAGCATGGTGCGCTGGCGCTGCTGGCTGCAAGGGCTTGATCGGTGTAAAGGCTTTGCCGCCCCCCTGCTGGCGACACGCCCACTGCGCTCCGAAGATGCCATTGCACGCATCGAAACCCTGCGGTTTTTGGCTGAAGAAGCACTGGCGCAGCAGGCTTGGCAAGATGTTCAGGGTGCCGACTTCTGGGATGCTGCCGACGACGCGCAAGTGGCCGCCTTCAAAAGGCTGAAACCGGCCGGCACGACCATGCAAGAGTTTGCTGGCAACTGGGTGGGCTTGGGCTGGTTGCATGATTTGAAAGCTTCTACGCAGTTCTTAAAGCATGATGGTTCAGAGGATTTTTCTCCGCAGGTCAACCAAAAATTGCTCGGCTTGAGTGCCCATGCTGATTACCTGTGTCGAGCCATCGCGCTGGGTGATCAGCTCACCCGGACGATTGCCCTGAGCATTCTTAAAAAACGCTGTGTGTTGTCTGATGCATCGGCCCTGGCTGCCCTGCTGGGGCTGCTCAAAACCCCCCAAGGCACCGACGAGCAGCGTATGGCGCTGCTCAGGTGGTTGATAGAAAACGCACAGGTATCCCCGTCAGAGCCGACAGAGGTCTGGGTACATGACAAATTACAACCCATTCAAAGCGCAAATGTCACCGTGACCGAAGGCCCTATGGAAGCCTTGTTTGCCGTGCAAAAGGATCGACGCTACAGCGATTTTCTGGTTCTTTGTCAGCAAAAACGTTTTCAGCAAGCCCACGACCTGGCGCTGCGACTGTCTCGCGAATTTCCCGGCGATCCACCGGTGTGGGCTAATCTGGGCACTGTGAAAGATGCGCTGCGCCATCCTCAAGCCGAAGTGAGCAGAGCGTATGCGCAGGCGTATGCCCTCGACCCCACGTATTTTTTTGCCTGCACCGGGTGGGCCATCTGCCTGGCCCGACAAGGCAAAGCCGAAGAGGCCAACGCGCTGCTCAAACCGCTAACCCACCGGACTGAATTTCACACCAGTCAGTACCGTAGTTTGCTCAATGCACAGGTCATCGTTGCCCAAGCCATGGGTTTGACTGATAACGCCAATGCGATCAAGCGTGTGCTGGATGATCTGAATCAGAAATTGGCTTAACCGACAGCCAGTGGCCAAGCTGCAAAAATAACCGGCTAAGCCATACGACCGCTCGCCCTGAGCCTGTCGAAGTAAAAAGTGTGAATGGTTTGACCATAAAGGGCGATCGTCCATGCGTCACGAAGGACGTGGGTCCAGACTTCATGCGTGCGTCTATTTCACAGAAAAACAGCAAGCCTATAGATAACTTGGTAATTAACAACTAATTATTCAGTAGTTCCAGTTTTGAATGTCAACCCTCAGAATTCGCTTCATTGCATTTTGGCAATGAATTTCGAGGACTTCATCATGACATCTACTGCATCTATTTCACGTCGTTTTTTGCACATCGCAGTCACCACCTTGCTGGCCGGTGCAAGCTTGGGCGCCACGGCCCAGCCGGCTCCGGCCACCCTGCTCAACGTCTCCTACGACCCCACCCGCGAGCTCTACACCGAGTTCAACAGCGCTTTTGCCAAACACTGGAAAGCCAAGACCGGGCAAGACGTCACCATCAAACAATCCCACGGAGGGTCTGGCAAACAAGCCCGTGGGGTGATTGATGGCCTGGATGCCGATGTGGTGACGCTGGCACTGGCAGGCGATATTGATGCCATCCACAAAAATGGCGCATGGATACCGGCCGACTGGCAAAAGCGCCTGCCACACAACTCGTCACCCTACACATCCACCATCGTATTGGTAGTTCGTGCAGGCAACCCCAAGGGCATCAAGGACTGGGATGATCTGATCAAGCCCGGTGTCAGCATCATCACCCCCAACCCAAAAACCTCCGGCGGTGCACGCTGGAATTACCTGGCCGCCTGGGAATTTGCCAAACGCAAACTCGGCAGTGATGCTAAAGCCAAAGACTTTGTGCAAGCCTTATACAAAAACGTACCTGTTCTTGACAGCGGCGCGCGTGGCTCATCGATTACCTTTGCCCAACGCAACCAGGGCGATGTGTTCATCAGTTGGGAAAACGAAGCGCATTTACTGGAAAAAGAATTCGGTAGCAAAGTTGACATCATTTACCCATCGCTGAGCATTCTGGCCGAACCACCCGTGACGGTGGTGGATAAAAACGTGGACAAAAAGGGCACCCGCGCCGTGGCCACCGCCTACTTGGAATATTTGTACACCGATGAAGGTCAGGACATTGCGGGCAAAAACTTCTACCGCCCGATTTCTGAAAAATTCCAGGCCAAATACGTGAAACAACTGCCCAAGATCAAGTTGTTCACCATCGACGAAGCCTTTGGCGGCTGGTCTAAGGCGGCCAAAGACCACTTTGCCGATGGCGCTTACTTTGACCAGATTTATTTGAAAAAATAAGGGGTCGCTGTGAGTACCGCCATCGCAACAAGCCGCTTTGCGCAAGCCCTCGACAAAGTACGCTCGGTCGCACTCTCCACGGGCTTGACCTACTCGGGCGGCGTACACCCAAAGCTGGCCTGGGAACTGTTTCAAACAGGCGAGGCCTTACTGGTCGATGTACGCACCCCCGAAGAGCGCAAGTTTGTCGGCCATGTGCCCGGCAGTTTGCATGTGGTGAGGGCCAGCGGTACGGCCATGACGCGCAACCCGCGCTTTGTGCGTGAACTCGAAGCCAAGACTGGCAAATATGCGGTGATTTTGCTGCTGTGCCGCAGCGGCAAACGGTCCGACTTGGCAGCCGATGCTGCTGCCAAAGCAGGCTTTACCCGCGTCTTCAACGTGCTCGAGGGTTTCGAAGGCGAGATTGACGAAAAACAGCATCGGGGTGGCTTGGGCGGCTGGCGTTCATACGACTTACCCTGGGTGCAAGACTAATTGAAGCATTCATGATGCAAGTCGCTGTCACCCCAACCAACCCGCGTGTGCCGACATTTGAGCTCAAACAGGTCGTCCTGGAACTGGCCGAGGTGCGCCAACGCTGGCGCGAATCACAAAACCGCTCGACCGAGCCCGGTGGCCGTGAGTTGCCCGCGCGGGATGCCTTGGCACACATCATTGACGCCTTGCGCGGCGTGCTGTTCCCCATGCGCCTGGGACCCGCCGACTTGCGCCAGGAAAGCGAAGACTTTTACGTCGGCCACACGCTCGACAGCGTGCTGCACGCCCTCTTGAATCAGGTACGGCTGGAGTTGCAACACGCCCGCCGGCATCAGACTGTGCCTAGCATCACCGATCTTGAGTCCACAGCGGTCGCCATCGTTCAACAATTTTCATTGCAATTGCCACACATTCGGGCCCTGCTCGATCGCGATGTAGTTGCCGCCTTTGACGGAGATCCGGCAGCGCGCAGCGTGGATGAAGTGCTGCTGTGCTACCCCGGCATCTTGGCCATGATCTATCACCGCCTGGCCCATCAGCTCTACCTGCTGGGTGTGCCCCTGCTGGCGCGCATCGTGGCCGAGTTGGCGCACGCCCAGACCGGCATCGACATTCACCCCGGAGCCAGCATTGGTGCGGGCTTGTTTATCGACCACGGCACGGGTGTCGTGATTGGAGAGACAGCCGTGATCGGTGAGCGCGTGCGCATTTATCAAGCGGTGACGCTGGGGGCCAAGAGCTTTCCCACCGATGCAACCGGCAACCCGCTCAAAGGCCAGCCGCGTCACCCGATCGTCGAAGACGAAGTGGTGATCTACGCAGGTGCAACCGTGCTGGGGCGCGTCACCATTGGGCGTGGTGCCAGCATTGGCGGCAACGTCTGGGTGACGCACAGTGTGCCCGCAGGTGCCCACATTACGCAGGCGCGCTCAACGCATGAAGCGGTGGGTGGATGAAGCAGATCGTCAGCAGTTTCGGTGCCACGGTGCGCCAGTTGCGCGAGGCGCAGGGCTGGTCGCAAGAGTTGCTGGCCGAACACGCTGACCTGAACCGCTCGTATGTGGGCGAAATCGAGCGTGGCCAGGTCATAGTCTCGCTCGTCACCGTGCATAAATTGGCCGGTGCCCTGGGTGTTGCAGCGGCTGACTTGCTGCGCTCCAGTGTGCAATCCGAACTGGGTTTGCAGTTTTGAAGTCACAAACAGCCGGGTTGAACCTTGGCTTGTGAACGGTAACTTTTCTGTGATTGATTGGCTGCTCTGCCGGGACGTTGGGTGGTCACCCTCTTGCTGCGGCGATTTTGGATTTGGTTGGGATGAGCTAATTTTTACTAAAAACGGCTGTAGCGCTTTATGGACGGGCGTAAAGTGCTATAAATATTGACAGCCTGAAGAAATCCACAATGTCTGGGTGCTGCGAAACCTATCGCGATGTCTCAGTGACAGCAATAGGCTGAAAGCGGGCGCACACGACGGTCGGCTTTGCGATGGTCCATTTAACTTCACTAGGCGCATCAAACGGCGAGCAACGCCCCACCTGACTGGGATCAACGGTGTGACTAGGGCGATAGGTGTTGCGCTATGTGTTGCAGCCTGTTGAACGGAATCGGCTTTGGCAGAACCGCGACTGCGTGCGGCAAAGCAGGATGGGCAAGTATGACCGATGCTTCCACGGCGCTCACCACCACGGTTGTGATCTTTTCCATGTCGAGCATTTCGTTCAGCGCGGCCAGCAAATGCGCACCGCTCAGGGCGGGCATTTCCCAATCCACGATCAGCATGTCGGGGCTGTTTTCAGCCAAGTGCTTGATGGCCTCATTGCCGTTGGTAAAGCAGGCTAGCTCTGTCTTGAATGGCCAGTTCCGTATGGCGATCTCGTACAAATCAATCAGAAATTCATCGTCATCGACAACCACTATTTGCACGGGTTTTTGGTGCATTCTGTTCCCTTCTGTATATTTGTTGATCAGCGGTCACTCGCGGACACCAGGCGAGTCGATAAAGGTGGCTCATGTTTGTTCCTTCAATGGGACGCTGGGTACTGGCAACGAGTCTCGCAACAGTCAAAAAGCTTGTCTACCGTCGTTACGAAAGTGCTTGTCGAAAATACGCAATTGCTTGAAATATGTCTTGCGGGCGTGTTTGTCCGGGCAAGGTTTGACCCAAGGTTCGTTTTCGCGTCGGGTTTTAGCGCCCTTGTCGAGCAATGGTTTGCGAGGGCAGCTCACCAAATTGGCGCCGGTAGTAGCGCGCAAAGTCACCCAGATTCGGGAAATATGCCACCGCCACGGAGGTGACCGATTCAGAGGTGTCGGCGTTTGCGAGTTTGGCGCGAATGGCATGCAGCTTCTGCACTGTCAGCCACTGCATGGGGCTACAAGCCAACTGCTTTTTAAATGCCAATTGCAGGCTGCGTGCGGATAGTCCACTAAATGCTTCAAGATCAGTCAGTGTCAGGCCAGTATCCAGATGTGCGCGCATGTAGTCGCAGAGCCTCGCAACCAGGCCTGTGCCGTCGGCGGTGGTACGAGGGCGCGCGGCCTGACTCAGAAATACTTCGGGCCGCAACATCATGACGATGTGGCGGAAGAGCATGTCCTGCACGCCCAACTGGCTCAACACCATGGCATCGCATTGATGCAGGTCGATAAGCGCGCCGACATGCTTCAAGACGGTGGTGAAAGATTGTCCAGCCACCGTAAGCGGAGCGATTCGCGGGTTCTCCAGTTTCAGGTCAAGCGCTGCGTTGCGAGGCAGGCCGAGCATGGCGAGCGCGGTTTCTTCCAGCAACTGGGGTTCAAACTGAAGCAAGACATGATTGATCGAGTCACTCCTTCCCTTAAAAGGGCCACTATTCTGCGGAAGATAAAGGCTGCCCGGACCGGGGCCATAACGATACGGCCGACCATCCAACAAGTAGTTGATATCACCGGCTATGGGAATCATCAGCGTTGCGCCGACGACCCCTGTCCGGTCAATAAAGGTCGGGGACATGGCAATCGCTGTCAGTTGCATCGACTCCAACTTCAAGGAATTGAACTTGCAGCTAAAGGCGTTTGGCGTTCTGATCGGATCGTAAGCGTTCACCCCGGGTCTGACCTGGTTCATGGTGTCCACTAAAACCTTGTGATTGGTCATCCTGGTGGCGTGGCGCTCGCCGAAAAGCAACGCGGGGGAGGTAGTGATCGAATCGGTTAGGCTCATTTTGTCCCAGGTTTTCAACTACGACCCGTCTGAAAAGTCCATGTAACTAACAAGCCAAAGTGGTCAAGGTTTAATCTGACTATTTTATGCTCTGATCATTCCCTGGAATCTGACAGCGCATGATGTCCATCCCAGAAAGATATAGGTGCGCGCTACATTAAGCTGGATCTACTTTGCAAGGCTCGGCGATTGGTCGTACCAGAATATCTGGCGGTCAAGACGGCCAAACCCGCAGGCGTGCTGCGAAAAATGGTTCTGCAAGAGAGCAATTTCGATTTTCGTCTTCATTCCTTGAGCAATGCTGCGCCCAACAGCGAGTTACTTCGGATCAGGCATCTTGTTTACGTGAGTTTGGGATTCGCCCATTCTGGCCATTCGCGATTGACTGTAACTGGTCAATGACCGGTGCCCACTTTGACAAGATGCTCGCCACATTGCCGCTGGTCGATCACCGATTACAAACGTCCGCGATGGAGCAGGCAGATCGCAAATCTCTAATACCGCTTCCGCTGCGAACTTGACGCACGAAATTTCTCCGTGAACGGCAGCAATCTCCACCAAGCGGCTGTAGTCGTCGCTCAAAAGCGTGCACAGATTTCTTCGGCAGTCAAGCCGCCGTGTGCCTACTCACCCAGTCCCGCATCGTGTCATTCACCCGTGTCTGCCAGCCTCGCCCAGTGGCACGTAACGCCGCCAGCACATCTGGATCCAAGCGTAACTTGACGGCCACCTTGGCATCCGCCTTGACACTGCCCACTGGACGCCCACGACGTGCCATTATTTGCTCAGGCGTATGCACGGCAGCAAATTCGCCGCGACCAACAATCCGAGCCTGGCCCTTTATATCTCCGGGTGGTGGTGAGACCCGTTGTTGTCCCTTGATTGCAAAAATGATCCATTTCACCTATTGAAAAGACAAACTCTTCGCCAACTCTTCTAGCCAATAGTTGCAACCATTTCAATCTTGGGAGCGATGGACTGCACTACCTTTTGGAAACCGTGCCCTGGGTTGGACTGCCGACTTGAGACGATGAGTCCCATCTTCTCCAGCATGCCGACATCCTTCGTTACAGACGATCGGTTGCGATGCAAGCGGATAGTCAACTCCTTAATGGTTTTGGCCTCGCGCATCACCTCACTCATAAGTCGGCGCCGGGTTTCCGACAAAACCGTAAACATGTGCTGTGGGTCTTCGAATGACAGCGTCACCTTCTCTTCAAATTTTTGGGCTTGATCGGCTCTGCGAGCGGCATCTTTCGCGCGTGCGAAAAACTCGTCCAGGTCATCGGTGCGAATAACGACTTTGCTCATGATTTCCCTCTGTGTGTTTTCTTAACAATTTCAAGCCACTCTTGCTGGAGTTTCTCTAAGGTTGATTCGTAGTTGGTGAATTCAACCGCCGTGACCTCGCCCATCCAATGTCGGTGGTGATAATCATGTGCGTTGTCAAACCCTAGCACTCTGCCATTGTCTACATGGCAAATTGAATGGTTGATGTAGGCCAGGTTGTAGCGGGTCACCACAGTCTTTTCTTTTTCCTGATAGCCCCAAACCTCGTAACTCAGCAAACCTCCACCCGACTTGTGTTTCAGTTCGAATCGCTCATGCTCAAGTATGATTTCTTTGGGTGGTTTGGCCATAAATTTTCCATACCAGATGTTCTGAAGGGTAGCACAGCTGCTGAATTTGTAGTGGCCTTTGCGATAGTGTCGATTCGAAGTCAGTGCACAAAATATATCTGTTGCAGACCGACATAATCGCGCCATTCCCGCTTCCCCGAAGCAGCGCCAGCACACTTTCCGCCATTTTTGACTCTACCCCTGACTATGGCAATTGCCCATTCGACGCATTGTTAGATACCGCATCCTTCGCTGCCAACGCTGCCGGGTGAATTGGCAGCCGCACCAGAAAATAACTGTGGTCTTCATCAAATTCAAATTCATCTGGCGGTGAGTCATTGCGCTGCATCGCCAGCAATATTTTTGGGATGTCGGTGGCGATAGCGCCGGGTAGCTGATGACAAACTGGGTAGTGATATGGTGGCTAAGCGAGCCGTGTTGGAAGATATGCCACCCTGGCAAGGTGGCGGCAACATGATTGCCGATGCGGTGGGTTTGGGCGCAGCGATTGATTATGTGACGCGCATTGGCATGCACAACATTGACCGCTATGAGCATGAGCTGCTGTGCTATGGGATGCAGCAATTGGCCACCATCCGCGGTGTGCGACTGGTGGGCACCGCCAAGGAAAAGGCCAGCGTGATGTCGTTTGTGCTGGCCGGCTACAGCACCGAGGAAGTGGGCAAAGCGCTCAATGAAGAGGGCATTGCCGTGCGAATCGGTCACCATTGCGCGCAACCCATTCTGCGACGTATGGGGCTGGAGACCACGGTGCGCCCATCGCTGGCGTTTTACAACACCTTTGATGAAGTCGATCGGTTGGTGGCGGTGGTGCGCTCGCTGGCTGCCCAGCGCTCGCACTGAATAAAAAGCACCGTATTCAGGCACAAGAAAACCCCTTTACCCACCGCTCCTCATATCGTTTGGTGAATAAACAAATAGAAAAAGAGTAGTTTGTGTTTTAAGCAAGGTCTAACACAATGCAATTCGATTCAATTTTTGACATCAAACCCTTACTCCATCATGGTCAGCATCATCATCATTCCCGGTTGGCGCGATTCGCCTCCTGGTCACTGGCAAAGCCTCTGGGCTGACCAATTGCCGGGCGCGGTGCGGGTCCAGCAAGATGACTGGGTAGCTCCTTCGCGCAGTGCCTGGGTGGCCTCAATAGGTCGCACGGTGCTGGCACAAAACAAGCCGGTTGTGATTGCCGCACATAGCCTGGGCTGTATTGCCACCACCCATTTGCCGCCAGAGATCAGCTCACGCATTGCTGGCGCACTGCTGGTGGCTCCTGCCGACCCCGAGCGCCGAGGTGTGCTGGCCGATTTTGCGCCCGTGCCTTACCAGCGTCTGCCCTATCACAGCATGGTGGTAGCCAGCAATACTGACCCTTATTGCCCGGTACGCACGGCGGGCGCCTATGCCCGTGCCTGGGGCAGCGAATTTGTGCGCTTGCAAGACGCAGGGCACATCAACCTGGAAGCTGGCTTTGGCCCATGGCCCTTGGGTCTGGCACTGCTGCAATCACTGATTGCCGAAGCGCACAAGCTGCAAGCACCTGAACTGGCCGAAATCTGAAACAGCCCAACGTGGCCACCCTACTTTTTAACCTTGGCAACCCGAAAGTGACACCATGAAATTTAGACGAAATATATCGCTAGCGCTTGCTGGCATTGCGCTGACAGCTTCTCAATTTGTAGCAGCGAAAACCCTGCTGAATGCCTCGTACGATGTGTCACGCGAGTTTTACAAAGACTACAACGCGGCTTTCGTCGCCAACTACAAAAAGACCAGCGGCAAAGAAGTCAAGATCGACCAGTCGCACGGTGGCTCCAGTGCCCAGGCGCGCGCCGTCAACGACGGATTGGATGCTGATGTGGTCACCATGAACACCACCACCGACGTGGAGTTTCTGGCCAAAAGCGGGATTGTTGCGGCTGATTGGGCCAAACGTTTCCCCAACAATGCTGCCCCCACCACGTCCACCATGCTGTTTTTGACCCGCAACGGCAACCCCAAAGGCATCAAGGATTGGGCCGACCTGATTCGACCGGACGTCAAAGTGATTGTGGTCAACCCGAAAACCGGTGGCAACGGTCGCATGGCTTATCTGGCGGCCTGGGGTTATGTGCGCAGCACCGGTGGTACGGATGCGCAAGCGGCAGAATTTGTCACCAAGCTGTTTAAAAACGTGCCGGTGCTGGCCAAAGGCGGGCGCGATGCCACCACCATCTTTTTGCAGCGCAACATTGGCGATGCGTTGATCACGTTCGAGTCTGAAGTGGTGTCAGTGGACCGTGAATTTGGCGCTGGCAAGGTCGATGCCGTGCACCCGTCGGTCAGCATCATCGCGGAAAACCCGGTTGCTGTGGTTGAACGCACAGTGGCAAAAAAAGGCACAGCGGATCTGGCCAAAGCCTATTTGAACTACCTCTACTCCGACGAAGCACAAGAGCTTGCAGCCAAACACGGCATTCGCCCGCACAACCCCAAGATATTGGCCAAATACGCCAGCACCTTCAAACCCTTGAAGTTGTTCGCCGTGAGCGAGTACTTTGGCTCCTTCAGCGAAGCACAAAAAGTGCATTTCAACGATGGCGGCCAGTTCGACAAAATCTACACGGTGAAGTAATTCAACTGGCTCTGTGCTGACTCAATGACAACTACTTTAAGCATTTCACCCAGCATGGCGGGGGCTGGCCCAGTGGGCAATCGCCCGGCGCGGCGCGTGCTGCCAGGCTTTCACCTGACCCTGGGCTACACGCTGTTTTACCTGGCGCTGATTGTGCTGATCCCGCTGTCAGCCCTGCTGTTCAAAACTTTCACCATGACATGGGTCGAGTTCTGGGCTGCCGTGGCCAGCCCGCGTGTACTGGCCTCGTACCGGCTGACCTTTGGTGCGTCGTTTCTTGCCGCCATGGTCAATGTATTTGCCGGTTTGCTGCTCGCCTGGGTGCTGGTGCGCTACCACTTTCCTGGCAAAAAAATCGTTGACGCTTTGGTCGATTTACCCTTCGCACTACCTACAGCAGTGGCTGGCATCTCTCTTACTGCATTGCTGGCGGGTAATGGCTGGATCGGCCAATACTTGGAGCCGCATGGCATTCAGCTGGCCTTCAACCCAAATGGCATTGTGATTGCGCTGATCTTTATTGGCCTGCCGTTTGTCGTGCGCACCGTGCAACCGGTGCTGGAAGACGCTGAAAAAGAACTTGAAGAAGCCGCCACCTGCCTGGGCGCGAGCCGCTGGCAGACTTTTCGTTTTGTGATTTTTCCCAGCATCGCACCTGCTTTGCTGACCGGTTTTGCCATGGCTTTTGCGCGCGCCATCGGTGAATACGGATCCGTCATCTTCATCGCCGGCAACATGCCCATGATTTCTGAAATCACCCCGCTCATCATCATCGGCAAACTCGAACAATACGATTACGCCGGTGCCACTGCCGTGGCCACGGTGATGTTGGGCATCTCGTTCGTGCTGCTGCTGGTCATCAACGCACTGCAAAGCTGGCAGCGCCGCCGCTCAGGAGGCCAATCGTGAGCCAAACCCGTACCCTCGGCCACGCCAAGGCCGGCACCAGCGAGCCCACCTGGGTGCGCTGGTCATTGATTGGTCTGGCCATGGGCTTTGTTTTTCTGTTCTTGCTGCTGCCACTGGCCGCGGTCTTTACCGAAGCCTTGCGCAAGGGTTTGCCTGCAGCGCTGGAAGCACTGCAAGAGCCTGATGCCTGGAGCGCGATTCGCCTGACCCTGATCACCGCAGCGGTGGCCGTGCCACTGAACCTGGTGTTTGGCGTAGCGGCCGCCTGGGCCGTCGCCAAGTTCGAGTTCAAGGGCAAAGCATTTTTAACCACGCTGATCGACCTGCCATTTTCTGTTTCACCCGTGGTGGCGGGGCTGATCTATGTGCTGATGTTTGGTGCCCAGGGCTGGATCGGCCCCTGGCTGGCCGCCAACGACATCAAAATTGTCTTTGCCGTGCCAGGCATCATTTTGGCAACCGTGTTTGTTACCTTTCCGTTCATCGCCCGTGAGTTGATACCGCTGATGCAAGCACAGGGCACCGACGAAGAGCAGGCCGCGCAGGTGCTGGGCGCCAGTGGCTGGCAGACCTTTTGGTATGTGACGCTTCCCAACATCAAATGGGGGCTGGTGTATGGGGTGATTCTCTGCAACGCGCGTGCGATGGGTGAGTTTGGTGCTGTTTCGGTCGTGTCAGGTCACATCCGCGGCCAGACCAACACCTTGCCCCTGCATGTGGAAATTCTCTATAACGAATACCAGTCTGTAGCTGCTTTTGCCGTCGCTTCTCTTCTGGCATTGCTTGCGCTGCTCACTTTATTGATAAAACAGGCGGTGGAGTGGCGGTTTGAGCGCGATCAAAAGGCCGCCGCTGAGCTGCCGCCCGAGCGCCCCACCCGAGCCACCTGATTGACATCGATACACCCCCACCGTTCGCCTTGTGCTAGGCCGGTCGTGAGCTTGTCGAACGATCGAAAGGCTTCGACAAGCTCAGCCCGAACGGATATGAAAGAAACCTATGAGCATCGAAATACGTAACGTCAACAAAGCCTTCGGCACCTTTCAAGCACTGCGTGACGTGAGTCTTGACATCGAATCTGGCGAGCTGGTGGCACTGCTGGGGCCTTCGGGCTGTGGCAAAACGACCCTGCTGCGCATCATCGCCGGGCTCGAAACAGCCGACCAAGGGCACATTTTGTTCAATGGTGCGGATACCACCGACAAACATGTGCGCGAACGCAATGTGGGTTTTGTGTTTCAGCATTACGCGCTGTTTCGTCACATGAGCGTATTTGACAATGTCGCCTTTGGTCTGCGCATGAAATCCAAGGCGACACGGCCAGGTGAGTCGACGATCAAACAAAAAGTGCACGACCTGCTGGGCTTGGTGCAACTGGACTGGTTGGCAGACCGATACCCGTCACAACTCTCAGGCGGGCAGCGTCAGCGCATTGCACTGGCGCGAGCGCTGGCTGTGGAGCCACAGGTGCTGCTGCTCGATGAACCATTTGGCGCCCTCGATGCCAAGGTGCGCAAGGAACTGCGCCGCTGGCTGCGCCGCCTGCACGACGATTTGCATGTAACCAGCATTTTTGTCACCCACGATCAGGAAGAAGCGCTGGAGGTCGCCGACCGGGTGGTGTTGATGAACAGCGGAAAAGTTGAGCAAATTGGCTCACCACAAGACGTGTGGGACCACCCCGCCAGCCCCTTTGTGTATGGTTTTTTGGGTGATGTGAATCTGTTTCATGGCCGCGCGCACGAGGGTGAGATGCTCATCGGCGAAGACCAGCAAGGTCTGCGTCTGACCACACCCGAACACAGTGAAGTACAAGACAGCAAAGCCTATGCCTATGTGCGCCCGCATGATCTGAATGTGCAGCGTTACCAGACCGGGCTGGGCGCAGCCGCACAACCCCGCGGGATCGTTGCCAAACTGACCCGCGCCATGGTGGTCGGCCCCATCGCCCGGCTCGAATTGTTGCCGCTGGATGCCACTGCAGCAGGCAGTGGCGACATCATCGAGGCACAAATTCCGGCTCAGCACTTCCGCGATGAAGCCTTCAAAGAAGGTGAAACCCTGGTACTGACGCCGCGACGGGCGCGGGTTTTTGTGGCTTGAAATCCAATAAAGTCTCGCCCTCCGGCTGGATGGAGAGATTCAATCGCTTCCCGGCGCGACCAAGTTTGGGGTGTTCGGTCAGATGGCTGGCCGATTCGCTGAAAAGCGCATCCCTCACACCAATCTTGCCTAGCTAATCCAAAATACGAAGACTTAACTTCATTGCGACTAAACTGGCAAAGTCTGCCATCAAACTCGAGGCTCAATTATGTCGCTGAATATTTCTTTGCCACCGGAACTTGAAAGCCGCGTGCGTTCACATGTTGCATCTGGCATGTTCACTTCTGCTAGTGAGGTTATTCGCGAGGCACTGCGGTTGTTTGAGTCCTATCACAGCGTGCAAGGGGCAACATTGGCAGCCTTGAAAGCCGATATTGCGCGTGGCTTGGACGACCAAGCCACAGCAAGAACATCCGTACTCGACATGGCATCCATCAAAGCAGAGGGACGCAAGGTTTTGGCTGCACAGATACAAGTCGGCAAATGAATCGTCTGGTTTTTACCGAAAGTGCGCGACGGGATTTGCTGGAAGCCTGGCTTTATATTGCCGAAGTCAACCTGACAGCAGCCGATGGCGTACTCGACAAAATTGACAGTGAATCCCAGGCACTCATCTACCAACCCTTGATGGGGCGGGCACGACCCGAACTCGGGCCAGGAGTCAGAAGCTGGCCCACTACGACGCGTTACATATTGTTTTATACACACGACAAAGATGAAGTGACCGTGCTGCGAGTTTTGCACCACGCACGAGACATTCGGCAAGTTTTGTTTTAACGTGAAACACCGTTCGTGGTGAGCTTGTCGAACCACCCTTCGACAGGCTCAGGGCGAACGGTTTCATGAATCGGGGTGTCGTGAAAATACATGGCAGTTAGAAGGCCTCTGCGAGTTTCGCACGGGTGTTTTTGGATTAGCGCGTCAGGTCAAGCCCCAGATACATGGCACCCTCGACCGGATTAAATACATAGGCCGGAATCGACTGAAAACCCATCGCTGCATAGATATGCAAAGCGGCTTTCATGGAGGGCAAGGTATCCAGGCAGATTTTCTGGTAGCCAACGGTTTTCGCTCGCGCGCAAATCGCGGTGGCCAACTGCGCTCCAAGACCTAGTCCTCGCCTCTGCGGGCGGACATACCGGCGCTTCATTTCGCCAGCAGATCCCCCAGCCGAGCGCAGCGCCACACAGCCAAGCGCCTGACCCTCAGACCAGGCGAGCAATACACACCCAAAAGGT
This sequence comes from uncultured beta proteobacterium, assembly GCA_903930255.1. Taxonomy (GTDB): domain Bacteria; phylum Pseudomonadota; class Gammaproteobacteria; order Burkholderiales; family Burkholderiaceae_C; genus Rhodoferax. The sequence goes on from CAIYYA010000036.1 coordinate 27,130, forward strand.
GCTGCATATTTTCCTGGCAGGCTCTCCAGTTCAGACTCGAAATTTTGGAAACACAGATCAACACCCAGGTTATGGGCATATTCACGAAAAATGTCACGAACAATTTCAAGTTGCTCCGGAAACCTGGCCTGAATGATTTCGACTATTGGCATTATTCGGCTCCAGTGCTTACCGGTTGGGCGCGAGCAGCTATCAAATTTCAGTCGCCCCAGACCTCGCGCGCCGTTTCAATCACCAGCTTAAGCTTGGCGCGCTGCGCTTCCACCGCGATGTCGTTACCGTGAACAGTGCTGCTAAAGCCACATTGCGGCGACAAGGCCAGTTGCTCCAGCGGTGCATATCGGGCGGCTTCGTCAATGCGGCGCTTCAGATCATCCTTGGACTCCAGTGCGCCAAATTTGGTGGTGACCAGACCCAGCACCACGGTTTTGCCTTTGGGCAGGTAGCGCAGCGGCTTGAAATCGCCACTGCGATCGTCGTCGTACTCCATGAAATAGGCATCCAGATTCATCTCTTTGAGCAGCGCCTCAGCCACTGGCTCATAGTTGCCACTCTGCTGGAGAAATTACGCATTGAGCAGACCAAATCGCGTTCGCGCCACAGCAACGATAACGCCCTGGCCGAGAGAAAGAATGCCAGTGTCGTCAGGAAGCACATGGCCTACAGCCACATTCCACAGAAGTACGCCCGCCGATCAATACGTTCTATCAGGAGGTGTTCAATCCGTGGCTCAATTTGCATCGACCCTGCATGTTCGCCACCGAGACCATCTCACCCAAGGGCAAGGTCGTCAAGCACTACCGCACCCAAAACGTGAAGACACCTCTGGCATGTCTTGCGCAACTGGCAGTGAAAAATCTGGTCGGTTTCAAGGCGGGGGTTACCTTGACTGGTTTGCTGGCTCAAACCGATCTGGCTGCAGCCCAGGCGATGCAAAAAGCCAAGGCAGAGTTGTTTGCAATGTTCAACAAACCAAAAGTTAAACTGCGGCTTTGAACCTGCTACGACCAAAAACCGGGGGGGTGCCTCCGGCGGCCTGGCAGGGGCCAATTCATTTAAAAAATCTGAAGACAAACCCCAAGCCCTTAAACTTCTACTTTTAACTAGGTCAACCCGCACACCGAGCTTTACTCCATCAGCCTTGCTCCAGGCTCATTGACGGATTGGAAAATACCATATGACCACCCCTTTCCCATCGCTGCTTTTTGGCGAGAGCGATTCCGCCAGGCAGACCGACTACAAGGTTTTGGGGGACCGCATGAATCTGGTCTATCCTGGGGTCAATGCCTACGATCCGATTGGCAGTCCAAGCGACTTCAGCAGCAAAATGAATACCTTGAAACTGCCGGCTATGCAGGCGGTAGCGGTCGTCATGTCCCCTTCCTATATCGACCGGTCTTCGACCCAATGCGCAACGCTGAAGCTTCCCATCGCCGGTGAATTCAACTGTTTCCTGGACGGTCGATCCCATCTGTGTGGTGCAGGTCTGGGTGGCATGTACTTTCCGCAAGGCAGTGGCCGCGTCAAGGGCAATGGTGGCACCTGCAGTCAGATCTCGCTTCAGTTTGACCCTCTGCTGCTCGAAAAAACGGCGCGCGCCATGCTTGGCCTGGCTGGCCGTGCCACGCTTGACCTGCAATTGCAGAACCCACGCGTTGTCCCTCTGGTGCTGGCTGGCCAGCCGTTTAACTGTGTCTTGCAACAAGTCGGCGCGTTCATCGACCTCTATCAACGCGATGCCAAGGTATTAACCCAATTGGGCCTGCAGGACATGCTCTACCGTCACATCGCCATGATGTTGCGTCCCGAAGCCTTTCTGCCCCAGGCTGGCCGCCTGCGCACCTCCGCCGACAGTGCAACGCTGGTTGCGCAGCTTTGCGACTACATGCGCGCGCACCTGGAGTCAGGCCTGACGCTGACCGATCTGGAAGCCTTCAGCGGCTTGTCAGCGCGCAGCCTGCAACTGGCCTTTAAAAAACATACCGGGTGCAGCCCGATGCAGTGGCTCACCGTGCAAAAGCTGCACGCCATTCGCGCCAAACTCACCAATGCAGATGCCTCTGAATCGGTGACTTCCCTGGCGGTGGCCTATTTCCCAAATTTGGGTGACTTTGCGCGCTACTACCGGCGCCAATTTGGCGAGCTACCTTCGCAAACCCGCGCCCGCCGGTTGCACTGAACAGAGCAGCCTTCCCGCGCGGCTGATCGACTGAGTTCTGTCGAGATTGCGAAAAATCCAGTCAAAAATAATCCCGAGCAGATTGCGTGATTTCGGTTTTCCAAATCCGGGGCGCTCTTTATAGTGCGTTACGCTCATTCGCCGATGTTTGTCGCGCGCGATCGATTCAACACCCTGCGTATCAGTTTTACACCTTCACAACTCGTACCGTATGCGCAACAACCAACCCGTCAGCGGCACCGAATACACCCTGCGCGACGACCAGTCACCCATATCGCGCACCGATCTGCAAGGCAATATCACCTTTGCCAATGCCGACTTCATCGAAGCCAGTGGCTATTCTGAGGATGAACTGGTGGGCCAGCCGCACAACATGGTGCGCCACCCCGACATGCCGGTTGAGGCCTTTGCCGACCTCTGGAACTACCTGCTGGCCGGTCGCTCCTGGACGGGCATGGTGAAAAACCGACGCAAGAACGGCGATTTTTATTGGGTGCTTTCCAACACCTCACCGATGTGGGAAAACGGCCAGATGGTGGGCTTTGCTTCGGTCCGCATGAAGCCCCCGCGCGATGCCATCGCCCCCACCGATGCCCTCTACCAGCGCTTTCGCACAGGTAAGGCGCGGGGTTTGCGCATCGAGCGTGGCCAGGTGGTGCGCACCGGCTTACGGGGGCAATTTGACCAGCTCATGCACCCCGGCATCCGGGGGCGACTGATGTATCTGATGTTATTGGCCTCGAGCATCATTGGCGCGGTTGGCGTGGTCGGCTTATCGGTAATGAGCACGGATGCCCAAAGAATGCCGCTTATCACCGGTGTGCTGGTCGGTATTGGCGTATTGCTGAGTGTGGGCTGGCAGCTCCAGCGCGCTATTACTGACCCGATCAACCAGGCGGTCGCGATTTCCAAACAAATTGCGACAGGCAACCTGGCTAACCAGATTAACAACTCTGGCAACGACGAGGTGGGGCAATTGATGCAATCCTTGTTTGCCATGCAAAGAGCCCTGGCGTCTATGGCCCACACGGTGCTTGCCAGTGCCCATTCGGTCAGCGGTGAGGCCAACGGCATCAGCCAAAGCAATGAGGCCTTGGCTGGGCGCACCGAACAGCAAGCCTCGTCACTCCAAGAGACGGCCTCCAATATGGAAGAAGTCTCTGCCACGGTCAAACACAACATTCACAACGCCATTGCAGCCAACGATCTTGTGCAAGAGGCTGGCACCGTTGTCAGCGCAGGTGGGGCGGCCATGGACAAGGTGGTGGGCACGATGGACACCATTGCCCGCAGCTCACGCAAGATCACCGACATCATTGGCGTGATAGATGGCATTGCCTTTCAGACCAACATCCTGGCCTTGAACGCTGCCGTGGAGGCTGCCCGCGCCGGCGAGCAAGGGCGCGGCTTTGCCGTGGTGGCCAGTGAAGTGCGCAGTCTGGCCGGGCGCAGCGCGGCTGCCGCCAAAGAAATCAAAGGTTTGATCGACGACTCGGTGCATCAGGTGAAAAATGGGCTGGTCCAAGTAAGCGATGCCCGAAAAACCATCGACTCATCAATCGATGCGGTGCAGCGGGTGGCCACATTGATGGCCGAGATTTCACACTCGTCAATCGAACAAGGCAAGGCCATCGACCGGGTGGCGGTCTTGATTGTGGAAATCGACCAAGCCACCCAGCTCAACGTGCCCATGGCCGAGAGTGCGGCTCAGTCGGCGCGTGCGCTCGAAGAGCAGGGGCGCGATTTGCTGCGCACCGCCGGCGTGTTCCGCTTGCACTGACCCCCTGTCCCCCTGATGCAAGCATTTCAATGGAACCCCTGTTTCGCGACTGGTCTTGCCGACGTTGACGAGCAACACCAGCGGCTGGTCGATCTCATCAATCGCTTTGGCTCGTTGGTGATGCGTGAGGATGGTGCGTCCACCATCGAGCTGGAAGCGGTGTTTGCCGAGCTGGCGCATTACGCCCAGTACCACTTTTCTGAAGAAGAGGCCTTGATGGCGGCTAGCGGGTTGACGCCGCACTACATCGTCAACCACCAGGCAAAACACCACCATTTCTTGGCCAACGTCACCCTTCTCTATAAGGGCATTACCACCGACAACCACGCTGCGGCCAAAAGGCTACTGGAGTTTTTGACCAATTGGCTGGCTTACCATATTCTGGGAACTGATCACTTCATGGCCAGGCAAATTGCCCTGATCCAATCTGGCAGCCCAACGCAAGACGCAGACCCTGCAGATAAACGAAGCCAGGATCCCGCCAAAGATGCCTTGCTGACGGCACTCAATGGTTTGTTTCAGCAGGTCTCAGACCGCAATCGTGAACTGGTTCAATTAAACAAATCGCTGGAGGCACGGGTGTTGGAGCGCACACAAGCCTTGACCGAGCGCACGCAGGCGCTCAGGGATGCCAACCAGCAACTCGACGACATTGCCAACACCGATGCGCTAACGCATTTACCCAACCGGCGCCACGCTATGCGCAGCTTTGGTCGGGCCTGGGTCGAGGCCGTGAACAGCGACCTTGCGCTGGCTTGCCTGATGGTCGATGCAGATGACTTCAAGCAAATCAATGACACCCACGGCCATGATGCGGGCGATGCTGTGCTGCAAGCACTGGCCAGACAGTTGCGTCATGCCGTACGCACCGATGATCTGGTGTGTCGCTTGGGCGGCGACGAATTTTTGATTATTTTTGTAGAAACCCCGCTCGATGGTGTCTTGCAGTTGGCCGAAAAGATCCGCGCCGAGGTTGCGGCACTTCGGGTCGGCGTGGGCGCCGGTGTCTGGAGCGGCAGCATCAGCGTAGGCGTGGCGGTGCGCACGGCAGAGATGAAGAGCATGGACGATTTGCTCAAGGCCGCAGATTTGGGGGTTTATGCCGCCAAGCGTCGGGGTCGCAATTGTGTTGCCGTGGTCGCTTAAAAAGTTAACATTTTTATGCTCTAAGGCTTGTCAAACAAGCGCAAGCAGCTATAAAAAACATATTTGTTTTTTATAGCTACAGTGATCAATTTCAGTCGCCCCACACCTCGCGCGCCGTTTCAATCACCAGCTTAAGCTTGGCACGCTGCGCTTCGACGGCAATGTCGTTGCCGTGCACGGTGCTGCTAAAGCCACACTGCGGCGACAAGGCCAGTTGCTCCAGTGGTGCGTAGCGGGCGGCTTCGTCAATGCGGCGTTTCAGATCATCCTTGGACTCCAGTGCGCCAAATTTGGTGGTGACCAGACCCAGCACCACGGTTTTGCCTTTGGGCAGGTAGCGCAGCGGCTTGAAATCGCCACTGCGGTCATCGTCGTACTCCATGAAATAGGCATCCAGATTCATCTCTTTGAGCAGCGCCTCAGCCACTGGCTCATAGTTGCCACTGGCAGCATGGGTGCTTTTGAAGTTGCCCCGGCACAGGTGCATGGCCAGCAACATGCCTGGCGGCTTTTGTGCCACCACCAGGTTAATGAACTTGGCGTAGCGGTGAGGCAACTCGTTGGGGTCGTCACCGCGCTGACGTGCCGCTTCGCGCATTTTTTCATCGCACAAATAGGCCAGGTTGGTGTCATCCATCTGCACATAGGTGCAACCCGCAGCAGCCAGACTGCGCAGCTCGTCCCCATAGGCATTGGCCACATCCTGATAAAAATCAGGCTCGAGCTCGGGATAGTGTTGGGCGCTGATGCCGGCGCGACCACCGCGAAAGTGCAGCATGGTGGGCGATGGAATCGTCACCTTGGGGGTATTACCCGGGGCAACCTGACTTTTCAGGTACTGAAAATCGGCCAACTGGATGTCTTTGAGGTGACGAACTTTGTCGATGACGCGCATCACCGGCGGTGCCAGCTCTTGCGTGCCATCGGGTTTGGTGATGGTGACCGGAATATCGGTCTTGACGCCGCCAATCTGCTCCAGAAAATCAACGTGAAAATAGGTGCGACGGAACTCGCCATCAGTGATGCTTTTCAGGCCCACATCTTGCTGAAACTGCACGATCTCGCTGATGGCCTTGTCTTCTACCAGGCGCAATTGCTCGGGCGTGATGACACCCGCGGCTTTTTGCTCACGCGCTTCAAGCAAAAATTTGGGGCGCAAAAAGCTGCCCACATGATCGTAATGGGCGGGAAGTTGGGTCATGCTGTCTCCTTTGGATGAAATGTTGGGATCCGGACAGGATTACACTTGATTTCGCGCAATCGGCCAACACCAAAAGGCGATAAACCGGTTATTGCAAAGCGTTATAACAAAGAGTCAGGAATCTCTATTGCGAGCAGTTGTGTTTAGCGGCACATTAGCTAAAAATTCACGATTCCTTCACTTACCCGTGTACCCACCTGGAGACAAGCCATGCAAAAAAGATACTTCCTTCACGCTACAGCGCTTGCTGTACTTGCGTTGTCAGCTACTTATTCAATAGCGCAAAACAACAACTTCAAGATCGGCCTGATTCTGCCCATGACCGGCCAGCAAGCCAGCACCGGTCGGCAAATTGAAGCCGCAGCCAAGTTGTATATGGCACAAAACGGCGACACCGTGGCGGGTCGCAAAGTGGAGCTGATCGTCAAGGACGACACCAGCATCCCGGATGTCACCAAACGTATCGCCCAAGAGTTGGTGGTGAACGACAAAGTCAACGTGCTGGCTGGCTTTGGCATCACCCCTTCGGCATTGGCAACCGCCCCGATTGCCACACAGTCGAAAACACCGCAGGTGGTGATGGCTGCTGCCACCAGCAGCATCACCTTGGCTTCTCCTTACATTGTGCGCACCAGTTTTACCCTGCCACAAGCGTCGGTTGCGTTGGCTGATTGGGCGCCTAAAAACGGCATCAAAACCGTGGTCACGCTGGTGAGCGACTATGGTCCGGGCATTGACGCTGAAAAGTTTTTCAAAGAACGTCTGTTGTTTAACGGCGGGCAAGTGCCTGAGTCGCTGCGCGTGCCCCTGCGCAACCCTGACTTCGCACCGTTTTTGCAGAAAGTGCGCGACCTCAAACCCGATGCGCTGTTTGTCTTTGTGCCCTCTGGCGCAGGTGCAGCCGTGATGAAGCAGTTTCTTGAGCGTGGTATGGACAAGGCAGGCATCAAGCTGATCGGAACCGGCGATGTGACCGATGACGATCAACTCAACGGCATGGGAGACGGTGCTTTGGGTGTGGTGACCTCACACCACTACTCCGCTGCCCACCCTTCAGCGGTCAACAAGAAATTCGTTGAGGCTTTTCAGAAAGCCAACCCCGGTATGCGCCCCAACTTCATGGCCATGGGTGGCTACGATGGTATGCGTGTGATTTATGAAGCACTGCGCGCCACCAAAGGCAAGGGCAATGGCGATGAACTATTGGCTGCCATGAAGGGTCAGATTTTTGAGAGCCCGCGTGGCCCGATGTTCATCGACGCGCAAACCCGCGACGTGGTGCAAAACATTTACTTGCGCAAGGTCGAAAAGAAAGACGGCCAGTTGTACAACATCGAGTTTGACGTCATCAAAGACGTGAAAGACCCTGGTAAAAAATAATAAGTCGAGCACCCAAGCTACGCCTTGTGAATTAGCAGGCGTAGTTGGGTGTGGTGATTGGGTGATGCGACCGGGCTTTGGTGTGAAAGGTGCGCGGTAGCGGTGTTGGTCGCTGCACAACGGTCAACGCGCGTGATTTCATACCAAAACCGCTCGCGCATGACCCGATCGCCGCGCCCAACGGCATGCAAGAAACATCCATCGCGACGGTAGACCAACTAAACCAACATGCTGACCATTCTTTTTGACGGTATCGCCTACGGCATGCTGCTGTTCATCCTGGCAGTGGGCTTGGCTGTGACCATGGGGTTGATGAACTTCATCAACCTGGCGCACGGCGCCTTTGCCATGGTGGGGGGCTACGTGACCGTGCTGCTGATGCAAAAGCTCGATGTGCCGTTTTTGCTGTGTCTGCCGCTGGCTTTTATCAGCTCGGCAGTGCTCGGTGGTTTGCTCGAGCGCACACTGTATCGCCCGCTGTACCACAAGCCGCACTTGGATCAGGTGCTGTTTTCGATTGGCCTGACCTTTATGGCCGTGGCCAGTGCCGACTACTTTATTGGCTCAAGCCAGCAAATTATTCAGCTACCCGAGTGGCTCAAGGGCCGCACCGAACTGGGCGAAGGAAGCTGGATGCTGGGCATGGGGCACTACCGCCTGTTCATCATCGTGGTCTGTGCCGGGCTAACTTTGGCACTGCAATATGTACTGACAAAAACCCGCTTTGGCAGCCAGTTGCGCGCATCCGTGGATGACCAGCGCGTGGCAGCTGGCTTGGGCATCAATGTGAACATGGTCTTTCTGGGGACGTTTGCGGTTGGCTCCGGGCTGGCCGGGCTGGGCGGGGCACTGGGTGCCGAAGTGCTGGGGCTGGATCCGAGCTTTCCGCTCAAATTCATGATTTACTTTTTGATCGTGGTTGCCGTGGGGGGCACGTCCAGCATCACTGGGCCGCTGTTGGCGGCCCTGCTGCTGGGCATTGCCGATGTAGCGGGCAAATACTACATCCCCAAACTCGGCGGTTTTATTGTCTATAGCTTGATGATCCTGATTTTGATATGGCGTCCACAAGGCCTGTTTGTGCGCAAGGGGGGCAAGTGATGAGCAACACACAAAGCCTGCTGCAACGCAAGGGCAGCTGGAAACTCTGGGAATACCCGCTGTGGCTTTTGGCTTTGGCCTCGCCCCTGCTGCTGGGTAGCCACGCACTCATCATCAACGAGATCGCCATCGTGGCGCTGTTTGCCCTGTCGCTTGATCTGATTCTGGGCTACACCGGCATCGTGTCGTTGGGGCATGCAGCCTTTTTTGGCATGGGCGCCTATTCGGCTGCACTGTTTGCCAAACTGGTCATGCCAGATCCGCTGGTCGGGCTTGCTGTGGGTGTAGTTATAGCTACGTTATTGGGAGCGCTTTGCAGTGCCACCATTTTGCGTGGAACCGATTTGACGCGCCTGATGGTGACGCTTGGAGTCGGCCTTATTTTGATGGAGTTGGCCAACAAGCTTGATTGGCTCACTGGCGGCGCCGATGGTCTGCAAGGCGTGGTGATGGGGCCGCTGCTCGGTCAGTTTGAGTTTGACTTGAACGGGCGCACCGCGGCTTGGTACTCCCTGAGCGTGCTGCTACTGGTGTTTGTGCTGGCGCGCCGGTTTGTCAATTCACCTTTTGGCGCCACGCTGAAAGCGATCCGCGACAACCGGCTGCGTGCCATGGCCATCGGCATACCGGTGAACAGCCGCCTGGCGGTGGTTTACACGGTGGCGGCAGGGCTGTCGGGGGCTGCCGGTGCCCTGCTGGCGCAAACCACCGGCTTTGCGTCACTCGATGTGTTTGAGTTTCACCGCTCGGCCGACGTGATGCTGATTTTGGTCATCGGTGGAGTTGGCTGGCTCTATGGTGGTGTTACCGGAGCGATTGTGTTCAAGCTGATGCAAGACACGATTTCCAGCATCACGCCGCAATACTGGACTTTTTGGATTGGTCTGTTTCTGGTGGTGCTGGTGCTGGTGGGTCGCGAACGCCTGATTCGCCCCTGGACTTGGTTCAAACCCAGCGCTGGCGGGAGCAAACCATGACAGAGATCGTTTTATCAGCCAAAGAGCTGGTCATGAAGTTTGGCGGTATCACTGCCACCAACAAGGTGACGCTGGATCTGAAAAAAGGTGCGCGCCACGCGCTGATTGGCCCCAACGGGGCGGGCAAAACCACGCTGATCAATTTACTTACCGGCGTGCTGCAACCCACTTCGGGCAGCATCAGACTTGAGGGACAGGACATCACCCTGCTTGCACCCTACCAGCGCGTGCGCCGTGGCATGGTGCGCACGTTCCAAATCAACCAACTCTTTGACACGCTGACGCCACTCGAAACTCTGGCTATGACGGTGTCGCAGCAGCAGGGGCTGGGTGGTAAATGGTGGCAGGCGCTGGGCGTGCAAAAGCGCGTCAATGAGCGCTGCGAGCAGCTGCTCGAACAATTTCATCTGACGGCGGTGATGGCGCAGGAAACCCGTGTTCTGGCTTACGGCAAGCGCCGTCTGCTCGAAATTGCGATTGCGCTGGCGTGTGAGCCGCGCGTGCTGTTGCTCGACGAGCCGGTGGCTGGCGTGCCCGCTGGCGAGCGCGAAGAGCTGCTGCAAACCGTTGCTGCGCTGCCTGCTGATGTGTCTGTGCTCTTGATCGAACACGACATGGATCTGGTGTTCAGCTTTGCCAAACGCATGACGGTGCTGGTGAATGGCACAGTGCTGACCGAAGGCGACCCCGACACCATTGCCAATGACCCGCTAGTCAAGGCGGTGTACCTGGGCCATGGCGATGAGATCAATGATGCCGTTGCCAGCGCCGCAGAGGAAGGAAATCAGCATGGCTGAGCTCTTGAAAGTAAGCGATTTGAGCGCTGGCTACGGTGAAGCGGTGGTGCTGCACGATGTATCGCTCAGCTTGGACGAAGGTCAAACGCTGGCCTTGCTCGGCCGCAATGGCACGGGCAAAACCACGCTGATTAACACACTGGCTGGCGCCACCCGCCAACACCACGGCAGTATCGCGCTGGGTAGCACAGCACTGCACAAATTGCCTTCGCACGAACGCGCCGCAGCGGGCATTGGCTGGGTGCCGCAAGAACGCAATATTTTTAAATCACTCAGCGTGCACGAGAATCTGACTGCGGTGCAGCGCCCTGCACGCGCTGGGCGTGCGTCGCCCCCCTGGACACCCGCGCGGGTGTACGAACTGTTTCCCCGACTGGCCGAACGCAAAAGCAATCTGGGCACACAACTCTCGGGGGGCGAGCAGCAAATGCTGGCGCTTGGGCGTGCGCTGGTGCTCAACCCCACGCTGCTGCTGCTGGATGAGCCTTGCGAGGGGCTGGCTCCGATCATCGTGCAAGAGTTGCTGCGTGCGATTCGGCGCATTACTCGCGACGAAGGGCTTTCGGCCATCATCGTTGAACAGCATCCGCAAGCGATTCTGGCGATCTCGGACGCAGCCGCTGTGCTGGACCACGGCACGGTGGTGTATGCGGGCACGGCGCACAGTTTGCAAGCGCAACCGGAGTTGCTGAACAAGTTGCTGGGGGTTGCCCGTTAAACCACAGAATACTATCAATTAAATAGCTTCTTACGCATGCTGCATAAGCGCCAGAGGTTGTTTTACATCACAATTATTAAGAGGTTCCAATTGGTCAAAGCAAGCATTCAGATCATTCACGACGAACACACCACGCTGGCCGCCATGTTGCGCTCTCTGGGCATGATGGTGGCGCGCGGACCAGGCACCGATGCGCAAACCTATTTTGAGGTGGTGCGTGCCATGCTGTTTTATATCGACGAGTTTCCCGAGCGGTTGCACCACCCCAAAGAGACTGAGCTGCTTTTCCCACCGGTGGCGCGCCTGGCGCCAGAGACCGCCGAGGTGATCGCCCGGCTCGACCAAGACCACACCAAAGGCGAGGCGGGCGTGCGCGAATTGCAACACCTGCTGCTGGCCTGGGAACTGCTCGGTGAATCGCGTCGTGAGGCGTTTGAGAACAAGACCAAACGGTATCTGGGGTTTTACCTGGAACATATGCGCCTGGAAGAAACGGTGATTCTGCCTGCTGCCCTGCGGGTATTGAGCGAAGACGACTGGCGCGAACTCGATGCAGCATTTGCCACCAATTGCGACCCACTCACCGGCAAATACCCGCGCGACCCCATTTATGAGCGACTCTTCACCCGCATCGTCTCGCAAGCACCAGCACCCATCGGCTTGGGCGAGGGCTGATTCCGTTTCCAGATCAATCCGACATGTTGTTGCTTCGCCTTGCCCTCCCACAGGCATCGCCAGATGACTTGGGACACACGTTTGTACTGTCTGCGGCTTCGCGCCTAATGTCGTATCGATCTGGAATCGGAATGAGTTGTCAGTTAAGCGGGTAATGCAACCCCTGCCGCGTCAAAGAGCCCTTCAAACAGGATCGAGCTCAAATAGCGCTCACCCGAGTCGGGCAGGATCACCACAATGGTTTTGCCTGCGTTCTCGGGGCGTTTGGCCAGACGTACCGCAACCGCTGTAGCCGCGCCACACGAGATGCCGGCCAAGATGCCTTCCTCACGCGCCAGTCGACGGGCGAAGTCAACGGCTTCTTCATTACTCACCTGTTCCACCGCATCGACCAGCGACAAGTCGAGCACATCGGGCACAAACCCTGCGCCAATGCCTTGAATCTTGTGCGGGCCGGGCTTGATCTCTTCGCCAGCACGAGCCTGCGTCAGCACCGGGCTGGCCGCTGGCTCCACCGCCACAGAAAGAATGGCTTTGCCTTGGGTCTGTTTGAGGTAGCGCGAAATGCCGGTGATGGTGCCACCGGTGCCTACGCCTGATACCAGAATGTCGATTTGGCCATCGGTATCTTGCCAAATTTCCGGGCCCGTGGTGGCTTCATGAATGGCCGGGTTGGCCGGGTTTTTAAATTGTTGCAGCAACACATATTTGGGGTCACTGGCGGCAATTTCTTCAGCCTTGGCAATCGCACCCTTCATGCCCTTGGCACCTTCGGTGAGCACCAGTTTGGCGCCATAAGCCAGCAGCAATTTGCGCCGCTCAATGCTCATGGTGTCGGGCATGGTCAAGGTGATCGGAATACCGCGCGCAGCCGCCACAAACGCCAATGCGATGCCAGTGTTGCCGCTGGTGGGTTCAACAATTTCTTTGCCGGCACCCAGTACGCCACGCTTTTCGGCATCCCACACCAGCGCCGCACCAATGCGGCATTTGACCGAGTAGGCCGGGTTGCGCCCTTCGATTTTGGCCAGCACGGTAGCGCCTGCGCCGTCTGTAACGCGGTTGAGTTTGACCAACGGTGTGCGTCCGATGGAGAGTGAGTTGTCAGCATAAAAATGGGTCATGGCAAGTCCTGGTCGGTAGGCGTTGAAACAGCGCGAACTGTAGCGAATATTTTTGTGAATGCAAACTGTCAAATGCTTAGTTGTCTCGGATTATTGCTCCGGCCCGATCAAGTTTGAACCTTTCGCTCTGAGCTTGGCCGGTCGTGAGCTTGACGAACGGTCGAAGGGTTTCGACAGGCTCAGCCCGAATGGAACTTAAAACATCATGGGGCCGGATCAATAGTCGATTGATCGCAGATGAGCTGCCATTAGCCGGGATAGCTGCGCTCGCCAAAAATGGCCGAGCCCACGCGCACCAGGGTGCTACCGCTGGCGATGGCGGCTTCGAGGTCGGCGCTCATGCCCATCGACAGGGTGTCGAGCCCCAATCCGTTCAGATTTAATGTGTCAAATAGGGCTCTGACGCTTGTAAACACTGCGCAAGCAGCTGCAAAATCAGGAGCTGGCTCTGGAATGCACATGAGGCCGCGCAAGCGCATGCGGGGCATGCTGGCGACCGCCTGGGCGAGTGCCAGCACTTCGCTGGGTGGAACGCCGGATTTGCTGCTGCCGCCATCTGCATTGACCTGAATGCACACTTGCAATGCCGGCAGATGCGCTGGGCGCTGCTCGCTCAGACGTTGGGCAATCTTCAGCCGGTCGATCGTGTGCACCCAGGCAAAATGTTCGGCGACCAGTCGACTTTTGTTGCTTTGAATCGGACCGATGCAATGCCATTCGATTGGCAGGTGCTGCAAGTCAGTGATTTTTTGCACGGCTTCCTGAATGTAGTTTTCACCAAAAGCGCTTTGTCCGGCTGCGTAGGCAAGCGATACGACTGCGCTGCTGAATGTTTTGGATACCGCGAGCAGGCGCACGTCGGAGGCAGGGCGTTTGGCGGCCTGACATGCGACTTGAATGCGCTCTTGAACGAGTTGAAGTTGCGACTCAATTTTGGTCATAATGGCATGAGCGTAACAAATAATCGGGAAACTTGTGGATATCACCCAGCTGCTGGCCTTTAGCGTCAAAAATAAAGCTTCTGACTTGCATTTGTCGGCCGGATTGCCACCCATGATTCGGGTGCATGGCGATGTGCGGCGTATCAATGTGGAGGCTCTCGACCACAAGCAGGTGCATGCCATGGTGTATGACATCATGAATGATTCGCAGCGCAAGCATTACGAAGAATTTTTGGAGATTGATTTTTCGTTTGAAATTGAGGGCTTGGCGCGTTTTCGGGTGAATGCTTTTAACCAGAATCGTGGTTCAGGCGCTGTGTTTCGGACGATCCCAAGCAAAATCCTGTCGCTCGAGCAACTCAACTGCCCCAAGATTTTTGCTGAATTGGCCATGAAGCCGCGCGGCATGGTGTTGGTCACAGGGCCTACCGGCTCGGGTAAATCGACCACCTTGGCAGCCATGGTGAACTACCTCAATGAGAACGAATTTGGCCACATTCTGACGGTCGAAGATCCGATCGAGTTTGTTCATGAATCCAAAAAATGCCTGATCAACCAGCGCGAGGTGGGGCCGCACACAAAAAGCTTTGCCTCCGCTCTGAAGTCGGCTCTGCGCGAAGACCCAGACGCGATTTTGGTCGGCGAAATGCGTGATTTGGAAACTATCCGGCTGGCCATGACCGCCGCAGAAACTGGCCATTTGGTGTTTGGTACGCTGCACACCAGTAGCGCCGCCAAGACCATTGACCGGATCATTGATGTGTTTCCTTCCGAAGAAAAAGAAATGATTCGCGCCATGTTGAGTGAGTCTTTGCAGGCCGTGATTTCACAAACCCTGTGCAAAACCAAAGACGGCCAAGGTCGTGTGGCGGCACACGAAATCATGCTGGGTACCAACGCCATTCGCAACTTGATTCGTGAGGCCAAGGTGGCGCAGATGTATTCAAGTATTCAAACCGGCAATAGTGTGGGTATGCAAACGCTTGATCAGAATCTGACCGATCTGGTGCGGCGCAACATCATCTCACCGGCAGAGGCGCGCACCAAGGCCAAAATCCCCGAAAACTTCCCAGGTTGAAGCCATGGAACGCGATCAAGCCACCACTTTTATCACCGATTTGCTCAAGCTCATGATTGGGCGCGGCGGCAGTGATTTGTTCATTACCGCCGAGTTTCCGCCGGCCATCAAGGTTGATGGCAAGGTCACCAAGGTGTCGCCGCAACCGCTCAACGGCGGTCACACGATGGCCTTGGCACGCTCCATCATGAGCGATAAGCAAGTGGCCGAGTTTGAGCGCACCAAAGAATGCAACTTCGCCATTGCGCCACCCAATCTGGGGCGTTTTCGGGTGAATGCGTTCATGCAGCAAAGCCGTGTTGGCATGGTGCTGCGCACGATCCCAAGCATCTTGCCTAACATCGACAAGATGGGCTTGCCGCAGATTCTCAAAGATATTGTGAATTCAAAGCGCGGTCTGTGCATCATGGTGGGGGCAACTGGTTCGGGCAAATCGACCACTCTGGCAGCCATGATTGACTGGCGCAACGAGTCCACCTTTGGCCACATCATCACGATCGAAGACCCGATCGAGTTCGTGCATGCGCATAAAAACTGTGTGGTAACGCAGCGTGAAGTGGGTATCGACACCGACAGTTGGGATGCTGCTTTGAAAAACACCTTGCGCCAGGCACCCGATGTGATTTTGATGGGTGAAATCCGCGACCGCGAAACCATGGAACACGCCGTGTCTTTTGCTGAAACAGGTCATTTGTGCGTGGCAACTTTGCACGCCAACAGTGCCAATCAGGCGCTCGATCGGGTGATTAATTTTTTTCCAGAAGAGCGGCGATCGCAGTTGCTGATGGATTTGTCGTTGAATCTGAAGGCGCTGGTGTCGCAGCGACTGATTCCTAAGCAAGACGGCAAAGGGCGCGCAGCTGTGGTCGAGATCATGCTGAACTCACCGTTGATCTCGGATTTGATCTTTAAGGGCGAGGTTGCCGAGATCAAGGAAGTCATGAAGAAAAGCCGCAACATCGGCATGCAAACGTTTGACCAAGCCTTGTTCGATGCTTATGAGCGCCATTTGATTTCTTACGAAGATGCCTTGCGTAATGCCGATTCAGTGAACGACTTGCGTTTGCAATTCAAACTCAACAGTCAACGCAACAAGAGCCAGGATTTAAGTGCCGGCACTGAGCACTTGAGCATCGTTTAAACCCGCATCGGAAACTTTACCAACCATGAGCAACAAAATTTACGAATCGGTGCCCTCACACCGTGTGGCCTTTTTGGGTTTGGGGGTGATGGGATATCCCATGGCTGGCCATTTGGCGCGTGCCGGGCATGCGGTCACGGTGTACAACCGCACTGCTGCAAAATCAGAAGCATGGTGTGCAGAGTACACAAGCGCTGGCGTGCTAAATCACGCAGTCAAATTGGCCAGCACGCCGAGGCTCGCGGTGTGCAATGCGGAGCTGGTTTTTTGTTGTGTTGGCAATGATGCCGATTTGCGTTCGGTGACTTTAGGCGCAGAAGGGGCGTTTGCCGGCATGCTGCAAAACGCCGTGTTTGTGGATCACACCACAGCATCGGCGGATATTGCGCGCGAACTCGCTGCCAAAGCGCAAGAGCTGGGTTTGCAGTTTGTCGATGCCCCAGTGTCGGGTGGGCAGGCTGGTGCGCAAAATGGCCTGCTAACAGTGATGTGCGGTGGCGATGCGGCGGCATTTGCGCGCGCTCAGCCGGTAGCGATGGCGTTTGCCAAAGCTGTCACCCACCTCGGTGACAGTGGCGCAGGTCAGTTGGCCAAAATGGTCAATCAGATTTGTATCGCCGGTCTGGTGCAAGGGTTGAGTGAGGCCATTGCGTTTGGTGCCAAAGCAGGTTTAGACATGAATCTGGTGCTCGATGTGATCGGCAAGGGTGCTGCGCAAAGCTGGCAACTCGATAACCGCGGCAAAAGCATGGTGGCCGACAAGTTTGATTTTGGTTTTGCTGTGGATTGGATGCGCAAAGACTTGGGCTTGGTGCTCGATGAAGCCAAGCGCAACGGAGCCCGCTTGCCAATCACCGCGCTGATCGACCAGTTTTATGCCGATGTGCAAAGCATGGGTGGCAAGCGCTGGGACACCTCGAGCCTGATCAAACGCTTGCGCTGAGCCGTTTTTATTTTTTAGCCGGAGTTGCAGCCGGAGCGGGTTGCGGCAGCATGTTGCGCAGATCATCTTCGCTGATGATCTCAAATACCCGAACCACTTTTTGTACGCCACTGGTTGTACGCGTGATCTCGGTAGCGCGGTCGGCTTCGCGCTGTGTGACACGGCCCATCAGATAAGTTGTGCCGCGCTCGGTGACTACCCTGAAAGCGTTCGCATACAAGTCTTTGGCATCGACCAAGCCCGCTTTGACCCGGCCAGATACCAGTGAATCTGAAGAACGTTGGGTCAAGCTGGTATTGCCTGAAATCGCCAGCTCATTCACCACGGAGTGCACGTTTTCAACTCTGGATGCAATTTGCTCCACCAGTTGCTTGTCTTGCTCGTTGGGCACTTCACCCGACAGCAAAACCCGGCGGTTATAGCTGCTGATGTTGACGTGAACGCGCTCGCCCAAGTTGTCGCGCACCCGGCTGGCGGCGCGCAGCTCAATGCCCTCGTCTTCAAGTTGTGCGCCCGATGTGCGTCGGTCGGTGGCAACCAAAGCGCCGCCGAGCATGGCGCTACCCAGCATCATTGGGACGCAGGCGCTGAGCGAGGCGACCAGGCTGGCGCTGATGAGCCCAAGTGTTAATAATCGGTTAAATTTGATGGTCATGAGGGGCTTTCCTGATCGCCTAATAGTTGGCTGTCGACTGCATCGCATAAGCAATGCAGACTTAATAAATGAACTTCTTGAATGCGCGCCGTGCGGTCATGCGGCACGCAAATGTGAACATCCGTGTCGCGCAAAGCGGTGTTCATTTTTCCGCCAGAACGACCGCTCAGGCCAACCACGACCATCTCGCGCTCGTGTGCTGCTTCGATAGCACTGAGCACGTTGGCCGAGTTGCCGCTGGTGGATATGGCCACCAGCACGTCGCCTGTTTGACCCAATGCACGCACCTGGCGAGCAAAAATTACGTTGAAGTCGTAATCATTGGCCAGTGCGGTCATGATCGAGCTGTCGGTGGTGAGCGCAATGGCGGCCAAGCCCGGGCGCTCTTGCTCAAAGCGACCCACAAACTCTGCGGCAAAGTGCTGTGCGTCGGCAGCCGAACCGCCATTGCCACAAATCAGCACTTTTCCGCCGCTGGTCAGGCAGTTCAGTAAAGCCTGAGCGGCATCAGCAATAGGGCGACTGAGCAGGGGGGCTGCCTGAAATTTCAGGTCGGCGCTCTCGATGAAATGTTGTTGAATGCGTTGTTCTAGCATGTGCGCGATGATACCCGGGTCACACGGTTCGCTGGTTTGATCCGGATTTGCCGTTGCAAAATGGGGTGGGCACGTTATGCCGCATCAAATGCCGCTTGCAGCCAGTGCAGCGCACCGGCCTCGATCGTGATGACATCGAATCGGCATGCGGGTAATTGGCGCTGTTGGGCCAGATAGTGGCGTGCGGCAAACACAATGCGTTGCTGTTTGCTCGCGCTAACGCTGGCTGCAGCGCCACCGTGACTGGCCGATTGACGCTGGCGCACTTCAACAAACACACAGGTGCCGTCGGGTGCTCGCATGATCAAATCAATTTCGCCACCGCCACGTCCAGGGGTTCGATAATTGCGCGCCAGCAAGCGCAAGCCAGCATGCTGCAAATATGCCAGTGCTTTGTCCTCTGCAGCATCACCGAGTTGTTTGGTGGTGTTGGTTTTGACCTTCAACTGACCTTCTTTTATTTTGCTTTGGGGAAACAGCATTGATTTCAAGCTCTGCAACAGATTTGACCTCCAACTATGCCGGCGCTTTGCTGGCTGCGCAAAAAGCTTGCGCGAGCCAGAATTATCCGCGGTCGGCTCTTTACGTGGTGGCGACTCCAATTGGCAACTTGGCAGACATCAGCCTGCGCGCACTTCAGGTGCTGCAACTGGCGGATGTAGTTGCTTGCGAAGATACCCGGCATACCCAAGCCATGCTGCGCGCTTATGGAATTGACAAGTCAGCAGCCCAATTGCTGGCTGTGCATCAGCATAACGAAGCACAGGCTGCTCAGACAGTGCTGGTGCGTTTGCTGGATGGCTTGCGCGTTGCTTATGTGAGTGATGCCGGCACGCCAGCCGTGAGCGACCCGGGTGCGCGTTTGGTGGCGCTGGTGCGTGCGGGGAATTTTTTGGTGGTGCCTTTGCCCGGTGCCAGTAGTGTGACCACGGTTTTAAGTGCCGCCGGTATCGCCACCGATGCCAATACCCAAGGGTTTATATTTGCCGGTTTTTTATCCAATAAATCGACCGAACGCGCCCACGAGGTGCAAGCGTTGGCATTGGAGACGCGTGCCATTGTGTTGTTGGAAGCACCGCACCGCATCGAGGCACTGGCACTGGCGCTTGGCATATTGGGCAGTCGGCTCGTGACGGTTGGGCGCGAATTGACCAAGCAGTTTGAAGAAATTGCCACCGTCTGTGCCAGCGACTTGGCGGGGTGGTTGGCGCAGGATGCCAATCGTTTGCGGGGTGAATTTGCGCTGGTGTTACACCCCGCACCCGTAGCAGCCGAGCGTGGGGCGGATACGCGTATTTTGCAATTGCTGCTGGCTGAGTTGCCGCTGAAAACAGCTGTCAAGTTGGCAGCAGACATCACCGGTGAGCCGCGCAATGCGCTGTATGCCTTGGCATTGCAACTGAAAAAACCAGAAGCCTGACTATTTGGGTTTTTCGGCGCGGTTAAACAAGGGCATCACTTTAGGCAAATTGGCCTGAATGTCGGCGATACGGGTGTTGCCTGATGGGTGTGTAGAGAGCCACTGGGGTGGTGCTCCTTTACTGGCTGCTGCCATTTTTTGCCACAGTGAAACGCCAGCCCGTGGGTCAAAACCCGCGCGTGCCGCGAGTTCCATGCCGACCAGATCGGCCTCTGACTCGTCGCTGCGGCTGAATTGCAGGGTGAGCAGTTGAGCGCCGTAGTTGGTGACCGTCTGGCCTAGCTGACCCAGCCCCAGCGCGCTGCTAAGCAGACTTGCACCGACGTTGGTTGCAGTGTTTTTGCCCATGCGCTCACGCGCGTGCTCACGCAGTGCATGGGCGACTTCGTGCCCCATGACCGTGGCTACCTCATCGTCACTGAGTTTGAGTTGGTCGAGGATGCCGGTATAAAAAGCGATCTTGCCGCCTGGCATGCAAAAGGCGTTGATCTGTTTGCTGCCGATCAGGTTGACCTCCCAGCGCCAGTTTGGGGCACGTGGGTTCCAGCCCAGCGCATTCGGAATAATCTGCTTGGCGATGGCACGCAGGCGTTTGACCTGAGCATGATCTGCACCAGCCAAGGCATTCTTGGCAGCGGCCTGCTGCAGCATTTGGGCGTATTGTTGGGCTGCAGATTGTTCGATTTGCTCGGCAGAAACCAGCTTGCTAAAAACCGAGTTGCCACCGACATCGACACCTTCACGCGCCCAGGCAGACGAAGTGAGCGCGCCAGGCAGACTCATGAGCAAGGCAATCTGGCGCAGTGCCGGGCGCCGCTGACAGCAAGCGCATCCAGGCTGCAGCAGCGGTGCTGCGTTGATTGCGTTTATTTGATGCATACCGAGCGCACCATTTTGAGATCGGTTAGACCCATCATGACTTTTTCCATACCATCCATTTTGAGGGTGCGCATGCCACCTTCAACAGCAGCAGCAAAAATTTCGGCGACACGAGCGCGCTCCTGGATGAGTTTTTTGATGCCTTCGTCGGCGATCAGTAACTCATGCAAGCCAACGCGCCCTTTGTAGCCAGTTTTATTGCATTTGTCGCAACCCACATGCCGGTAAAACTTGAGCTGACCAGCCTCGCCATAGGTGCTTTGCCAGCTCGCGATGAGTTTGGCCATTTCGCCTTGGTAATCGGCTTTCCAAACTACAGAATGGCGCAACTCCTCCGCGTATTCCGCCGCAAATAAGCGCAACTCTTCGGCATCGGGCACATAGGCTTCCTTGCAGGCGCACAGGCGTTTGGCCAGACGTTGCGCCAGAATGCCCAGGAGTGCATCGGCAAAATTGAACGGATCCATGCCCATGTCGAGCAAGCGAGTAATGGATTCTGGCGCCGAATTGGTGTGCAAGGTTGAAAAAACCAGGTGACCTGTGAGCGAGGCCTCTACCCCCATCGACACGGTTTCTTTGTCGCGCGATTCACCCACCATGATGATGTCGGGGTCAGCCCGCAAAAAAGCGCGCATCACCAGTGCAAAGTCGATGCCGGCTTTTTTGTTGATCTGCACCTGACGCAGACCTTTCTGGGTAATTTCAACCGGGTCTTCGGCTGTCCAGATTTTGGTGTCTGGGGTGTTGAGGTGTTTCAACACCGAGTGCAGGGTGGTGGTTTTGCCCGAGCCTGTGGGGCCGCACACGTAAAACAGCCCATAAGGTTTTTCGATGGTTTTTATCACACGGTCTTTGTTGTGTGGGGTTAGACCGAGTTTGTCCAGAGGGATGGGTTCGCCAGCGGCCAAAATCCGCATGACCACGTCTTCCACGCCGCCTGCTGAAGGGATGGTGGCCACGCGCAACTCGATGTCGATGGGGCCGTATTTTTTGAACTTAATCTTGCCGTCCTGTGGTTTACGGCGTTCGGAAATATCCAGATCGCACATGATTTTTAGACGGGTCACCATGGCCTGACGAAAATGTGCTGGCACTTCAATGTAAGGTTGCAGGGAACCATCAATGCGAAAGCGGATGCCAGTTTTGAGCTTGCCTGGCATGGGTTCGATGTGAATGTCAGACACGCCTTGGTGGTAGGCATCGATGATCACTTTGTTGACGAATTTGACCAGTTCGTTGTCGGCAGCAGCAGATTCCAGCGAATCTTCGCTTGAGCCGTCATCGATGGGTGCGCTGTCCATGTCGGCGAGCAGTTCGTCAATACTCGTTCCGATGGCTTCGAGGCCAAATATTTTGGCCAGAGTGTCTTTGAAATCGGTGAGTGTGGTCACCCGATAAGAAAACTTTGGAAACTTGGAGAACACTTGAGGAACGACGCGTGAACTGCGCACGGCTTCCGGGTCGAGACACATCACGACCAGACCGGCGGGCGAATCTTCCAGAGGAATCCAGCCCTGTTGTTCAATAAATTCGCGCTTCAAGGCACCATGCAGGGTTTCTGAGCGCATCAGGCTGGCGCTGAAAGGTTCGTAGGGAACGCCAAAAAACTTCGCCAGTGACGGTCCAATCTGCGCAGGGCGCACCTGAAACTGGGCGATCAGCACGCTTTCAACCGTCTGACCCAGGCTACGTGCTTCTTGCAGGCAATGCTGTAGTTCATCTGCGCTCATGACGCCATTGGTCACCAATGCGTCGTATTTGGTGACCATGCGCCGCACGCTTTCTTCTTCTTTGCGGATGCGGTGGCGTATCGCGGTGGCCAAAGTTTTGCAAAGTTGCGTGACGCCCTCGACTTCAAGATCGCCAAAAGCACGGTCACTTTTATTGTTGATGATTTGCAGTACCCCATACAGGGTATCGCCCTCCAAAATAGGCGATACCAGCATTTGCCGGGTGCGGTAACCCGAGCGTTTGTCGACTTCTTTTAAGAATGTCAGCGAGGGATGCACGAGTTTGAGTGCCTCCTCGTCGTAAACGTCGGTTAAATTTACCAAAGAACGGCTAAAAGCGGCGTAACCGGCAATGCTTTGCGGTGTGATCGGAAGCTTCAGGTCGCGGCTGCTGTTGAGTCCGGTTTTAACTTTCGAGATGATGGCATTTTTTTCTTCGTTGACGACATACAAAGTCAGTCGATCTGCGTTGAATAATTTGCAGATATCAGCGCTTGACTCGAGCATGATTTGCTCAATGTTGTCGGTTTCGTGAATGCGCGCCGTTACCTGCTGCAACTGCTTGTAAAACAGCGCCTCGAACGTCATGCCAATTCGGTCGGGACTGTGGTGTTTGCTCGTCGGAACTGTTGTCATCATCACTTGCTCTCAAAATTGGTGGCTCCGTCCCAGAGCGGGTCGAAGCTTTGCGTTTTTTTCTCTACGATACGCTGTTGGTAAAGTTTGTAGAGATTTTTTTTGTTATTGATTTGCAGTAGTTGATCGATCAATTCGGCACTTTGCTGCCAATTCTGTGATCGGTAAATGGTCAAAAAAGTTTCCCAAAGCTTGAGCTCTTGGCTGATAGGTGTCGGAGGCAGCGGCATTTCTGCGATTGGAGCAAAAATGGTGATGGCTTGTTCTTTGCCTTTGACGCGAACCCGGTCGAGCTCTTGCCATATGAAATTGCTGGCCAATTGCCGCGTGCTTTCGCTTGCCACGATGCTGACGCCATAAATCTTGGACAAACCTTCCAGACGGGATCCCAGGTTAACGGCATCGCCGATGACGGTGTAACTGCGCCTGATGTCAGAGCCCATGTCTCCGACATACATTTGACCGGTGTTCAAACCAATGCCGAGTTCGATTTTGAGCTGATGGTGTGCCAGTGAACCCGATTGGTGGGTTTGGTTGATACGCTCAAGGGCATCGGCCATTTGTAGCGCCGCTTTGACTGCCAGTTGGGCGTGTGTGGGCGACTCGACGGGGGCACCCCAAAATGCCATTACACAATCGCCCATGTATTTGTCAACTGTGCCGCGATTTGCGCCAATCAAGCGAGTCAATTCACTGAACACCTGGTTGAGAAAACGCTGCAAATCCTCAGGACTGAGTCGCTCCGCCAAGCTGGTGAAGCCGCGCATATCGCAAAACATCACGGTTAGCTCATCGCTGCGCGCGCGCATAGTGTAGTGTCCGGGGTCTTTGATCATTTCGCGAACCAACTCGGGCGGAACGTAGGTGCCAAACAACTGTATCAACTCGCGCCGCGATCGACTGGCTGCCAGGTAACCATAAGCAATGTTCAGGGCATAGATGCCGATCACAGCGATCAGCAAGGCAGCCACCTGGAGCACCAGGCCATGGGCAACGTAAAGCCAACTGTTGAACGTCATCAAGGCAGCCAATACCGGTATGCTCGATGCAACTGCCGTTGGCGCGCTAATGAGTGGCAAAAGCAAACTCAGTGTTAATCCAATCGCAAGCAACAATACAAACTCGTAACTCGTGGCATGGGCCGGGCGTTGTAAAAACTGCCGATCGAGCAAATTAGACAACGCGTTGGCCTGCACTTCAATGCCCGGATAAACCGCATCGATGGGTGACACGCGCAAATCGACGATGCCGGGAGCCGTGGTGCCGATGAGGATGATTTTTCCTTTTAACTGGTCAGTTGGCACGCGCCCAGCCAAAAGGTCGCTCGCCGAGATATATTGAAACGAGTTGGCATGCACGCCGCCATGCCCTCGATACGTAATAAGCATCGCCATGCGTGGATCTGCCGGAATACTAAAAGTCTGCCCAGGCCAGCGCAGGACGATTTGTTCTGATGCGCTCTGGGTTGCCGAATGCGCGTCTGTCGTGACGCTGGGCATGCCAGTAAATTGCCGAAACAGCGCCAGATAAAGAGACTCGTAATAATTGCCGTTAAATCGAGCCAAGAGCGGTAGTGCGCGCACGACCCCATCGGATTCAGTGAAAGAATTAAAAAATCCAGCCATAGACGCTGCTTTTGTTAATTGACTGATATTGGCACCAAACCCGGTCCAGTCGGGTAAATCCGAATGCTGGGCTGCCCTATCAGCTTGCTGCATCACGGGATTGGGCAGCACACCGTGTTTTTGCCCTGCCTGGTCTGTGGTGAAATAGTAGCCCAAAACAATCGGTCGTTGGCTTAGCGCTTTGGCAAAAAGGGCGTCGTAGTCCAGACTCGGCGCAATTTGTGCCAGACGGGCGCTAAAGCCTGGATCATCATGAAAGTCCAGCTTGGCCAGGCGCTGCAGGTGCGTTAGCCCTGAGCTTTCGTCCGACTCGGCAAACACCACATCAAAGCCGATCAAGGCCACCTGTTGTTGCTCGAACAACAAGTTGGTGAGCTGGGCCATTTTGTGGCGCGACCAAGGCCAGCGGCCAATTTCAGCCAAGCTTTTTTCATCGATATCGACGATAACGATGCGCGGGTCGAGCGTCTGTGGCATGGTCCAGCGCATGCGTGCATCGTAAATTAGCGCATCAAGCTGTTCGAAAACACCGATTTTAGGCAGGCTTAGGGTGTGTAGGATGGTGACCAAGAGGGGAAGCAATGACAGCATAATTGGCCGCCAGTGTCGCCGCAGGTAGCGCATTGGCTGCTGTCAAGTTGGTGCTGTGAACAAGCTTGGCACGTAGTCAGGGCTGCAAAAACTGCATTTGAGTGCCAGCCAAAACAATTTGATCACCATGTTTTAACGGAACTGGTTCTGTGCCAACGGCGACACCATTAAGAAAGGGTTGATCAATGCCCTCGACGTGGTGAACCAGAAACTGGTGGGGTCTGCGGGTAATGGCTGCAACTGCTACCCCGGGTTTACCGAAGGTGGTGACAACTTTCGTCAGTGGTAGCTCCCGGCCTGCGGCGGCACCTGACAAAACCTTGATCGAACCGATTAATTCTGTCGGATGATGTGCGGAGTCGTGCTGCACAGGTGCCGCTACAGCTGCGGCTGGTCGCGGACGAATGATCATGGTTTTTTCATAATCGTTACCCGGCGCATGGTCTTCAAATCTGATTTTGAATTTGCCGATTTCAATCACATCATCGTGCTGCAGAACCTGTTTTTTGATGGTTTTGCCGTTGACGTAGGTTCCGTTTGTGCTGCCCAAGTCTTCGACCAGCACCTGTGAGCCTAGCAGTGTCAGCGCAGCGTGTTCGCCACTGACGGCCAGGTTTTCAATCACGATGTCGTTATAGGGTCGACGACCCAATGATGTGCGGTCTTTGCTTAGCTCGATTTCCTTGATGACAACACCATCAAGCGACAAAATTACTTTTGGCATGACTGCCTCCTGTTGTACAAATAGGCCAGCGTAGGACGCATGGATCAAGGTTTGTTTGATGCACTACCGAATAAACGTGAGAGCAGACCCGGTTTGTCGGATGGTGCTTTCGCCTGAGTCAATAAAACGGTGATGTTATCGCGTCCACCACCCATATTGGCTTTTGCAATCAAGTTGGCAGCGATTTGAGTCAAACTTTCCTCTGTGCCGATGATTTCAGCGATGGTGGCATCTTTCACCATGTCGGTCAAACCGTCTGAGCACATCAGATACAGGTCATTGACTTCAATGTCGTGGGTATGGATTTCAACTTCTGTTGTGGACTCCACACCAATGGCGCGTGTCAGCAAGTTTTTTCCGGGTGCCGTTGCTGCCTGTTCAACGGTTAGCAAGCCCGCATCGACTTGCTCTTGCAACATGGAATGGTCTTTGGTGATCTGGGTCAGGATGCCTTTGCGCAGACGATAACAGCGCGAGTCGCCGACATGGCCCAGCACCAAATGATGACCCTGAAAAACGCCAAGCACCAAAGTAGTCCCCATGCCGGCATAGCTGGGGTTGGATGTGGCCGCATTAAAAATCGACAGATTGGTTTTTTTGACGCAGAGCTCCATGGCCCGGCTAATTTCGCTGGGACTGGGGGCATGTGAGCCGCTGCTGAGCCAACGCGCTAACTCGGATTTGATGAAAGTGGTCGCCATGCCGCTGGCAATTTCACCGGCGTTGTAGCCGCCCATGCCATCGGCAAGCACGGCGACTCCACAATTGGGGTCAAAAAGGGCGGCATCTTCGTTGTTGCTTCGAACCATGCCCGGGTGGGTTTGTGCGCTGTAGGAGTAGTTCATGTTCGCAATTAGAGTTCAAAGTCGGGAGCTGCAGGGTCGGACAACGCTGTACTGCTCGCTGCCGTGCTGATTTTGGTGGTTTTGTCGAAGTCAGCTGCGGCAAAGGCGGTTGTCGCTGCAAAAGCCAGTGTTTTCTCGGCGTTTCTATTGTCTGTGGGTGGGGGTGTTGGAGGGATTGCTGCTGAAGGATGGTCTTTTTGTGTCGCCGACTGAAGTAGGTCTTGCGCGAAACGATCGCCGTCTTGGTAGCGCGTTTGCGGGTCTTTGCTCATGGCTCGCGCCACCACGTCAGCCAGTGCAATTGATAATTCAGGGCGTATCTGTCGAATATCTGGCGCTGCTTCGTTGGCAATTTTGAACATCAGCTCGGCCATCGATTCTCCGCGAAATGGCAATACGCCAGTCAGTAACTGGAACAGCATGACGCCCAGTGAGTAGAGGTCTGAGCGGCCATCGACCTTTTTGCCTGACAGCTGCTCGGGCGACATAAAGCTTGGTGTGCCTAGCACCAGACCCGTTTTGGTTTTGCTTGAGTCTGTGATGCGGGCAATGCCAAAGTCGGTCACCTTGACGGTATCGCTCTCCACGTCGTACATGATGTTGGCCGGTTTGATGTCGCGGTGCACTACGTGCGCTTTGTGAGCGTAGGTCAATGCTTGGGCTACCCGCGCAACCAGCGAAATCACGGTTGGCACTGGCAACAGATGTGCCGGCTTGCAATAAGGGGTGAGATCTTGTCCTTTGAGAAATTCCATGGCGATGTAGGCCAGATCGTGTTCTTCGCCCGCATCAAAAATTGTCACGATGTTTTGATGTTGCAAACGTCCGGCCGTTTCGGCTTCTCGGAAAAAGCGTTCGCGTGCATCCACCAGTTCTGCGCCTTCAAATTCACTGCTCAAAGACATGGTTTTGATGGCGACAACACGGCCAATTTTTGGGTCTCTGCCCAAATAAACAACACCCATGGCACCTTTGCCGAGCTCTTTTTCAACTTGGTAGCGACCCAGCATGGGTTTCTCAACGGCGCCACTGTCAAGCAGCATGGTGCCGCCGGGGTGTGAGCTGCCACCACCCAAAATGATCGTTTCAGACAGGTTCTTGGCGCGGTTTAACTTGGCCTTGAGGTCTTTGTAGTTGGCGTTGTAGGCGGCCATGTGTTGATAGACCGCTTCAGCCTTGTTGAATTGACGCTTGCGTTCAAAGTCTAGGGCCAGGCTATACAGATTGCCCATCACGTCGTCGCCCATGGGCACCCGGCGAAAGCGATCAAACGCCATGTCAAGCTGCCCTTGCCCTTGTAAAGCCAAGCCCATCATACGGTTGGTTTCAGCGGATTCCTCGTCGGATTTAAGTTTGCCAGCTTCGGTTATCAGAAAGCGTTTGGTAGTCAGTGCCAAGTGGCCAAAGAGCAATAAAGTTGCCGGAAACACGAGGTTCAGCCACATGGCTGCACCTGATAGCAAGATAAATTCAGTTCCCAATAGGGCTGCAAACAAAACCAGGGTGGCTGTAGCTGCCACACCAGCTGATAAACGCGGAAGCAGACCGATGAGATAGGCGCAAATCAGCAGAAAAACTGCCCAGGATGCATAAGAAGCCCAACTTGGTTCGACGATGAAATGTTCATTGAGAATGCTTGAACTGATGTGTGCGATGGTTTGTGCCGGCGATAGGCCGGGATCACCGGGAACTGGAAACTGAGTGCCAACACCTGCAGCGGTGGCGCCAATGATGACAATTTTGCCAGCGTATTTGGAGGCTGGGATTTTTCCGTTAATGACGTCGTAGAAAGAATCGACTGCAAAAGCGGGGCGACCATTACGAGCTTTGTAAAACTGCGGCAGCATCATCGCGTGGGCATTGGTTTTGATGCGTAATTTGCCGATTTGAACAGACTGTCCAGGGTGCAGCTTGATGTCTGAGACGTTCAGGTTCAGGCTGTTCAGGGCTGCCAGCAAGGCGATTGAAGGCACAGCTTTGCCGTAATGATTGACCAGCAATGCTTCTTGCCGCAAGGCGCCATCAACGTCTTGAATCTGATTCAGATGCCCAACCCCGGCCGCCGCTTGTCCCAGGGCTGGCAGCGGTTCTTGAGCGCGAACGGCTGGTACTGAAAATCCGCTGTTTTCAGCGATGGTGTGTTTGAGTGCAAAGTCTGGCAGCGGGGTGTCAGGCTTTCCCAGTGGCTCGCCCAAGGTCAGAACTGATGGAAGTATGACATTGCCTGCATTTTGGATGCTTTTGGCTAGCAAGGTATCGGTGTCGAGCGCAGTTTCGGCCTGAGCGATCATTCCGAGTAGTTGCGCTTGTTCTTCGGTGGCGCCTTCTGCAGGCGTGTTGGCCGTCAATGCGCCCTTCATTTGACGAATGAAATCGAGTCCGCGATCAACTTGGGGCTCAAAGAAAAAAGCTGTTTGAACAATGGTTTTTGCCTTGGCTGCCGCCAGCAGGTCAATCATTTTGGCGTGTACATCGCGCGGCCATGGCCAGCGCCCCATGTTGGCAATGCTTTGGTCGTCAATGGCAATTACGGCAATTTGGCTGGAAGGATCCCGCGACGTGCTGGTGCTAGCATAGTCATAAAAGCGACGTTCCAAGGTTTCGATTGCGTCAGTTGAGAACTGCAGCGCCATCACCGCCAATATAACCAGAGCGCCTGCAAACGCGTCTGTGCGCCAAAATCTCGACGATTTGGAAGTCATCACTATGGATTCTCCAGTTAAATCAGACGTCAATGCCAATCATTTTAAAACCACGGAGCGGCAGAACCCTGCTAGTTTGCGGGCTGGCTACGGCGCTTCACATAGATGCCTATGGCAAACACCAGAAACGCACCAACAACACCCAAACTGTAACGCCACAAACTGCTCTGCGGCATCCACCCAAGCACGGCTGGATCGCTATGCGCCATCGTGCCGGCGATCCACCCCAGTAACATGGCTCCAATCATGATGATGCTTGGGAAACGATCCATCAGCCGCAAAATCAATTGACTGCCACCAACGATGATTGGAATACTAACCAGAAGTCCAAAAATCACCAAGGGCATTTGATGCGTTTCACCTGCGCTGGTAGCGGCTCCCGCAATGGCAATCACATTGTCGATGCTCATCACCAAGTCAGCCAGTATGACCGTTTTAACGGCTGACCACAATTTATCGCTGGTTTGAATGGAACCATGCTCATCGTCGTGCGGCATGAGTAATTTGACGCCAATCCACAATAAAAGCGCTGCTCCGACAAGTTTCAGATAGGGCACTTGTAATAGTGTCAGTGCAAATGCAATCAGCACAACCCGCAATACGATGGCACCTGCAGTGCCCCACACAATGCCCTTGAGGCGTTGTTCAGCGGGTAGTTGCCGACAGGCCAGGGCAATAACCACTGCATTGTCACCGCCGAGCAGGATATCGATCAGAATAATTTGGCCTACAGCAAGCCAAAAATGGGCGCTCAATAGTTCTTCCATGATGATTCCAGTCGCTAAAAAAACAAAGCCGGATTGTCCATCAGGAAATCCGGCTTTGTTCAAACCAATGCGCTAAAACGATTGGTTAGATTCGCTGCTGTCTTACAGCATGGCTTTAAGCAACTTGGCCATTTCGGATGGATTGCGTGTGACCTTGAAGCCACACTCTTCCATCACAGCTAACTTGGCTTCAGCGGTATCGGCACCGCCAGAGATCAAGGCACCGGCGTGACCCATGCGTTTGCCCGCAGGTGCTGTGACACCGGCGATGAAACCCACGATGGGTTTTTTCATGTTGAGCTTGCACCAGCGTGCCGCCTCAGCTTCGTCTGGGCCACCAATTTCACCAATCATGATGACGGCATCGGTGTCAGGATCTTCATTGAACGCACGCATGATGTCGATGTGCTTGAGGCCATTGATGGGGTCACCACCAATGCCAACTGCGCTGGACTGACCCAAACCGATTTCGGTGAGCTGTGCCACAGCTTCATAAGTTAGCGTGCCTGAGCGGCTGACCACGCCAATGCGGCCCTTGCGGTGAATATGGCCGGGCATGATGCCGATCTTGATCTCGTCAGGCGTAATCAAACCTGGGCAGTTAGGACCCAGTAGCAAGGTTTTTTTGCCGCCAGCAGCTTCTTTGGCGCGCATTCTGTTGCGCACTTCAAGCATGTCACGCACGGGGATGCCTTCGGTGATGCAGATCGCCAAATCCAGATCAGCTTCAACGGCTTCCCAGATGGCGGCGGCTGCGCCAGCCGGCGGCACATAAATAACCGACACGGTGGAGCCGGTTTGTGCAGCAGCTTCTTTGACAGAGGCAAAAATCGGGATGCCAAAAATGGATTCGCCGGCCTTCTTGGGGTTGACGCCGGCGGCGAAGCATTCTTTGCCGTTGGCGTATTCCTGGCACTTTTCCGTGTGGAATTGACCGGTCTTGCCGGTAATGCCTTGGGTAATGACCTTGGTGTCTTTATTGATGAGGATCGACATGATTCTTCCTAGTCAGTTGGGGGCAGAACTGGCGCGCTTTGCGACGCTGCGGTCTGTCCCACAAGGTTTCACGACGCAGCTTTGACAGCAGCAACCACTTTTTGGGCAGCATCGGCCATGGTGTCGGCGCTGATGATGGGCAAACCAGACTCGGCAAGCATCTTCTTGCCCATCTCTTCATTGGTGCCCTTCATGCGCACCACCAATGGCACCGACAGGTTCACCGCCTTGCAGGCCGTGATCACGCCCGTGGCGATGGTGTCACACTTCATGATGCCGCCAAAGATATTCACCAAAATGGCTTTGACCTTGGGGTTTTTCAACATGATCTTGAAGGCTTCTGTGACCTTCTCTGGGGTAGCGCCGCCGCCCACGTCCAAAAAGTTGGCTGGCTCTGCGCCAAACAGCTTGATGGTGTCCATGGTGGCCATAGCCAAGCCCGCGCCATTGACCAAGCAGCCGATGTCACCATCCAGGCTGATATAAGCTAGATCGAACTTGGAGGCTTCGACTTCTGCCGGATCTTCTTCGTCCAAATCGCGGTAAGCCACGATTTCGGGGTGACGGTACAGGGCGTTGGCGTCAAAGTTAAATTTGGCATCGATCGCTTTGATGCCGCCATTGCCTTCGAGAATCATCGGGTTGATCTCGACCAGCGATGCGTCGGTATCCATATAGACGCCGTAGATTTTTTGCAGCACTTCGGCAGCTTGGGCGACCGAGCCTTCAGGCACGCCAATGGCGTTGGCCAACTTGGTAGCCTGTGCATCGGTCAAGCCGGTGGCGGGGTCAACAATCTCGGTGAGGATTTTCTCGGGCGTGGAATGTGCCACTTCTTCGATGTCCATGCCACCTTCTGATGAGACGATCATGGCAACACGCTGGGTTGCACGGTCGGTAACGGCAGAAACGTAGTATTCTTTTTTGATGTCGGCGCCGTCTTCAATCAGCAGGCGACGAACTTTTTGGCCTTCGGGGCCGGTTTGGTGCGTGATCAGCTGCATGCCCAAAATTTCACCGGCAAGCTTGCGCACGTCGTCAATCGATCGTGCCAGCTTCACGCCACCACCCTTGCCACGGCCACCTGCGTGGATTTGCGCCTTGACAACCCAAACTGGGCCGCCGAGTTTCTGCGCGGCTTCCACCGCTTCTTGTACGGTGAATGCTGCAATGCCGCGAGGCACTGGCACACCAGCTTGGCGCAAGATTTCCTTGCCTTGGTACTCGTGAATCTTCATGAGCTCTTTCTCAGGAATGGGTGACTGGATGGCCTTCAGATCTGCTTGAATCAGCATAACTGGCGGCACGGTACGATGCAGCCGCGAACTGTATCATGGGGCATCGCATCATTCTTTAGCCAGACTTACAAGGGCTTCACTTTTCAGGATTTGACTTCACCATGCAAAAAATTTTTATCGACGGCGAGGCCGGCACCACGGGTTTACAGATTCGCGAACGTTTGTTGGGGCTGCCCGGCATAGAGCTTGTCAGCATAGCGCCAGAGCGGCGTAAAGACAATCAGGCCAAGTCCGAGTTGATGGCGCAAGTGGATCTCGTCATTTTGTGTCTGCATGATGAAGCTGCTATTGAGTCAGTAGCTTCCATTGACCGTCTGGAAAGCGCTACAGGTCAATTAGGTCCCAAAATTATTGATGCTTCAACGGCTCACCGCACAGCCACCGGCTGGGTTTACGGATTTCCTGAATTGGCAACGAATCAGCGGCTGGCGGTGCAAACTTCCCGTCGCGTGAGCAATCCGGGCTGCTATGCCACGGGTGCCATTGCGCTGCTGAGGCCACTCGTTGATGCCGGGTTGATAGCGCCAGATTTTCCACTTTGCTTGCCTGCAGTGAGTGGTTATTCGGGCGGCGGTCGTCCCATGATTGAGGCCTACGAGTCAGACAGTGCCGCGGCCTTTGAGTTGTATGCACTGGGTTTGAAGCACAAACATGTCCCGGAGATCATGCGCTACAGCGGGTTGACACGGCGTCCGCTGTTTGTGCCCGCGGTGGGTAATTTCAAACAAGGCATGCTGGTGCAAGTGCCGCTGCACCTGGACCTGCTGCCTGGCAAGCCCAGCGCTGACGACTTGCAGCACGCCCTGACCCAGCATTACGCCGGCAGTGAATGGGTCAAAGTGTTGCCCCCCACGCCTGACAACAAACTGGATGCTCAGGCTCTGGCCGGCACGAATCAGCTCGAATTACGTGTTTTCAACAACCCGAATGCAGAGGATGGTTTTCAGCACGCCGTGCTGGTTGCGCGCTTGGATAACCTTGGCAAAGGTGCCAGTGGTGCAGCTGTGCAAAACTTGAAGCTGATGCTGGGACTGTAAGTCGAGTCAATTCATAGGCTTCGTTCGTCCGAAGTGTGAGGATTAGCGAGAAGTGGGATCAGCCACCTTGGCATCTTGAAGATTCATCGTGATGAATCAATAGCATCTCGTGCTTTTGCAGATTGGCTTCTGGGGCTAGCTTGTTTTGATTACTCGTCAAAAATGTGTTCGATACCCCGCGCTGTTACTACACGCCGAATGACATCGCTACTGAACCCCCGGGCGGCTAAAAAGCGCATTTGTTTGGCCGTCACTTGAGCGTCAGTCGCCGGAGCATGGAATTTTTTCTGCCAAACGGTTTGCGCGCGTATCAACTCGGATGCTTGCAAGCTGGCAATCGCCTGTGTAACCAGCTCTGACTCCAAGCCTTTGCTCTGCAATTCTTGACGAATGCGGCCAACCCCGAGTTTCGTTGCGCGGCGGTGCAGCACCGACTCGACCACCCGTTGCTCGCTGATAAAGCCTTTGGCTTGCAACTCGTCCAGAGCCATCGCTAGACTCCCGGGCTCATCTTCAAAGCGCTGCAACTTGCGCTCCAGTTCAAGACGAGAATACTCGCGGCCACTGAGCAGGCGCAGGGCGCGGCCTTTAAGGGTTGGGTTGTCAAGCGTCACTGGGTATTCGTCCTGTCGCGCAATTTGCCAAATATGATTGTTCCGACCAGATGAAGCACGAACGGAACTTGCTACATCATCGGGCCGGATCAATCGATATCAAAAATATAGCTGCTAGCGCTTACTGCACAATCGCTAGGCGGTCTTTTTGCTTGAAGTTTTGGCTGCTACTTCGACAACCGCGCTGCCGGCCATTAATGCAATGCCTAGTGACGCGCGCACTTTGTTTTCGATTTCACGGGCCAGATCTGGGTTTTCTTTTAAAAATTCACGTGCGTTGTCGCGCCCCTGACCAATTTTTTCACCGTTATAGGCGTACCAGGCTCCCGACTTGTCCAAAATATTGGCATTGACCCCCATGTCGATGACCTCGCCCTCTCGGCTGATGCCTTGCCCAAACATGATGTCAAACTCAGCCGTTTTGAAGGGCGGAGCCACCTTGTTTTTGACGACTTTGACCTTGGTTTCGTTGCCAATCGCGTCGTCGCCTTTTTTGATGGTTCCGGTGCGCCGAATGTCGAGTCGCACAGACGCATAAAACTTCAGCGCGTTGCCGCCAGTGGTGGTCTCGGGGCTGCCGAACATCACGCCAATCTTCATGCGGATCTGGTTAATAAAGATCACCATGCAGTTAGTTTTTTTGATGTGCGCGGTGAGTTTGCGCAGCGCCTGGCTCATCAATCTGGCTTGCAGTCCGGGCAGGCTGTCGCCCATTTCGCCCTCTAACTCGGCTTTGGGTGTCAGGGCTGCAACCGAGTCCACCACGATCAAATCAACTGCGCCCGAGCGCACCAGGCTATCGACAATCTCCAGAGCTTGTTCGCCAGTATCGGGCTGACTGATCAGCAGCTCTTGCAAATTGACGCCCAGGTTTTGCGCATATTGAATGTCCAGTGCGTGCTCGGCATCGACAAACGCACATTGACCACCGGTTTTTTGCATCTCGGCAATCACTTGCAGCGTCAGGGTGGTTTTGCCAGACGACTCTGGGCCATAAATTTCGACCACACGACCGCGTGGCAGACCACCCACACCCAGTGCGATGTCCAGCCCGAGCGAGCCGGTGGAGACCACCTGAATGTCTTCAATGACTTCACCTTCGCCCAGACGCATGATGGTGCCCTTGCCAAATTGTTTTTCGATTTGTGCCAAGGCCACCTGCAGGGCTTTGGCTTTTTCGGGGTTGACGGGGAAAGGTGTTTTGACGGGTGCTTCCATGATGAACTCCTGAGTGGTGATGTACTTGAAACTGTGCGGCTCTGCATCCTCTGTTTTTAATCACAGGCTGGATGCTTGAACAGTAGTTTATGGCAACTTTAAGCAAAAAATTTATAAATATTAGTCAATTTGATTTACTATTTGTGCATGATGAACAACCTGTTAGGTAGCCGCTGGCGTGAAGCGCATTTAGGGCATTGGTTGGCCATGTCCTCGCAGCGATTTGATGCGCAGGTGTTGGCACGCATGGCCGCCAATGAGCAAGTGCCCTTGGCGTTAGCCAATCTAGCAGCGCGTGGCAGCTTGACAGCATCACACGTTCACATCACCCGGCATTTGTCATTGCAAGGTTCGCGCTTGGGCGATTTGGCCAAGTGTGCCAATGTCAGCAAACAAGCCATGGGCAAGCTGGTGGATCAGTGCGAGGCTTGGGGCTTGGTTCAGCGTATGCCAGATGCCAGCGATGCCCGAGCACGACGCGTGCTGTTCACTGAAATGGGATTGAGTTGGCTGCAGGCTTTTCAGGAAGCCGTGTCACAAACCGAGGAAGAGTTACGCGCAGCCGTAGGCGCAGAAGTGGCAACAGTGATAGCCTTGGGGTTGGAGGCCTATGCCGCCTAGAATCAGTCAACTGAAAGATCGCCCCTCAACAGGGACATAACGAGGAGATTTTTAAATGCGAATTTTGATAGCTGAAGATGATCGGGTTTTAGCGGATGGCTTGTTGCGCACTTTGCGCAGCTCCGGGGCTGCCGTGGATCATGTGGCAAGCGGCAGCGAGGCCGATGCTGCGCTCATGACGAATACAGAGTTTGACTTGCTGATTTTGGATTTGGGGCTGCCCAAAATGCACGGGCTAGACGTGCTTAAGCGTTTGCGTGCACGGGGATCAGCTCTTCCGGTGCTGATCTTGACGGCAGCTGACAGCGTGGAAGAGCGTGTCAAGGGTCTGGACTATGGCGCGGATGATTACATGGCCAAGCCGTTCAGTCTGCAAGAGCTCGAGGCTCGGGTGCGCGCCCTGAGTCGACGCGGCATGGGTGCCGCCAGCAGCACCATCAAACATGGTCCATTGGTGTATGACCAAAGTGGTCGTGTAGCCAGTATCGACGGTGTGATGGTTGAGCTTTCGGCGCGTGAACTGGGGCTGCTTGAAGTGCTGCTGCAACGTGCCGGCCGCCTGGTCAGCAAAGATCAGCTGGTTGAACGCCTGTGTGAATGGGGCGAAGAAGTCAGCAATAACGCCATTGAGGTGTATATCCACCGCTTGCGCAAAAAAATCGAAAAAGGCCCCATTCGCATTGCCACAGTTCGCGGCTTGGGCTACTGTCTTGAAAAAATCCCAGGCTGAGTGCGTTCTTAAGGCCTGGTGATGAGTCTTTTGCCGCGTGAACAGCGCTCGCTGTTTGGCGAAATCCTGGACTGGATGCTGACACCGCTGTTGCTTTTATGGCCAGTGAGCTTGGTCGCAACTTGGCTGGTTGCACAAAGTATCGCTGGGCGACCGTTCGATCGGGCACTTGAATACAACGTGCGCGCCATGTCGCAACTGATTGCGGTCAAGGGTCAGCGTGCCGAGTTTGTATTACCGCGTCCAGCTCGCGAACTATTGCGCGCAGATGATTCGGATACGGTCTATTACCAGGTGCTAGGTCCACGCGGAGAACTTTTGGGGGGTGAGCGCGAGCTGCCATTACCTCCAGCACTGCAAGCGCTGGGCAGCCCGGCCATTGATGAAGTTCGCATTCGTGACGATGTAGTTAAGGGCTTTGATGTCAAGGTGGCTTACATGTGGGTAAATTTGCCCGATGGGAGCGAAAAGCCCGCTTTGGTTCAGGTGGCGGAGACGTTGGAGAAGCGATCGGTGCTGGCAACAGAAATTGTGAAAGGCGTGATGCTGCCGCAATTTGTCATTTTGCCGCTGGCTGTGCTGTTGGTTTGGCTGGCGCTGGTGCAGGCGATCAAACCTTTAAACCAGCTCGAAGAGCGTATTCGCGCACGCAAGCCTGACGACTTGAGTGCAATAGATGGCCAATCGGTGCCACTCGAGGTGGCTCCCTTGGTTGACTCGGTGAACGACTTGCTGATGCGCCTGACCGATTCGATTTCAACACAGAAGCGTTTTTTGGCAGATGCTGCGCATCAGTTGAAAACACCATTGGCCGGTTTGCGTATGCAAGCCGATCTGGCGCAACGACCCGGTGCCAGCTCTGAAGATCTGAAGCAGTCGTTGCGACAAATTGGTCGCTCGAGCATTCGTGCCACGCACAGCGTGAACCAGTTGCTGGCCTTGGCCCGTGCCGAAAGCAGCAGTGCAGTGATGTTGCACACGGTTTGCGATTTGGCTGAACTCACCATGTCGGTGGTGCGCGATTCGGTGCCGCGTGCACTCGACAAGCACATTGATCTGGGTTACGAAGGCACGCAACCGGGAACGATTGGTGGCACCGTTCTGGGAAATGCAACTTTGCTCAAGGAAATGATGCGCAATCTGGTGGATAACGCCATCAATTACACGCCCTCCAGTTTGGAACAACCCGGCATCATTACGGTGCGGGTGCTGACCGACCCGTTTGGGCGCACCATGGTGTTACAGGTTGAAGATTCAGGCCCTGGCGTACCAGCGGCCGAGCGGGAGCTAATTTTTCAACCGTTTTATCGTGCGCTGGGAACAGAGGCAGACGGGTCAGGATTGGGGTTGCCAATCGTCCTGGAAATTGCCAAACAGCACAATGCCAGTGTCAGCCTGGAAGATGCTCAGCCGGGCATTAACCCCACCGGGGCTCGCTTTGTGGTGCGCTTTACCTCGGTCGCTCGACCTGACGATTAGCCAGTGTTGATGGCTTGCTGAATCAACAGGTGCCCAGTGTTTTGCCGTTCAGTGCGGTTTTGATGGGCACCAGTTTTTTCAGCAAAACTTCGTCCACCAAGGGGAGTTGCAAGCGCCAACCCGGTGCTGCAGCTTGCTCTAGCAAGACCCGTGCGGTGCGCACGCCGCGCAGTGTTAATGCCTCCAGCGCAATCGAGGCTTGCTGCTGGGTTTCAAAAACTCCGAGTGACAGACCGGGAGCCAGACTGGCGTTGTTGAGTGGTGCAAAATTTAAATTCAAACTGGCCAACTGTGCGCGTTTTTTAGCCAGCTCTTGCGGGTTGGCGTATTTGCCCATGTAAATAATCCAGCGTTCGGGCGAACTGCCTGGGTTGAGCGACCACCCCCCCTCCGGCAAGGTGGCCTCCAAGGTTCGGCGCAAAGTGTTTGTCAGTGCCGCATCAAGCCAGTCTGATTGCAAGCAGCTCGCAGCAGGCTTGGTGTTGGCCGCTTGCAGTTTGGCGGCTTCTTGCGGGCTCAGCAGATGAATCGCCTGCGCTGCAATTTGCTGCGTTAGACGTTGCGGTTCTTGTTGCACCATAGGCCCCCACCCATAAGCTGTAAACCAGGCTTGTGACCAGGCAAAGTACAAGCCGTTGAGCATCAGCAAGGTCAGAACAAACAGGCGCAGCATCATCGGCCATGAAGCGCAGAAGGCGCCTTCACTTGAAGTCGAACACTGATTTCAGCGCTGCTAACCGATAGCACTTCAGCAGCTGTATTGACTTGCAAGGCACCTTGACGATTAACACCCTGTGCCACACCATGCCTGCCATCGCTCAGAGTAACGGCAGTCTGGCTAATGGCATCGCGTGCATTGAAATCAGCCTGAAATTGGGCAAAGCCGAATTGTTCAAACTGATTGAGAGTTTGTATCAAGGGGCTCAATAAAAGCGACAAGCATTGAGCTTTATCCAGGTCGGGTCGAATTTCAGCCAGTCCAACTGCCGGCATGGTGAGTCCGGTGAAGGCGGGTGTTTGCAGGTTGATGCCTACGCCAATCACAAGGTAGCGCGCTGCGTGAACGGGTCCAGAGCCTGCGGTTTCAATCAAAATGCCCGCCAGTTTTTGCCCTTGCCACCAGAGGTCATTCGGCCATTTCAGACGAATATCGGGGTGCAGACTGCGTGCCAGGCTTAGGCCCACAGCCAACGATAAGCCCGACCAGTCTAGGGGAGAGAGCATCAAGCCCAGCGAAAAAGTCAGTGCCTGCTGTGGCGACTCGGTGTGCCATTGCCGTCCCATGCGACCTCGGCCAGCGCTTTGTCGCTCGGCCACCAGTAGCAACGGCTCCTGTTGGCCATTGCGTGCGCGGCGCATCAACTCTGAATTGGTCGAATCAATTTCAGGCACCACCTCCACGCTAAAACCCGGTAGGCCAGGAGCGATGGCTTGCCAAATTGACTCGCTAGGCCAGTGCACGGGTGTTGTCATGGTTTTAGCGGCGTTTGCGCTTGGGCGCCAGCAGCGTGCCCCGGCATGTGGGGGCAGCGCACCAGCAGGGGTATTCGGCCTTGAGCTTGGCGCTATAGCGCTCGTCGATGATCAGGCCGTAGTCGTAGTTGAGTTCTTCGCCGGTGGCAATGTCGCGCAGGGCCTGAATGAAGATGCGACCATGGCGTTCAACCGCTTCGCAATTGGCTGCGCAGGCATGGTTGATCCAGCGTGAAGAGTTGCCGCCTACCAGCGCATCAATCACCCGGTTTTCATCAATGTGAAAATAAAACGTGTGGTTTGGGTCTTGTGGATTGTGAGGGTGGCGCGCTTGGGCTTCTGGCCAACTGATGATTTCACCCACGTATTCAATGATGCTTTCGCCGGCTGCGATGTCTTGCACAGCAAAAACGCCTTTGCCATGCACGCCCGAGCGGCGAACCTGAATGCGTCGTGGTTTTGCGGCTGTTTTTTTTGGCACGGTAAAAATTTGGTATCGTGGACTCGTATGGGTGCGCGTGTGCGTGCCTGCTTGTGTGTGCGCCCGTGTGCGGGCGCGAAGAAACGGGATTGTAGTCAGATGAAAACATTGGTCATTGCAGAAAAACCTTCGGTCGCGCAAGATATCGTGCGTGCCCTGACGCCTTTGGCGGGCAAGTTCGAGAAACACGACGAGTATTTTGAAAACGACAGTTATGTTGTCTCAAGCGCGGTGGGGCATTTGGTGGAAATTCAGGCCCCCGAAGCGTTTGATGTGAAACGTGGCAAATGGAGCTTTGCCCATTTGCCGGTGATTCCTCCGCACTTTGACCTGAAACCTGTTGAAAAAACCAAAACCCGGCTGAATGCTGTGGTGAAACTGGCCAAACGCAAGGATGTCAGCAAACTCATCAACGCTTGTGATGCAGGACGCGAAGGCGAGCTGATTTTTCGGCTGATCGAGCAATATGCAGGGGGAGCTAAACCTTTGGGCAAGCCGGTCAGCCGTCTGTGGTTGCAAAGCATGACCCCGCAAGCAATTCGCGATGGCTTTAATGCGCTGCGCACCGATGCACAAATGCAACCCTTGGCTGATGCGGCACGCTGTCGCAGTGAGGCAGACTGGCTGGTGGGCATCAACGGCACGCGTGCCATGACTGCTTTTAACTCGCGCGATGGGGGCTTCTTTTTGACCACGGTGGGCCGTGTGCAAACGCCC
This sequence comes from uncultured beta proteobacterium, assembly GCA_903930255.1. Classification (GTDB taxonomy): domain Bacteria; phylum Pseudomonadota; class Gammaproteobacteria; order Burkholderiales; family Burkholderiaceae_C; genus Rhodoferax. Next base: position 68,145 of record CAIYYA010000036.1, read on the forward strand.
ACACTCAGTGTGGTGGTCGAGCGTGAAGAAAAAATTCGCAATTTTGTCTCGCATGACTATTGGGAAATCCATGCCACTTTTGGCGCAGCCGCAGGTGATTACAGTGCCAAATGGTTCGATCCTACCTGGAAAAAAGCCGCTGCCAACGCTGCTGCGGGTAACGAAGAAGCCGATGTCGAACTGAAAGCCGATCGGGTTTGGACTCAGCGTGAGGCGCAGGCCATTGCCGCTGCGGTAACAGGCCAGCAAGCCAGCGTGACAGAAGAGAGCAAGCCCACTAGCCAAGTGAGCCCTTTGTTATTTGATCTGACCAGCCTGCAGCGCGAGGCCAACGGCAAGTTTGGTTTTAGCGCCAAAACCACGTTGTCGATCGCGCAAAGTTTGTATGAGCGCCATAAAGCGCTGACCTACCCGCGTACCGATTCGCGTGCCTTGCCCGAAGACTACGTGCCGGTGGTTCGGCAAACCTTCGAGATGCTGGCCGACAGTGGCATGCGCCATCTGGCGCCCCATGCACTGACGGCCTTGAATGGCCATTACATTCACCCCAGCAAGCGTATTTTTGACAACACCAAGGTGAGCGATCACTTCGCCATCATCCCCACGCTGCAAGCGCCGAGTGGACTCTCAGAAGTAGAGCAAAAAATATACGACTTGGTGGTGCGTCGCTTTATGGCGGTGTTTTTTCCGGCAGCCGAATACCAAATCACGACGCGGATTTCGACAGCCGCCGGACACCATTTCAAAACCGAGGGCAAAGTGCTTGTCAAATCAGGTTGGCTGGCAATTTATGGCAAAGAGGCTGCCGAGGAAGTCAAAGACGGCGACGACAAGAGCCCAGGCAACCTGGTTCCGGTAAAGCCTGGCGAGCGGGTTAAGACACTCGCCGTTGATCCCAAAGCGCTGAAAACCCGCCCTCCGGCGCGCTATTCAGAGGCTACCTTGCTCGGTGCCATGGAAGGCGCGGGCAAAACCGTGGAAGACGATGAGCTGCGCGCTGCCATGCAAGAAAAGGGTCTGGGCACACCCGCCACCCGCTCCAGCATCATTGAAGGTTTGCTATCCGAGCTGTACATGCTGCGCGAGGGGCGCGAACTCATCCCGACAGCCAAAGCCTTCCAGCTGATGACCCTGTTGCGCGGTCTGGGTGTGGAAGAGTTGTCCAAAGCCGAGCTGACGGGTGAGTGGGAATTCAAATTGGCACAAATGGAGCATGGCAAGCTCAGTCGTGCCAGTTTTATGGCCGAAATTGCCGCCATGACCGAACGCATGGTGAAAAAAGCCAAGGAATACGACCGCGACACCGTTCCAGGCAATTACGCCACGCTCTCGAGCCCCTGCCCAAATTGTGCAGGCATCGTCAAAGAAAACTACCGCCGCTACTCTTGCACGGGAGCCGATGGGCGCAGTGATGGCTGTGGTTTTTCGTTTGGTAAAACGCCGGCCGGACGCACCTTTGAGTTGACCGAAGTCGAGCAGTTTTTGCGCGATCGCAAGATTGGCCCACTGGACGGCTTTCGCTCCAAGGCCGGTTGGCCCTTCACTGCCGAAATGGTCATCAAGTTTGACGAAGAAACAAAAAACTACAAACTCGAATTTGATTTTGGTGACGACAAGAAGGGCGAAGAAAGTGGTGAGTTGCTCGATTTTTCGGCCCAGACCAGCTTGGGAGCTTGCCCTAAATGTGCTGCCAATGTGTTTGAGCAGGGCAAAAATTACCTGTGCGAAAAGTCGGTTCCAACCCACGCGCAGGTCACGCCCAGCTGCGATTTCAAGAGCGGCCAGATCATCTTGCAGCAGCCGATTGAACGTGCGCAAATGCAAAAACTGCTGGCTACCGGCAAAACCGATCTGCTTGACAAGTTTGTCTCGATGCGTACCCGGCGCGCCTTCAAGGCCATGCTGGTCTGGGATGCTGCCGCTGGCAAGGTCAATTTTGAGTTTGCACCGAGCAAGTTTCCGCCGCGAAAAAGTGCTGCTGCTCCGTTGACCAAAGCGGCTGTTTCTGCTGCTAAAAAAGGAGCTGTTAACGCAAGTGGGACAAGCGCTACAGGCACAAAAGCCTTGAAAACTGAAAAACTTACAGCGAAGCCTGCGGCGAAGAAAGTTGCCGCTAAGAAAACGGCTGTTAAAACCGTTCGCAAAGCACCCGCTGCTGGCGCAGGGTCCACCCCCAGTGCGGCTCTGGCAGCGGTTGTCGGTGCAGAGCCGATTGCGCGAGCGCAGGTTATCAAAAAGCTCTGGGACTACATCAAAGCCAATAATCTGCAGGATGCCGCCAACAAGCGCAATATCAATGCCGATGCCAAACTGTTAGCCGTGTTTGGCAAGCCGCAGGTCAGCATGTTTGAAATTACCGGCATTGTGGGGCAGCATTTGGGGTGATGTGTTTGCAATCTGGGCCGCAAAAACGGTACTTTTGCACACTTGGGGTTGAATTTCGAAACTTCTTAAGTTCGAAATGCTTGGATGGTGAATAGACTGGCGGCAGTCGATGTTTATTTCTTTCATCCCTTGTCGCAGCCCAATGAAAAGTCCAACAAGTTCACAAGCCGGTCATTTTGCCAACACGCTGAAGTTGGCCATGTTGGTTGTTGCTGCGTTTTTTACGATGCCCATGGCGCATGCGGCCAATACGGCGCTGGGTTTGGACAGCAGCCTGAATTTGCTGGTATTTGAGAATTTTTTGGCACCCAGCTCGGACGTACAGGGTCGGGTCGCGGTGGGCGGCAATGCCAGTTTCACAAGTTATTCAATCAACACCTTGGCTGGTGCAGGCGCGCTTTACAGTGGAACGGGTTTGACCGTGGGCGGTGATTTGACGTTTGGTTCAGGCAGCATCTATGGCAATACGCTGATTGGCGGTAATCTCTCGGTTGGTGCGGGCGCTTCATTTTTGGGGAATGTCCAAGTTGGGAATAATCTCAATGCCAATAATGCTTGGTTGAATGTCAATGCTTTAACTTATGGTGGCACTGCGTCGGGTGTATTGGCTTCACAAAATTCACTTCCTGTTGCAACGGCATCAACGACGGCATTAGGAATTGATTTTGGTGCAGAAAAAACCAGACTGAGCAATTTGTCGCTGAGTTTTGATGGTATGGCCAACCTTGGCTCGCTCACGGCAGGGGCTGGCGGACTGATTTTGAATGCCAATGGTGGGAATGCTGCGGTGTTTGATTTAAGCGCCGCTGATGTTGCCAATAATCTGCTTTTGTCGAATCTAGGCCCTAACGCCACCGTGTTGATCAATGTGCACGGACAAAATGTGAATTTTGGGGCTCACGATTACAGCAACTTTGCGGTTGGTCGGGTGCTGTTCAATTTGCCGGAGGCGACCCAGATCACGTTTGCCAGTGGTGTCAATGCCTCTTTTTTGGCGCCTTTGGCGCAATTCAGTTCAAGTGGCGGTGTGATCAATGGACAAGTGGTGGTGAGCAGTTGGACGGGTTCTACACAGGTTAACGATGCGCCATTCAGCGGTAGTATTTCAGCCGTGCCTGAGCCCTCAGAATACGCGCTGATGCTGGCTGGGCTGGCTACGATTGGCGTTTTTGCAAGGCGCCGAGGTGTAACTCAATAGCGCAGCCGGTAGAGCGGTGCTGACAGCTTTTTGGACTGCTGCATGGTTTTTTCTGCCACCCCCCCCCGTTTGGATTACCCGAGTTTTTGCTTTAGCAGTGCATTGACCTGCTGCGGGTTGGCTTTGCCCTGGCTGCCTTTCATGATCTGACCAACCAGTGCGTTGAGCGCTTTGGCATTGCCTGCACGGTATTCTTCGACGTTTTTTGGGTTGGCTGCCAGCACGGCATCGACAATTTTGTCGATTGCACTGGTGTCATTCATTTGCTTTAGACCTTTGGCCTCAATGATCCCATCAACGTTCCCATCGGTGGCAGTCCAAAGCACATCCAGCACCTGCCGTGCGGCGTTGTTGGAGATGGTTTCGTCCTGAATTCGGGTGATCAGCTGGGCTAGTTGCAGTGGCGTTACGGGGCAGGCTCGAATATCTGCTTCGGCTGCGTTGAGCCTGCGTGACAAGTCGCCCATGATCCAGTTGCTCACCAGTTTGGCTTGACCACAGCTAAGAGTCGCTGTCTCAAAATAAGCTGCAACCTCACGACTCTGTGTGAGCGCCGTGGCATCGTAGTCAGACAGACCGTAGTCGTTGACAAAGCGCTGCGCCATAACGCGGGGTAACTCGGTCATTTGTTGGCGCACACGTTGCACCCACTCTGGCGATATCACCAGTGGCGGCAAATCGGGATCGGGAAAGTAGCGGTAATCCGCAGCGTCTTCTTTGGTGCGCATGGCGCGGGTTTCGCCAGTGTCGGGGTTGAACAGCACGGTGGCTTGCTGGATGGTGCGGCCGTCTTCAATCTCTTCGATCTGCCAGCGCACCTCAAAATCAATCGCCTGTTGCATAAATTTGAAGCTGTTCAGGTTTTTGATCTCGCGGCGTGTGCCTAGCGGCGCACCCGGTTTGCGCACCGACACATTGGCATCGCAGCGAAAAGAGCCCTCTTGCATGTTGCCATCGCAAATGCCGATCCAGGTGACGATTTTGTGCAGCTCTTTGGCGTAGGCAACTGCCTCAGCACTGGAGCGCATGTCGGGCTCGGTAACGATCTCGAGTAACGGGGTTCCTGCTCGATTGAGGTCGATGCCGGTTTGACCTACAAAATCTTCATGCAGCGATTTGCCAGCGTCTTCTTCGAGGTGGGCGCGGACCAGACGCACCGATTTTTTCTCGTCACCCAGATAAAACGCCACGGCACCACCTTGCACCACCGGGATCTCGAATTGACTGATTTGATAGCCCTTGGGGAGATCAGGATAGAAATAATTTTTGCGGGCAAAAATGCTGCGTGGCGCAATGTGCGCGCCAATGGCCAGTGCAAATTCGATAGCACGCTCAACGGCACCTTTGTTCATCACGGGCAGCGTGCCAGGCAAGGCTAAATCCACTGCGCAGGCTTGTGTGTTGGGCTCGGCACCAAACGCAGTTGCAGCGCGACTAAAGATTTTGGAGCGAGTAGAGAGTTGGGCGTGCGTCTCGAACCCGATGACCACCTCGTAGCCCATAACTAGCAGAGATTGGTCCCTTGATTTTTGTTCTTGCACAGGTGCGTTCATTCTTAAACTCCTTGCGGTTTGGCTGCGTGCCAGTCGGTGGCTTGCTGGAAGCGGTGCGCGACGTTGAGCAAACGTGCTTCAGATAAGTAGTTGCCAATCAGTTGCAAGCCAACAGGCAAATGGTTTGCACCCAAACCCACGGGCACACTCATGCCGGGCAAGCCTGCCAGCGAGGCTGGCAATGTAAAGATGTCAGCCAGGTAATCTGCCAAAGGGTCGTTGGCGTGCCCCCCAAGATTCCATGCCACAGTGGGCGCGACCGGCCCGGCGATGACATCGCAGACTTTGAAAGCCGCTTGAAAATCGTTGGCGATCATGCGCCTGATTTTTTGCGCTTGTAAGTAGTAGGCATCGTAATAGCCGTGACTCAGCACATAGGTGCCAATCATGATTCTGCGTTTCACTTCTGCTCCAAAGCCCTGAGCTCGGGTTTTTTGGTACATATCGCTTAAATCGGTGTATTCATTGGCTCTAAAACCAAACTTCACACCATCAAAACGACTCAGATTGCTGGAGGCTTCAGCGGGTGCAATGATGTAATAAACCGGAATTGACAATTCGGTGAGTGGTAGTGAAATCGGCACCAGTTTGACGCCTAGCGCTTCGAATTCTTTGAGCGCTGCATCGATTGCCGCACGCACATCTGGCGCTAAACCTGCACCAAAAAACTCGGACGGCAAGCCAATGCGCAAGCCAGCGATGCCGTCATTTAAATGCTGTGTGAAGTCTTCAGCAGGCACATCCAACGAGGTTGAGTCGCGCTCGGGATCGGGGCCGCACATGGCACTCAGCAAAAGCCCGCAGTCTTCTGCGCTGCGAGCCAGTGGCCCCGCTTGATCCAGACTCGACGCGAACGCCACCATGCCGTAACGTGAGGCACGGCCATAAGTGGGTTTGATCCCAGTGACACCACAAAACGCAGCAGGCTGGCGAATCGAGCCACCCGTGTCGGTGCCGGTGGCGCAAGGGCTGAGCCGAGCTGCCACCGCTGCAGCACTCCCGCCGGACGAGCCGCCTGGTGTGCAATCGGTGTTCCAGGGGTTTCGAGCCGGTCCATAGGCCGAGTTTTCGTTGGCTGAGCCCATGGCAAATTCATCACAATTGAGTTTGCCCAAGCAAACCATCCCAGCTTGAGCGAGCTTGGCAACAACAGTGGCATCAAAAGGCGATTGATACCCTTGGAGGATTTTGGAGCCAGCTGTGCTGACAAAGTCGCGTGTTACAAAAATGTCTTTGTGTGCAATGGGAACACCGTCAAGCACGCCTGCTGAGCCAGATGCCAGGCGAGCATCGGCTGCACGGGCTTGTGCCAGTGTGTGCTCTTCCTGGGTGTGCAAAAAAGCGCCTAAATTAGCGTGTTTTTGCGTGCGCGCTAAAAAATGCTCTGCGCACTCGACTGCTGAGACTTTGCGCTTTTGTAGGAGATGCGACAGCTGGGCAACGGTGAGATCGTGTAGATCAGATGAAATGTGCGTCATGATGAACTCAAAAATGCTGGCTAGTCAATAACCTTGGGAACCAAAAACAAACCATTCTCCAGAGCAGGTGCGCTGCGTTGGTTTAATTCACGCTGATTGGGCTCGCTGACCGTGTCTTCTCGCAGGCGCAGGCTGATTTCGCCCATGACATCAACGGGATGTGCCAGCGGGGTGATGCCTTCTGTGTTGACCGCGCGCATTTTTTCGACAATGCCAAAAAAATCATTCAGTTGTGGCAACATTTGCACGCGCTCGTCTGGGGTTAAGCCCAAACGAGCCAAATGTGCCAAACGGTCAATATCAACGGCAGTAAGTGACATAAATTTCCATTGAAAACAAAGTGCGAAACAAGGGTGACACAAGCCGACTTGGGCGTGACACCGTGGCCAATGCGGTATTATCCCGCCTTTGCGCCTTTGCGCCTTTGCGCCTTTCGACGCACCGGTTGGGCTTTATGCTGGCCAGCTACTATTTTTGAACAAATCACCGGGCGATTTTGAGCCGATGCGCTCTTGATGCCCTAAGGACTTATCCATGTTTGGAACCTTTCGCCAATATTTTTCGACTGACCTCGCCATTGATCTGGGCACTGCCAATACCCTGATATATGTGCGTGACAAGGGCATCGTGCTCGATGAGCCCTCGGTTGTTGCCATTCGTCATGAAGGTGGCCCGCAGGGCAAAAAAACCATTCAGGCGGTTGGTAAAGAAGCCAAAGCCATGTTGGGCAAAGTGCCGGGCAATATTGAAGCAATTCGCCCTATGAAAGACGGTGTGATTGCCGACTTCACGGTGACTGAGCAAATGCTCAAGCAATTCATCAAAATGGTGCATCCGCGTTCGATTTTTCGCCCTAGCCCGCGCATCATCATTTGTGTACCCTGCGGTTCCACCCAGGTTGAGCGTCGCGCGATTCGTGAAAGTGCTCTTGGTGCTGGTGCAAGCGATGTTTATTTGATTGAAGAGCCCATGGCGGCAGCCATCGGTGCTGGCCTGCCTGTGAGCGAGGCTAGTGGTTCGATGGTGGTCGATATTGGCGGCGGCACCACTGAAGTCGGCGTTATTTCGCTGGGTGGCATGGTTTACAAAGGCAGCGTTCGTGTGGGCGGCGATAAATTTGACGAAGCCATCATCAACTACATTCGCCGCAACTACGGCATGCTGATCGGCGAGCCAACTGCTGAGCTGATCAAAAAGAACATTGGTTCTGCTTTCCCGGGTAGTGAAGTGCGTGAAATGGAAGTGCGTGGCCGTAACCTGTCCGAAGGTGTTCCACGTAGTTTCACGATTTCCAGCAATGAAATTCTGGAGGCGCTGACGGATCCGATTAACAACATTGTTTCTGCAGTTAAAAATGCATTGGAGCAAACACCGCCAGAGTTGGGAGCTGATATTGCTGACCGGGGCATGATGCTCACAGGCGGTGGTGCGCTGTTGCGTGACCTCGACCGTTTGCTGGCAGAGGAAACTGGCTTACCTGTGCTGGTGGCCGAAGACCCTCTCACCTGTGTCGTGCGTGGTTGTGGTATTGCGCTGGAGCAAATGGAACGCTTAGGCTCCATTTTCACCAGCGAATAAGCGGGCACCACGGCGATGCCACTGGGTACGCTAGATGGCACGCCGCCGCCCTTTTTCAGACAGGGCCCTTCCGCCCTGACCAAGCTGTTTTTTTTCAGTGTGCTGGCGCTGCTGCTGATGGTGGCTGATGTCCGGTTTAAAGTGACACAGCCTTTGCGGTCGCTCGTGGCAGCTGTTTTGTACCCAGTGCAGTGGCTGGTTTTGCGCCCCATCATCTGGTCAAGTGGTGCCAGCCAGTATTTGCTGTCGTTGCAGACTTCGCAAGCCAATGAAGCACAGGCGCAGTATCAATTGGGCTTGCAGTCGCAGCGTGCGCAACAGGTTGAGCAACTGGTTTTAGAGAATACCCGCTTGCGAGCTTTGCTCGATTTACGAGATCGCCTCAATGCGCCAGCCATTGCCGCGCAGGTTTTGTACGAAGCCGCTGACCCTTATTCTCGCAAGGTCATCATTGACAAAGGGACTTTGGCTGCGGTGCAATTGGGGGCTCCGGTTCTTGATGAAGATGGAATTTTGGGTCAGGTTACCAGGGTCTATCCGACGATCAGTGAGGTGAGTTTGGTGACTGATCGAAATCAGGCGATTCCGGTTTTGAACGCACGTTCGGGTGTGCGAGGGTTGGCTTTTGGTGACTCAGTGGCTCGAACTGGTCAACTCGAGCTGCGTTTTATGGATGCTAATGTGGATATGCTGGCCGGCGATTTGCTGACCACTAGTGGCGTCGATGGTGTCTATCCTCCTGGGTTAGCTGTCGCTCGGGTGTTGAAAATTGAGCGGGGTGCCGATTCTGCTTTTGCCCGCATCAGTTGTCAGCCGGTCGCGCGAGTGGCGGCCAGCTTGCATGTGCTGGTGTTGCAGGCCTCGGCTGCGCTTGCTGATCTGCCGCCTTCAAAGGGTTTGCCATGATCATGCCGCGCGGTCAGCAATTGCTGCTGCCAGCGCGGCCGCTGTTTATTTGGGGCAGCCTGTTGCTTGCGCTGGCTCTGAATATGCTGCTCAATATGGGACTGGCTGGCCGTGCAGCTTGGTTGCCGGATGTGTTGGCCGTGTTTTTGATGTTCTGGACAATTCATCAGCCACAACGCGTCGGTATTGGGTCGGCATTTTTGTTGGGTTTGGTCAGCGATGTGCACCAAAGCTCGCTGCTTGGACAACATGCCCTGGCCTATACCATCCTGAGTTTTTTGGCCATTGCGATTCATCGGCGCTTGTTGTGGTTCAGCGTACCTTCACAAGCGGCGCAGGTTTTTCCGTTGTTTTTTGTCTCGCACGCGCTGGCCTTGCTGGTGCGCCTGGTCTCAGGTGCTGATTGGCCTGGCTGGTCTCTTGGGTTCGCGCCCTTGCTGGAAGCCATGTTATGGCCGTTGGTGAGTGTGGTGCTCTTGTTGCCACAAAAGCGTGCTCCCAATCCAGATGTCAATCGACCGCTTTGAGTTTGGCAGATTAGCATGCGTGTGATTCGCAATATCCAACTTGAGCTTGCCCGATTTCGATTTCGTGTGCTGGTTGCGAGCATGGTCGTGCTGGTGTGTTTTGTCGTGTTGCTCTCTCGTTTGGTGTATCTGCAACTCATTCGCCACGACGACTTGCTGGCGCAAGCTGAAAACAATCGCACGGCGATTGTGCCGATCGTGCCCAATCGCGGTTTGATTGTTGATCGCAATGGCGTGGTGCTGGCCAGCAATTATTCAGCCTATACCCTAGAAATTACGCCATCGAAAGTGTCTAGCCTTGAGGCTACGATCGACGCTTTGGCGCAGGTGGTCGATATCAGTCCGCGCGATCGTCGGCGTTTTAAAAAACTGCGCGAAGAGGCAAAAAGTTTTGAATCACTGCCATTGCGCACGCGGTTAAGTGATGCTGAAGTGGCACGTTTTGCGGCTCAGCGCTATCGTTTTCCCGGGGTTGACATCAAGGCGCGCTTGTTTCGCAGTTATCCTTATGGCGAGCTGGCCAGCCACGTGGTTGGTTATATTGGGCGCATCAACATCAGTGAGAAAGAAAAAATTGACGATTCAGACGATGCGGCCAACTACCGGGGCACTGACTACATTGGCAAGCTCGGGGTCGAGCAGAGTTTTGAAGCGCAGTTGCACGGAATCACGGGTGTTGATTCGATGGAGACCTCTGCAGGTGGCCGTGCCACCCGTCGCCTGGCCACTCAAAGCGCCACGCCAGGCAACACGGTAAAGCTTTCGATTGATATCAAGCTGCAGCATCTGGTCGAACAGCTTTTTGGTGATCGACGCGGTGCGCTGGTAGCGATTGATCCGCAAAATGGTGAAATTTTGGCATTTGTCAGCAAACCAACATTCGACCCAAACCTGTTTGTTGAAGGCATCGATGCTGAAAATTGGTTGACACTTAACGAATCGCTAGACCGTCCATTGCTGAATCGGGCTTTGCGTGGCACCTATCCACCAGGTTCAACTTACAAGCCATTTATGGCATTGGCGGCACTTGAAACCGGTAAACGCACCCCCCAGCAAAGCATTGCCGACCCCGGCTTCTTTATGTTTGGCAGCCACCGTTTTCGGGACGACAAAGAAGGTGGACATGGCATGGTCGACATGTACAAATCGATTGTGGATTCTTGTGATACCTACTATTACGTGCTGGCCAACGAATTGGGGGTTGACACCATTCACGACCAAATGCAGCGCTTTGGTTTTGGTGAGCTGACTGGCATCGATATTTTTGGTGAGGTGCGTGGCTTGTTGCCTTCAACAGACTGGAAACGGCGTGCTTATAAAAAACCCGAGCAGCAAAAATGGTATGCCGGCGAAACCATCTCCCTCGGCATAGGTCAGGGTTATAACAACTTCACTATGTTGCAACTGGCTTCTGCCGTGGCTACCTTGGCAAATGACGGGGTGCGGATGAAACCCCATTTGGTAAAAGAGGTTGTCGATGTGGTTTCGCACGTTCCCAGCTTGACACAGACAGAGGTGCAAGGCACGGCCATTGCCAAACCAGATCACATCGCGATCATCAAGAATGCCATGGCAGGGGTTAATCTAGAAGGCACTTCGGCTGGTAGTTTTCGGGGTGCCGCTTATACGAGTGGTGGCAAAACGGGCACGGCACAAGTTGTGCAGATCAAACAAAATGAAAAATATGTGGCCTCCAAAATGCAAGAACGCTTGCGTGACCATGCTTTATTCACGGCATTTGCGCCGCTTGACAAGCCGCAAATCGCCCTCGCGATCATCGTTGAAAACGCCGGTTTTGGCTCGCAAAGCTCGGCACCGATTGCTCGGCGCGTCCTAGATTATTGGCTGCTCAAACAGTATCCAAGTGAAGAAGATATCGCAGCAGTGCAAAAAGCCCAAACGATGCAGCCGCTGGGGCAACCCCGCACGAGCGATCAGGTGCCGCTTGCCCTGCGCAGTGGAGCCACTCCCTAAGTTTTCAATTGCAACAACAACAGCAGGCTGTGCGCAGGCGTTGCCAGATTGGCGTGCTGGTCGTGTTGCTCTGCGGGCATACCCGTGGGGAGACTGGTGTCAAGCAGAGTGCACCAAGTGCCCTGGGGCAAGCTGAACATTTTTTCAGCAGGACTCGCGTTGATGAGCAATAACAAGGAGGCTGGGCGGTTTTCCGTTGGAGCAATCAGGCATGCTAGTGTCAATGCTGCGGATTGTTGCCAGTCGCTCGCTTGCAGTGCGTGGCCATTCGCCAGCCGCCAAGTCAGATCGATGTTGCCTTGCGTGTCGGTCGTGCCACGGTGCCAATTTTTAGAAAAAATGCACTGCTGTTTTTTGAGTCTGAGCAAGTGTTGGGTAAAAGCAAGCAGTTGCGTGTCTTGCGCTTGCCAATTGATCCAAGTAATGGTGTTGTCCTGGCAATAAGGGTTGTTATTGCCCGCTTGACTGTGGCCGAACTCATCACCAGCGCTCAGCATGGGTGTACCTTGAGCAAGAATAGTGGTGGCGAGGAGTGCGCGCTGCAAACGCCCACGCATGCGCTGCACGCTTGCATCCTCACTGGGGCCTTCGGCACCGCAGTTGGAACTCAGGTTGTCACCATGTCCGTCGCGGTTGTATTCCCCGTTAGCCAGGTTATGCCGATGCTGGTAACTGACAAGATCACGCAGGGTGAAACCATCGTGCGAGACAACGTAGTTGATCGAGCTCGCCGGCAGACGCGAAGCTTGAAATAAATCGGATGAAGCGCACAAGCGCATGGCAAATTCGCCACGGCTGGCGCCACCTTGAACCCAGAAACGCCGCATACAGTCGCGAAATTTGTCATTCCACTCGCTCCAGCCTCGTGGAAAATTGCCAACCTGGTAGCCATAGGAGCCAATATCCCAGGGTTCAGCGATCATTTTCACGCGCGATAAAACGGGGTCTTGTGCGATAGCGGCAAAAAACGCGCTGTATGGACTAAAGCCGCTATCGGTTCGACCCAACGAAGGTGCCAGATCGAAACGAAAACCATCCACGTGCATCTCCTGAACCCAATAGCGCAAACTGTCCATCACCAGTTGTAACACCCTTGGGTGCTGCACATTCAAACTATTGCCACAGCCGCTGTAGTTTTCATAGAGCCTTGGCGCGCCGGGCTTCAGCCGGTAATAGCTGGCATTATCGAGGCCGCGAAAACACAGGGTGGGTCCGGTTTCGTCAGATTCTGCGCTGTGGTTAAACACCACGTCCAGAACAACTTCAAGGTGTGCAGCATGCAGATCCTTCACCATTTGACGGAATTCGTCTCGGGGTGTGCGGGTGGTGCTGCTTTGACTGGCTAAATCCGGATTCAAGCAAAAGAAGCCAATGCTGTTGTAACCCCAGTAATTTTGCAGGCCCATTTTGAATAGTCGCTCTTCAGTCAGACTGTAGTGCACCGGGAGCAGGCTCAGGGTGGTAACCCCCAAATCGAGTAGATGTTTGATGGCGACCGGGTGAGCCAGTCCGGCATAGCTGCCACGTAACTCGACCGGGATTTGCGGCTGCAACTTGCTGAAACCTTTGACGTGGCACTCGTAGATAACCGTGTTTTCCATGGCGACACAAGGAGGGGCATCTTCTCCCCAATCAAAGTGGTCGTCGACAACTCGGCTTTTGAGTGCGACTTCTACGTTGCCTGGAGTCATGGTCTGTCGGTCGTTAGTGGGTGTCTCGGTGGTGAAATGTTCATGGCGCCAGACAAAATTACCAACGATCTCACGTGCGTATGGATCCAAAAGCAGTTTAGATGCATCAAAGCGATGCCCCTGATCGGGGCGCCAGGGCCCATGCGCACGCAGGGCATAAATGAGTCCGGGTTGGGCATTTGGCATGTAGCCATGCCAGACTTCGTTGCTACAACTCGGCAAGGGCAGACGTGCCAGTTCATGGGTTGCGCTGGCATCAAACACGCACAGATCGATGGCTGTCGCATGGGCAGAAAAAATCGCAAAGTTGACGCCTTTGCCGTCGAAATGGGCGCCCAGTGGCCAGGGCTCACCGTTTTGCAGATGCTGCGCTGTCATGCGCTGCGCTGAAAGAAAACGCAAGCCAAAGGTGGCAACGTCAGCAGGATTGAATAGGGCTTGCCATGACAAGGCTCAGCTAAAGCGCTGGCCAAACCCAAAGGTGTTCCGGTGTTGCTGCCGCCATAGTGGTTTGAGTCCGTGTTCAGCACTTCGCGGTAAGTGCCTGACTGCGGCACACCCAGTCGATATCCGCGCCAGACATTGGGTGTGAAATTGCACACCACCAATAGGCTCGATGCTGGATCGCTGCCGTGACGCATGAAGCTCAGCACGGAGTGAGCTGCATCGCTGTGGTCAATCCACTCAAAACCCGCACTGACAAAGTCTTGCTGGTAGAGCGCGGGTGTTGCACGATAAAGCGCATTCAGGTCGCGCACCAAGCGTTGCACGCCAGCATGAGACGGATCGTCAAGCAAATGCCAGTCTAGGCTGTGGTCGTGGTTCCATTCGCGCTCTTGGGCAAACTCACAACCCATGAAAAGTAGCTTTTTCCCTGGGTGGCCAAACATATAGCCTAGAAAAGCGCGCACATTGGCAATTTTTTGCCATCGATCACCCGGCATTTTGTTCAGCAGTGAGCCCTTGCCATGCACGACTTCATCGTGTGAAATGGGCAACACAAAATTCTCGTTGAAAGCATAGACCAAGCTGAAGGTCATTTCGCCCTGATGATGTTTGCGGTGGATCGGGTCACGTGCCATGTAGGCCAGGGTGTCGTGCATCCAACCCATGTTCCACTTGTAGTGAAAGCCCAGTCCGCCTGCAAAAGTGGGGCGTGAAACTGCGGGGTAAGCAGTGGATTCTTCAGCCAGAGTGATCGCCTGCTCCCGCTCCACACCTACAACTTCATTCATGCGTTTGAGAAAAGCGATGGTTTCGAGGTTTTCTCGGCCGCCGTGCACGTTAGGTATCCATTGCCCTTCTTTGCGGCTGTAATCGCGATAAAGCATGGATGCAACTGCATCGACACGCAGGCCGTCCACGCCAAAACGCTCGAGCCAATAAAGCGCGTTTCCAACCAAAAAATTGCGCACTTCGGTACGCCCAAGGTTGTAAATTAGAGTGTTCCAGTCGTTATGGAAGCCCTCGCGAGGGTCTGCATATTCGTATAAATGGGTACCATCAAAAAAGGCAAGTCCGTGAGCGTCACTTGGAAAGTGAGCCGGCACCCAATCTAGAATCAGCCCCAAACCTTCGGCATGGCAGCGCTGCACCAAACGCGAAAACCCTGCGGCATCACCAAAGCGTGCTGTGGGCGCATACAGACCGATCGGCTGGTAGCCCCAGGAACCATCAAAAGGGTGCTCGCTGATGGGGAGCAGCTCTAGGTGGGTGAACCCCATGTCTTTGGCATATGGCACCAGGCTGTCTGCCAGTTCGTCCCAAGTTAACCAGCGGTTGCCTTCTTCGGTGACGCGCCTCCAAGAGCCCAGGTGAACCTCGTAAATACTGATGGGCGCATCCAGTGCATTGGCGCGCTTGCGCTGCGCACACGGAGGCACCCATTCTGGCAAGGCACCCACAACGCTCGCTGTAGCCGGGCGCAATTGTGCTTGCAGGGCGTAGGGGTCAGCACGTGGCGGGAGAACTTCACCGCAGTGGGTGCGGATTTCATACTTGTAGTTGGCACCGGCATGTACATCTGGTAAGAATAGTTCCCAAATACCACACTCACGGCGCAGTCGCATGGGGTGGCAGCGCCCATCCCAGTGATTGAAGTCGCCCACGACGCTAACCCGGCTGGCATTCGGTGCCCACACAGCAAATCGAGTACCAGAAACCTGTGCGATCGAACAAGCTTGTGCACCCAGCACCTCATAAGGGCGCAAGTGTGTGCCTTCGCTCAACAGCCAGACATCCAGATCACTTAAAAGCAAAGGAAAGCGATAAGGATCATGCCGCACACTGCAAAGACCACTTTCCCATTGCACCAGCAATTGATAAGGATCGGACGCATTGATAGCTACAGCGCCATCAAAAAACCCTGGAGCAAGCTGATTTAATTCACCCAGTGTTTGACCTAGTTCGGTTTGGGCTGTCACCCGTGCAGCAGTTGGCATGAAGCACCGGATGGACGTGCTTTCAGGCGTGCCGGCATGCGGCCCTAAAACAGAAAAAGGGTCGCCGTGACTGGCGTGGCAAATCAGGGAAATATCATGCTGAGACAGTGTGGAGGCTTTTTTCAAGAGATTTTTAACTCGCGTTCAATGTGCCAGATCGATCTTGCGTACTCGGCAATGGTGCGATCAGACGAAAAAACACCCATGCCAGCGACATTACAAATGGCTTTTTTGCACCACAAATCAGGTTGACGATACAGATCGTCAACCTGGTTTTGTGTGGCGATATAAGACGCGTAATCGGCCAACAGCAAGTAGTGGTCGCCTTGCCAGACCAAAGAATCAATCAGGTTGCGATAGCGCCCCGGTTCTTCGGGTGAAAACTGACCATTCGAGATGGCATCGAGCACGGCTTTGAGTGTTGGATTATTTTCGTAATAGCTCAGCGGGTGATAACCAGCCACACGCAATGCACGCACTTCATGTGTTTTTAGGCCAAATATAAAAATATTCTCATCACCAACTTGCTGACGGATCTCAATGTTGGCTCCGTCGTCAGTGCCGATGGTCAGGGCACCGTTGAGCGCCAGCTTCATGTTGCCTGTGCCCGATGCCTCTGTTCCTGCTGTGGAAATCTGCTCCGATAAATCGGCACCCGGCATGATCGTCTCAGCGACAGACACGCCATAGTTCGGAATAAACACCAGTTTGAGCCGGTCGCCAACGCGTGGATCGTTGTTGATGGTGGTTCCGACATCGTGAATCAATCGGATGATGGACTTGGCAGAGTGGTAACTTGAGGCTGCCTTGCCAGCAAAAATAACGGTGCGTGGTACCCAAGGCGCTTGCGGGTTGGCAAGAATAGCTTGGTAGCGGGTGACCACATGCAGCACGTTGAGCAACTGGCGCTTGTATTCATGGATACGTTTGACCTGGACATCAAATAAACTGTCCGGATTTACTTTGATCCCGGTCGTCTTGAAAATGTGCTTGGCCAGGCGTGCCTTGTTGTTGCGCTTGATTTGCCTGAATTGTTGCGCAAAAACAGTATCTTCCTTGAGCGCATTCAGACCTTTTAGTTGATCCAGATCGAGCCGCCAGGCGCTACTCAAGTGTGCATCGAGCAGACTCGATAGCTCCGGGTTGGCTTGTGCAAGCCAGCGTCGGGGCGTCACGCCGTTGGTCATGTTGGTGAAGCGTTCAGGCCAAAGGCTGGCAAAGTCGGCAAAAATGGTATGCACCAGCAACTCAGAATGCAATGCAGAGACGCCATTGACCTGATGGCTACCCACCACGGACAGATGCGCCATGCGCACTCTGCGCTCACCAACTTCATCAATTAGCGACAAGCGTTTCAAAAAGTCGTTATCTCCGGGGCGAAAACGGGCCGCTTGATCAAGAAATTCTTTGTTGATGCGGAAAATGATCTCCATGTGGCGTGGTAAAACATGCTGCATCAGTGACACCGGCCAGGTCTCCAGCGCTTCGGGCATCAAGGTGTGATTGGTGTATGAAAAAATTTGCCGGCACAAGGCCCAAGCCTGTTCCCAAGACATGGCGTGCTCGTCGCATAAAAGCCGCATCAGCTCAGCTACGCCAATGGCGGGATGGGTGTCGTTCAGGTGAATGGCAATTTTGTCGGCCAGATTGTCCAGTGTTGGGTGTTCGCTCAGGTGGCGTTGCACCAAATCTTGCATGGATGCCGCAACAAAAAAATACTCCTGTTTGAGACGTAGCTCACGACCTGCAGGTGTGCTGTCGTTAGGGTAAAGCACCCAAGAGATATTTTCGTACTCGTTTTTGGCCATGGCTGCGCGAGCGTAGTCCCCGGTATTGAAAGCACCAAGGTCGAGGTGATCCGGCGCTACTGCTTTCCACAAGCGCAGGGTACTGACTTTTTGCGTTCCGTGGCCGGGTACCACCATGTCATAAGCTTTTGCACTGACTTCACCGGTGTGGTTCCAGTTGGCACGGTCGTTTTCATGAGTGACCCATCCGCCAAAACGTACGGAGTAGCTGATGTCAGAGCGAGGAAATTCCCAAGGTGTTCCATTTTTCAGCCAAGAGTCGGGGTACTCAACCTGACTGCCTTTTTGGATGTCTTGGGCAAACATGCCATATTCGTAGCGAATGCCATAGCCAAACGAGGGTAAACCCAATGTGGCCATTGAATCGAGGAAGCATGCTGCTAGGCGACCCAGACCGCCATTGCCTAACGCAGCATCGTGCTCGTGGTTTCGGATATCCTCAAGTTGTTGGGCGTGTTGAGCGAGTCCCTCTGCAGCGCCTTGGGTTAGATCAAGCGCAGCCAATGCATTTGACAGCGTGCGACCCATCAAAAACTCCATCGACAAATACACGACACGACGGGCTTTGTTTTGCCTCTCATGCTCTTGTGTTTTAACCCAGCGCTCAGAGAGTCTCGCACGGGCCACCTGTGCTACTGCTTGCATCAGGTCACTCGGGGTTGCCCGATCAGGTGCTACACCAATGGTGTGCAACAAATGGGTATTTATTTGATCGTTGATATCTTCAGGCAAAGGGGTGGCTGCGTTGGTCAAAATGGTTCCTTGAGAACATGTAAATAGTCCCTTGTATTTTGCACCCCAGTGTAGGGGGTGAATTACAACAATGTTACGTAGCTCCTTGCTAGCGAAGCGCGTTCACATCTGCTACCGCCAGAGCGGTCATGTTCACAACTCTGCGTACCGTGCTTGAGGGGTTCAGTACGTGTGCAGTAGCTGCTGTTCCCAGCAAAATTGGACCTACCGTCACACCATTACCGCCGGTCATTTTGAGGACGTTGAAAAGTATGTTCGCCGAATCAAGATTTGGACAAATCAGGATATTGGCCACCCCGGTTAGCGCGTTGTCGAACAGCGTAGCATGGCGAATTTCTTCTGACAAGGCAGAGTCGCCCTGCATTTCACCATCGCACTCGATCGTAGGGTTGGCCACCTTGAATAGGTCGCGCGCTTGGCGCATCTTGCGGGCGGAGCCGCGGTTAGAGGATCCGAAGTTGGAGTGTGACAAAAATGCGACTTTGGGCGGTAGGCCAAATCGGCGAACTTCGTTGGCAGCCATCTGAGCAATATTGGCGAGCTGCTCGGCGCTGGGGTCTTCGTTGACATAAGTGTCGGCCACAAACAGAGAATGGTGTTCCAGCATCAGCGCGTTGAGTGTTGCAAAACCGGATGACCCAGCACGTAATCCAACAATGTCTCGAACATGATCCAGATGCACATCAAAGCGGCCATTCAAGCCACACAACATGGCATCCGCGTCACCTAGCTTGACCATCAGTGCCGCAATGGTGGTGGTCGAGCGGCGTACTGCTGCTTTGGCCGCTTCGGGGCTGACGCCATTGCGACCCATCAGCTTGTGATAGGTTTCCCAGTATTTGCGAAAACGCGGGTCGTCTTCAGGGTTGCAGTAATCGAAGTCCTTGCCCAATTGCAAGCGCAGACCTGCTTTGGCTATGCGTGCTTCAATGACTGCAGGACGACCAATCAAAATTGGCCGAGCCAAGCCACCTTCAATAATGATTTGAGCCGCACGCAGAACGCGTTCATCTTCACCTTCGGCATAAGCAACCCGTTTGGCGCTAGCTGGCGCATTGCGTGCCGCATTGAAAACGGGCTCCATCAGCAGACCTGTGGAATACACAAAACGCGACAACTCGCGCCGATAGGCATCCATGTCCTTGATCGGGCGAGTAGCCACGCCCGATGCTTCAGCCGCCGCAGCCACTGCCGGCGCAATGCGCAGAATCAGGCGTGAGTCAAAGGGTTTGGGAATGATGAAGTCAACCCCAAAGGCCAGTTCTTGCCCTGCATAGGCGCTGGCCACTTCTTCGCTGATGTCTGCTTTGGCCAGGTCGGCGATTTCGCGCACGCAGGCCAGCTTCATGGACTCGGTGATTTTGGTGGCACCACAGTCGAGTGCACCCCTGAAAATGTAGGGGAAACACAGTACATTGTTGACTTGGTTGGGATAGTCAGAGCGACCTGTCGCAATGATGCAATCGGGTCTTACTGCCTTGGCCAGTTCTGGGCGAATTTCAGGTTCAGGGTTGGCCAGCGCCAGAATGATGGGCTTGGGTGCCATGGTTATCACCATGTCTTGCGTCAATACGCCAGCAGCCGAGCAACCCAGAAATACGTCAGCACCTTTGACTGCATCGGCCAAAGTCCGCATATCCGTGTCAAGTGCAAAGCGTGCCTTGGATTCATCAAAGCCGCCGGGACGCCCGTTATAAACGACACCCTTGGAATCACAAACTACGACATTTTTCACTTGAACGCCAAGCCCGACCATGACGTCCAGACAGGCCAATGCGGCAGCACCGGCGCCAGAGACGGCTATGCGGACACTCTCAATGGGTTTTTCGACCAGCTCAAGACCGTTCAGCAATGCCGCACTCGAAATGATGGCTGTGCCGTGTTGGTCATCGTGAAAAACCGGGATGCCCATGCGTTCACTGAGTTTTTTCTCGATGTAAAAGCACTCCGGGGCTTTGATGTCTTCGAGGTTGATGCCGCCCAGCGTTGGCTCCAAGGCGGCAATGATTTCAATTAGTTTGTCTGGATCACGTTCGGCAAGTTCGATATCAAAAACATCAATCCCGGCAAATTTTTTGAACAGGCAACCTTTACCCTCCATGACTGGTTTTCCCGCCAGTGGGCCAATGTCTCCCAGGCCCAGCACGGCTGTGCCGTTGGTAATGACGGCCACCAGGTTGCCGCGACTGGTGTATTCATGGGCGAGAGACGGATCGGCCTGGATTTCCAGGCATGGATAGGCCACGCCGGGTGAATAGGCCAGCGAGAGATCGCGCTGGTTGTGCAGCGGTTTGGTGGCATTGACAGAGATCTTGCCCCGAGTGGGTAGCCGGTGGTAATCGCATGCAGCATCGTGAAGTGCCTGTTCGACAGGGGAAAGATTTGTCATCATAAGAATTCCTGTTTGAATTGAATGGGCGCTACTTTACTCCTGCCGGAGTTGGTTTTATTGATCTAAGGCATCAATGAGCCTCTGATTGACCTGCGGCACGCACAGCATCCGCAATATCTTCCTGGGCGCCATTGAAAAATAAATTCAATGCTACCGCGCAAAGACTGGCCAGCAAAATGCCTGATTCAATCAGCGGATGGATGTTGTGCGGCATCCATTGTTTGAAATTGGGCGCAATCAGCGGCACCATTCCCACGCCGATGGAGATCGCCACAATCATGGCGTTGAATCGATTGATTTTGAAATCCACTCCAGCCAAGATTCGAATGCCGGTAGCAGCCACCATGCCAAACATCACCAGGCCAGCGCCGCCTAGCACCACGGTAGGCAGCGACTCGACCAGTGCAGCCATTTTTGGCAGCAAACCCAGCACAATCAAAATCACGCCCCCGGCCACGCAAACAAATCTGCTCTTGACGCCCGTGACGGCGACCAAGCCAACATTTTGCGAAAAACTGGTGTACGGAAAGGTGTTGAAAATACCGCCGATCAGCGTGCCCAGTCCATCGGTGCGCAGGCCGCGAGCCAACGCAGGTTGGTCAACCTTGCGCTCGGTCATCTCGCCCAGCGCTAAAAACATGCCGGTGGACTCGATCATCACCACAATCATCACCAGTGTCATGGTCAAAATCAGCACCGGGTCAAAGACTGGCATGCCAAAATGAAAAGGCAACACCACATCAAACCAGGCGGCTTTTTCGACCTTGCTGAAATTCATCAAACCGGCTGCGCTGGCGACAACACCGCCAATAACGATGCCCAACAAAACGGAGATGTTGGCCAAAAAACCTCGACCAAAACGTGCGATAAGCATGATCGACACCAGCACCAGCGCAGAAATACCCACGCCGGACAGGTCTGCGTATTTTGGGTTGGGTACTTTGGGCACCAGTGCCAGGTCTTTCGGTACTGCTGGCAAAGACGAGCCGGGTGCACCAGCGGCTTGGGTGACATCGGCCAGCCACTTGGCGTGGTCAGGGTTGACGATGGACGGCGCTGTTGGGCCAAACGGATTGCCAAAAATCCAGTTGATGCCAATGCGCATCAGGCTGATGCCAATCACCACAATGATGGTGCCGGTGACCACTGGCGGAAAAAATCGCAACATGCGGCTGACCATGGGCGCAATCAGCATTGAAATCACCCCCGCACCGATGATGGAGCCAAAGATCAGTTGTGCACCGAGTTCGCCTGGGTTGGCGTTGGCCATGGCGACCATTGGTGCCACAGAGGCAAACGTCACCCCCATCATCACCGGCAGACGTATGCCAAACCACTGGGTTGCGCCCAGTGACTGGATCAAGGTCACCAATCCGCAGCAAAAAAGGTCAGCCGAGATCAGATAGGCCACGTCTTCCGGGCTGAGCTTGAGCGCACGCCCCACAATTAATGGAACGGCAATCGCGCCCGCATACATCACCAGCACATGTTGCAGGCCCAATGCGGCCACTTTTGCAGTGGGCAGATGCGCGTCAACTGGATGAACAGAATCTGACATGAAGAGACTCCTGATTACGTAAGGAATTCATACTGTATACAAAAAATAACAAATTTTGTATACAGATTTACCCTTGCGCGCAGAGTCTATGTGAGCAAATCTGACAGGGTGCGGGCGATCACCTGGGTGGCACGGCGCAGGTCTTGCAAATCCAGCCGTTCATCGGCGCGTTTGGCGTGTGATTCGAGCACGGTGCGCGGACCCGCACCGTAGATCACCCCAGGGATACCCGCCTCGCAAAAAATTCGTACGTCGGTGTACAAGGGCGTTCCCAAGGCGGGAATATCTTCACCAAAGATGGTTTTGCCGTGCTGCTGAATGGCGTGCACCAGTGGCTGGTTGCCCGGCAGTGCTTGCATGCTTTGCGCCAGCAAGATGCGCCGGACATCAACCGTGATGCCTGGCAAGGCGGACGCAGTTGTAGCAATCAGGGCGCGCAAATTGGCTTCGACCTCGGTCGCGTTTTCTTCAGGAATCATGCGTCGGTCGAGTTTGAACGTCACTTTGCCCGGAATCACGTTGGTATTGGTGCCGCCCTCAATCAGGCCGACATTCAGGTAGGGGTGAGTGATGCCTTGCACGTGCGAGGTGACGGATTTGTACACGGTGTTTTGTGCGTAAAGCACATCGAGTAGCTTGACCGCTGCTTGCAGTGCGTCCACTCCCGACTCGGGAATGGCGGCGTGTGCCATCTGGCCGTGCACCGTGACTTCAAGTTGCAGGCAACCGTTGTGGGCGGTGATCACCTGGTAGCTGAAGCCGGCGGCAATCATCAGGTCAGGTTTTGTTAGTTTGTGCCGCAGCAACCAGGCGGGACCCACTTCGCCGCCAAATTCCTCGTCGTAGGTAAACAGCAGTTCGAGCTGACCATGCTTGGGTTTGCAGACGGCTTCGAGTGCGCGCATGGCAAAGGTGTAGGTTGAAAAGTCACACTTGCTGACGGCGCTGGCGCGGCCATAAATCTTGCCGTCAACTATTTCGCCGCCATAGGGATCATGCGTCCAGCCCTCACCCGGGGGCACTACGTCGCCATGGGCGTTGAGGGCGATGGTTTTACCGCCCGCACCGTAGCAGCGGCGCACGATCAAGTTGGTGATGCTTTGCAGGCCAGCGGCGTGTACTTCGGCAACGGGAACCGGGTGTTTTTCAACGGTAATCCCCATGGCCTGTAACAAAACAGCCGTGCGCTCGGCATGGGGTGCGTTGTTGCCCGGTGGCGTGTCAGTGGGCACGCGAATCAGCTCTTGTAAAAACAACACTTGCTCGTCAAAGTGCGCGTCAATCCAGGCATCGAGTTGGGTATAGGGGTTCATAGAAGTTTTGAGTTGTGAGTTGTGAGTTATTAGTTGTTAGTTGTTAGTTGTTAGTTGTTAGTCAGAAGTTGGTTGTAACTGATAACTACAAACTACAAACTACAA
>CAIYYA010000037.1 GCA_903930255.1 uncultured beta proteobacterium
ATCAGCCTGTTCATCAGAGAACGCACTGGTGCAGGCCCGAATGCTCACCAAATCACCCACATCAATCTCAGCATTCCACTTGCGCTTTGTCCAAACCACAGTAGGCGCCAAACGCTGATGAAACAAATTGGCACGGATCGTAAAGACGACATCTTGTTGCACCGCCCGAAACCGCACCACCCGAAAAATCCGGGGTGCTGAAATTTCTGTTGGTGCGACAAGTTCCGCTTGCGTAGAAACACAATGGCGTGTCACCAAAGGATAAGACTGATCAGAAACCTGCATGACGACCTCCCAGTTCAATCAAAGGCACACTGCTCATCGCAGCAGGACTCTGCGTTACATCAACCTCATGTGATGAAAACAAAGAACCGATCAACACCAGCAAGCACAACACGGTAGCAACAAAAAAGCGGATCATCTGCGATAGCATCTGCTGCACTTGGCGGATCTGCATCTGAAAACATTCCAAACGCTCATGCACCTGTTCAAGCAACTCCAGCAACAAGTCATGGTCTGGTTCACTCAAGTGCAGCAGCACCCCATTCGTATGCGCACTGAAACTACGCTGAGCTTGAATTTTTCCTGTGGACGTATTTGTTGAATTCATGATTGACTTTCTGTAACCGAGGTTGGATGTTTGTTGGTTTTGCTTTTGGTTTGAAACAGGACATACATACATTCAAGTTCCTTGCTCGGTTGCTGCCAGCTTGACGCAACGGTGCTGGCTGTCACACAGAAAGCGAGACTGATCAGCCCGGGTTTGCATCAGCAGGGTTTCGTTCCTGTTCAGACTGATAGCGTCAACCAGTGCATAAAAGCCAACATCTGTTTGCACCAGAGCGCGCGCAAACAGACCACCGCTTTGGCTGACCGTGATCACCTGACCGGCACTTTGTTCGGAGAGAACCTGTTTACGGGTCACTTGGTGCTGCTCATAGAAGTACAGGTAAAGCACCATGATCAGAACCATGCAGGCACCGGCGAAGATCAGCATCAGAGCAACCAGGCCGATTTCTGTGCGTTTGAGAAGTCTGAAGATTTGCCAGGCATTTCGGCTGGAATCTGTCGGCCTCTCGATAGGTGAATGGTTGTCGTTTGACATGTTGAATCCTTTTTGGTTTGAGTTGTGTTGGTTGGGTTTTATTAATTTGCTTACTGTGTTTACGCTTTGGCCCATTTCAGGCGTGACTTGTCCTTGCGTCTAAGTTGCCTCAGACGCTGTGACAGCCTCCAATTACCGGCCGATGGCGTGTTGGTTCAGTTCAGTGCCGCGCTGTGCGCGTACATTCCTGATTGCATGGGCACATAGATGGGTACTTGTGTGCCCTCTTCTATTTGCGCCATGAGTGGGCCTTGTGTCAATGGCTGTCGATTTCCGCGTAAATCTGGTGGCGGTGAAAAAGCAGGCACGAAATATGCCCTGTGGGTCGGGTCAAGGGCGGGCGATAGCCCGGCGAAGCGCACCCTTGATGCGGCCCACAGGGAACAACAATCAATTCTGGTCACAAAGCCCCTTTGTGACCATGGCAAGCAAAACTGGGTCGACACCAATTTCCGCCGCCATTTTTCAGCGGATTTACGCCGCCGCCAACACCTTGGGAGAGTTGGCTGGCCAACAATCGCTCCATGGCCGATCCGTCTTGTCGGGTCAGATTGGGTACGTAGCGGCTATAGACCCGAAAGAGCATTTCAGTGCTGGTGTGCCCGAGCTGTCTGGCGATCCATTCCGGTGCTTCTCCACTGGCCAGCCATAGGGTGGCTGCGGTGTGGCGCATTTGGTAGGGTCTTCGCTCTTTGAGTCCGAGGTGTCTGAGCAGGGGATACCAGACTCTGTCCGAGAAGTTCTTGTTATCGAGTGGTTCACCTTCTCGGTTGCAGAATACGTACTCTGGCACTTTGCCAGTTTCCTGGGCAAACAGCTGGTGCGCATGCCACTGCGCTTTGAGGGCTTGCAGCACGGGTGCGCTCATCTGGATGTCACGCTGACTGCCATCGGTCTTGGTGTATTCGTCTTCTCCGAGCACAAAGGTTTCCCTTACCCGGATGATGCGCAGGTCAAAGTCGACGTATTTCCATTTCAGGCCGTGGACTTCGCCGGTGCGCATGCCGGTGAGAAAGCGCACGGTGAAGTAGTTTGTGTAGTCAACTCGCACACTGGCCAGAATTCTCTGGACGTCGACAAAGGTGAAGGGTTCGACATCGGTTTTTCGTTGCCTGAGCTTTTTGATATTGAGCATGGGTGACGTAAACTCGAATCGGTCGGCGGCTTCGTTCAAGATCTGGCGTAGTAGACCCATGATTTCATTGATCCGCTTGGGTGAGAGCCCTTCCTTGTTTGCGCGTCCTTTAACTTTGGCGAGTTGTACGCGAAATTCAAGTACATCAGTTTTTGTGATGCTGCTGACCACCCTGTCTGCAAAGTGTGGCATGAGTCGGGTGTTCAGGGTGGACTG
>CAIYYA010000038.1 GCA_903930255.1 uncultured beta proteobacterium
CAGGTCGTTGTTGTTCATGTCGATGGCATCGTTGACGGCTCGGTAGGTCAGATCGAACTTGCGCAGAAAGTCACTCTCATCTTGCAAGTCATGGTCCAGGGCTTCTTGTGCCATTTGCAGGCCAAACTCTACGCATGCGGTGGCGTCCCAATACCGGTAGATTTCGGGCTCACCTTTGAAGTGGGTGTCCATGCGGGCATCGTCAATGGCCGTAACCTGCCACAGTTCGCGTGATGGCTTCGAGAATGTTTGCAAGGCCTGCAGATAGCGCTCTTCGTTGCGTTTCATGGCGACCGAAATGGGTAAAACCAGTCCGTTTTTCAATTCGCCTTGTGCGCATACTACCTTGTGAAACAGGAAGCGCGACAGTCGGCCATTGCCATCCATAAAGGGATGGGCGAACACGAACGCAAAGCTTACCAAGGCACCGTGTATCAACGGGTCGAGCCCGCTGGACTGGTTGTTCGCCAGCGCAATGATCTCGTCCAGGAGGGCCACCATTAGCTCGGGTGCAGGGGGTAAGTAGCTAACCCCCAATGCGCCAGGCAAGGCGTTGCGCAGCCAGTTTTGCTGGATTCTGAATTGCACCGCTTTGTCGATAGGGTTGGTGACGGCCATGTTTTGCAGGGCAACAAGATATTCCTCGGACACCGGTTCGGACGTGTGGGCACGCGCCAAGACAGCAGCAAACGCCTCCGTTTTGCTGGAACTTGGTTTTTCATTCTCAATGGCGTAAGAGCCTTGTGTTTCACTCAGATAAGCCCAACGCACAGCCCGGTCGAGTACGGATTTGTCCAAACCAGCGACAAAGGTCTGTGCAGCGCCCAGGATGTTTCGGGCGAGCAGATGTTCCAACTCAGGCGTGCGCCGCACGGTCATGCAAAAGCGTGGCGACCCAATGCCATTGAAGTCCACCCGCCAGCGGGTGTTGCGCACAATGGGGCCGGTAATGAACCGGGTCGGGTCAAACAACATGGTGTAGGGGCCACTGGCAAGCGGTAAGCCAGGTAGTTGCTCGCCGTTGGCGACTTCCCATAAGTACGCAATTTGGCGCAAGTAGGCGCTGCTGGGGCTTTTTGTAAAAGCATCCACAATCTGCTGGCCACCCATCTTCTTCAATGCGAGCATGGCTGCCTGCAAGTGCAGTCCTTCATGCTTGAGTGCGAACTGAAGATGATCCAGCGCGGCATCGGACGCGGGTGCCACATTGGCAGGGACGGCCAAGATGGCCTGCATGGGGGTGATTTTTGTGACCGGGGCAACTCTTGCAATACAGGGCAAGGAAAAGGCCGCCGTGCCAAGCTGCTCCCTTAGAAATTCGTATCCGATAACCCTATGTTGCATTTTTTCTTCCGAAGAGATTTGGAAAAGTTCTGTTTTTGTGATTTTTGTAAGAAAATTTTACGCGAAGTGCAAGTCTGTGACAAACTGCTTGGTGACGCGTCAGGATCGCATTTATAGAGAATTACCATCCCGCCCCCGTAGAATATGCGCAAGCAGCTAGCAAAAACATAGCAGAACAGAGAAACTCCCATGACCCAACACGCCCCGCTCATCATCGACATTGCTGGCCTGACACTTTCCAAAATCGACCGCCAGCGCCTCAAGCACCCGCTGGTAGGGGGGGCTGATTCTGTTTGCCCGCAACTGGCAAGACCGTGCCCAGCTCACCGCGCTGTGTGAGTCGGTCAAAAAAGTGCGTGCCGATTTGCTGATTTGCGTGCGTTAGTAGCTATTATATTCGTAGCAACCGAGTGCTAAAAACGAAATGGGGTCGGATCACCGGTAGCGCAGCGGATGTGTGCTCAGACCCCTATTTCGCGTGGTGGCCAGAGCGCGGCCACCCTAGATTGCGGCCAGGCGCTGCACCATGTCCGGTAACTGCGCCACCATACGAATCAGCAACGAGGCCTGCGCATTGGGTTTTGCACGGCCTTGTTCACTAACCAGGCTACAGGGGCACACCCAGACTTTGCGCATAAAGACTGCGCGCCCAGTGGACATCTTCATCACGCGGCTGCGGGTTGTCGATCTGCCTGAGCGCTTGTGTGATAACGCCGTCGCCACGTAAACGATAGGTGGCTTCGATGCGCAACTGCTCGGCGGGCTCGGCATCCAGCCAGACATGGCAAACACTCTCAGGCAGCGCTAGCGGCGCTGGCGCGACACCACGGCTGCTGGCGGCAATCTGCTGGGCTACGGCGACCCCAAGTCGGGTCGCCATGTGTGCGGTTTTCGGGTAATAACCAAATAGCGGCGAGACCGCGTCCAGCAGATCGCCGGCCAGATACACCCGCGCATCTTGCAGTGACACCAGGCGCAACGGGTCAACACCAGCCCAATGGGTGCTTTGTCCTTGGGCGTTCAATCCGAGCAGCCCGGTTTGCTCGACCAGCGTGTTGGCGCGCATCGGCGGCAGAAAAATGGCGTGATCAAAGCGCATTTCACCGTCGTCGGTGCTGAGCTTGCGTGCGAACGGATCGATCTGCAGCCCACTGGTGTGCGGTCGGTAAACGATCTGGTTAGCGTAGCGTTCGGCTATCAGGCGTGTGAAACGGGGTGGGCCGGCAGTGGCATCGAGCACGGTCAAGCGACCAGGGATGCGTCGTGATTTAAGGAGCCAGCCGATCAGCATCGCCCGTTCGTAAGGCGCCGGTGGGCAGCGCAAGGGTGGAGCTGGGATGGTCATGACCAGCTCACCGCCGCCAAAGTTCTCCAGTTTGTGTTTCAACAGATCCAGTTCACTGGCCATAAATCCCGCCGGGAAATGCGTGCGCATTTGTGCAATAGCGCGCTCATCGTCGCCCAATAAGGCCTTGTAATCGTAGTCAACGCCAGCAGCCAGCAGCAGCCAGTCGTAGTCAAAACGCCCCTGTGTCGTATGCACCTGCCGCAGCGTGCGGTCAATCGACTGCACTTCGGCACGAACAAAGCGATAACCTAGCCCGATGGCCAAAGTGGTCAAATCAACCCGCGCCAGCCGTTCCGGGGTGCGCCCCACCAGCCAGGGGTTGCTCAAGGGCAAGGAGCGCAGTTGAGGGTCGCGGTCAATCAGCGTGAGGTCTAGCTCAGGCGCGATCTGGCGCAGTGACCTAGCCGCACTCAGGCCAGCCCAGCCTGCACCGATCACCAGCACCCGCTGACCACGGTGTGGGGCGACGCTTGGCGTCGTGCTGCTCGATGCAGCAATACTTTGCCAACTCAGCCCGGCACTGCTGATGGCACCCAGCAGCGTGCGGCGCTTCATTTTGCGGGCAATTTCTCGTTCAGGTCGATCCAGCCGTTGATGACGCTGACGACATCTTTAACCGGGGTAGAGTAGGCAAACTTCTTCAGCAATTGCGCATCAGGCCCCAACAAAAATAGGCCCACGGTATGGTTCATGGTGTAAACGTTAGGTGCAGCACCGGGCTCCTGCACTTTCTCATATTCCACCTTGAAGTTGTCGGCCGCCCAGCGCACCAGCTTGGCGCTTCCCGTCAGACCGAGGATTCGGGCATCGAAATTGGCGGTGTAGGCATCCAGCACCTCGCCGGTGTCACGCTCTGGGTCTATCGTGATGAAGATCGGCTGCACCTGCTTGGCGCGTTCACCCAGCGCCGCCATGACCTGTTGCATTTCCAGCATGGTGGTTGGGCAAACGTCCGGGCAGCCGGTGAAGCCAAACGCAATCAACTGAAAACGATTGCGAAAATCATTCACCATGACGGCGCGGCCACGACCGTTTTGCAAAAGGTAGCGCGGCGACGCGCGAACACCTTCAGAAGCTTGCTCTGCAGGATCAGTTTGGCTGCGTATGTTGGTACTGGTTTGCGCGCTGGCAGAGCCAGCCATACTGGCTAGCATCAGCAGCAGCAGAGCCTTCCCGATGCGTTGCCGGTTGGTGATTTTCATAACTATTGAACCTTTTTCGAATTGATTGGCGCAAGCGCTGGGGCTGTGACGGGCAAGCTCGTTTGGAGTTGTTGCGCCAGCACATCGAGGCGCGCCGACAGCAGGACAGCACCCGGGCACGCCACCTGAGTGTTGATTTGCGCGAGGAAGCCCTGCTGAGTGGCTTCCTCAAAGGCATTGCCAAAACGCAAGGTTTTAGGTGCGTGGCTCATCATCAGAGTCTTGGCGCGGCCTGCTATGGTGAGCTCCTGGCAGGCCAGCGCCTGACCATTGACTTTTGCCAGCTCGCTAATCAACTGGAGTGCCAGATCGGTTTCGGGGTGAGCCTGAGCCGGGCTGACTAGCGCACAGCACAGCACCAGCGGCAAATAAAAACGGATATTCATCGGGTATCTCCTGGGTTGCGGGGGCATTCACATCTGCGGACGCGGGTCTTGCAAAACCCGGTGCGGAGTGGAAAAGGGCGCCAGCCGCTCGAGAAAATCAAGTAACTCAAAAGCTGGCGTGTTGCGAAAAAAAGTGGCTTTGGGGGTTTCCATCCAGATCCGGTCGGCATAGAGCATCACGTCATGGGGTGTGTCGCCGATCTGATCGCGATTGCGGTCAAACCCCTGGTAGTCATCCCAGCGGTTGTTGTGCCATTGGTTGGCACTGCCAGCCCCCGGCGCACTGATGGCCACGGTGGTCAGATTGCTGTCAAAACGGTTGTTGCTCAGAATGGCAGCGCCCGCTTCGCCTAACAAAAACAGCCCAATGATGTTATGCGCAAAATGATTGCCGCGCACGATCACTGGTCGCCCGCCTTCCAGGGGCGCGTCCATTTTCATGCCCACTGAACAATGCAACACCTGGTTCAACTCAATCAAACTGTTGTCGCTTTCCCGCAGCACGATACCCGCACCACCGTCTGTGAGAGCGTGGGCAATGTGGTTACGGCGCAGCGTGAGTTGCGCTGAGTACAAGGCCACGATCCCGGTACCGGTGTTGCTTAAGTGGTTGTCTTCAACCAACAAGCGGGGTGAAAATATGATGTGCATGCCGTAGCGCCCATCGGTAAAGCGATTGCGCAGCAGCTGGTTGTCGGGCGAGTTGGTCAGCGTCAGATCGCGTCCACGGGTAAAGTGGTTGTCTTGAATGCGGTTCTGGCGGCTGTGCCAAAGTCGCAGCGGATCGCCGCGCAGACCGGTGCTCAAAGCCTTGCCCGTGATGCGGTTGCCTGTGATCAACGATTGGGTGACACCTTTGAGGTGAATGCCAAACAAAACGTCTTCGATGTCGTTGTCTTCGACCCGGTGATGGGTTCCCTGCAGCAGCAGACCGGCATCGATTCGGTCATGGGATTCGCCACTGCCTTGCAAACGCAAACCCCGCAAAGTCACACCATCGGCAGCAACACTCAGCACGGTACCCAGGCCGTTGCCCTGGATGACGGCTCGGTGTTCACCTTCCAAGGTCATGGCGTGGTGGATGGTGACGGGCCCTGCATAAACCCCCGGCGCCAGCCGCAGTGTGCCACCGATGGGTGTGGCATCAACCAAGGCTTGCAGGGCAGGCATTTGGGGCGACTGGGCGGCCTGTAGCGCCGGTTTCCAGAGTGCGATCAGAGCCACAAGGCCGATTGCCAACCATGTTTTCATGGCGCAGGGGTCGCTTGCTGGCGCAGACCAAACCGCTCAAGATGAAGACGCATCAACAACACAAAAGCCAGCCCGCCACCGTTCATTAACAAAGCGTAAACCACACTGGGCACGCTCATCGCGGCAGAATGCAGCAGTTCGACGCAAACATAAATACCCAGCGCTGAATTTTGCAGCCCACACTCGGTCACCACTGCGACACGGTCGCGAGGCATCAAGCCGAACTGGCGGCTTAAGCCCC
Organism: uncultured beta proteobacterium; assembly: GCA_903930255.1. GTDB lineage: Bacteria > Pseudomonadota > Gammaproteobacteria > Burkholderiales > Burkholderiaceae_C > Rhodoferax. The sequence continues at coordinate 5,773 of CAIYYA010000038.1, forward strand.
AGGCGCACAGCAAAATCAACAGGTTGAGCAGAAGACAGGCTGGACCAATACCGGGCAGATGCTTAAAAAGCACCTGCCGCTGATCCCAAAAAGTAGCCAACACAATCAGCACAAACAGTCCTGTGGCCAGGCGACTTGCCATGGGCAATAGGCGCATAACCGCCAAAGGTCGCCAGGCGCGCAAGGCCATACCCAACAGAACCGGCACGGTGGTGAGCATGAAAATGCTGCGCACCATGTTGCCTAGCGGAAATTCAACACTGCTAGCATGGCTGATGAAGTGCTGCATCGAGAGATTCACGATCAAGGGCAGAGTTAACCCGGCAGCCACACTGGTGATGGCCGTCAGCGAAATCGACAAGGCCACATCACCCCGTGCCAAATGCGTCAGCAGCCCCGAGCTGACACCCCCAGGGCAGGCTACCAGCACCATCAGACCCACCGCCATAACGGGGTCAAGCGGCATGATGGATGCCACCCCAAAACCCAAGGCCGGAACCAACAACATCTGACCCACCAAGCCGGCCAGTAAAGCGCGCGGGCGCAGCAATACCCGCTTGAAGTCACCCTGTTGCAGCGTCAGCCCGAGGTACAGCATGATGAAGGCCAAGGCTAGGGGCAAGAGCTGGCTCAGCGTGGGCAGACTCATAAAAATACGCCGATCGACAACAACAAGCCGAGCAACAGACTGGTTCGCGCTGTGGCGGCCAGCAGTGCGTTGAGCGCTTGACCACTGGCAGTCTGACGCAAGCGCCGTGTGAGTTGAATGCTGTGTGGCAACACCAAGAGCGCCAACAACACGCCTGGGCGCCCGCGCTGAGCCAGCAGCAAAACCAAAGCAAAGGGCAGCAGCAGCATGACCGCATAGGCCAGTTGCGCGCCTGCTCGCCCCAGCAGCGCCACCAGCGTTTGCCGACCACTGCGCAGGTCGTCTTCAAGATCGCGGTAGTTGTTCACTAGAAGCACGGCCGCCGCGGGTAAACCCAGCACCGTGCCGCACAACAGGGCATCGGTCGTCAACAGATGCGTTTGCAGCCAATAACTTCCGGTTACAGCGACCCAGCCAAAAAACACCAACACAAAGACCTCACCCAAGGGCGTATGGGACACCGGTCTGGGACCGCCCGAATAGGCCCAACCTGCCATCAGTGAGGCCACGCCTGCCAGCAAAATCGGCCAGCCACCCAGGCTGACCAGGTACCAGCCCAACAAGGCGGCCAAGCCAAACGTCCAGACGGTGGCACGGTGCATGGTGCGTGGGCTGACCCAACCGGCAGCCGTCACCCGCAGCGGGCCAACCCGGTCAGGCCGGTCGTTGCCGCGCTCAAAATCCACCACGTCGTTGTGCAAATTGGTGCCGATCTGAATCAGCAAGGCGCAGGCGATGGCGGCCAAAAGCGCCGGCCAATGCAGTGCCATGCCATCAGTCCAGGCCAGGGCGGTGCCCACTAGCACCGGTGTAATGGCCAGACTCAGCGTGCGCGACCGAATGGCGGTCCACCAGACGCGCGCCATGGGCAAGCGTGTCGCGATTGGTGCCAGCGTTGGGTTATCAGTGGTCATGCGGGCGGCACCCAAAATGCAAACAAGCGATACCAAACGACACGTTTTCCCAATGCACGTCTGAAAACCCGGCGTTCTGCAGCAGCTTGGCAAACCCATTCTGATCGGGAAACAAACGGATCGACTCCACCAGATATTGGTAAGCCTGAGGTTCACCGGCCACCGCAGCACCGAGTCGGGGGATCACCCAAAACGAGTAAAGGTCGTAAAACGGTGACAGCCAAACTGCTGGTCGCGAAAACTCCAGACAGACAAAGCGGCCACCAGGTTTGAGCACACGCTTAATCTCAAGCAAGGCCGCCATCAATTGCGTGGTGTTGCGCAGTCCGAACGAGATGGTCAGTAAATCGACACTGGCATTGGGCATTGGCAGGTGTTCAGCCTCGCCGACCAGCCACTGCAATTGCGCTCCTTTGGCCCGTTTTTGCCCCGCTTGCATCATGGCCAAACTGGGGTCGCAGACCGTGACTTGACGCCCAGGCGCCAGCAGCAACCGAGCCACATCGCCCGTGCCACCCGCCAAATCGACCACCTGCCCCATAACGCCTGAGACCCGGCGCGCCAGCTTGCGTTTCCAGAGCCGATGAATACCAAAACTCATCAGATCATTCATCAGGTCGTAGCGCGGCGCCACGGCATCAAAGACCAAACGAATGCGTGCCCGGCGCTCGTCACTGCTGACGTTTGCCTTGCCAAAACTGCGGTCAATGTCGGGCTGGTCTTGCATGGTTTCAACGAAGCGCCAGCGCAACGGCGGCATCGAGTTGCTGTTTGCTGATGGCGCCCATGCGGCTCGCGACGATACTGCCTTGGTGGTTTAACACCACGGTAAACGGCAGACCCGCCTTGCTATTGCCGAGCGCGCGCATCAGGTCAATGCCCGCCGCTCGCGTGAGAACAACCGGGTAGTTGACATCATAGGCGCGGGCAAAATCGCGCACCGCAGCCGGGTCGGTTTCAATATTGATGCCAATCACTGCAACCCCGGTGTTGCGCGTTTGCAAAGCCACCAGTTCGGGGATTTCAACCCGACAGGGTGGACACCAGCGAGCCCAAAAATTCACAATTAGCGGGCGACCTCGGTACTGCTCCAGCTTGACAGGATGGTTGTCCAGATCGTAAAACGTAGTGCCAAATAGGCTCTGCGTGCTTATAGATAAAGCACCAGACGCTATTGAAAAAGTAGCTGCTTCGGGCTCACGAGTCTGTGCGTTCAAACTGGCACTGAGAAACATCAGCGCACCAACTCCAACCCAACGGAGTTGCTGCAGCGTCAAGGCAGGTCTCCCCGGCGAAACAATACAAAACCAGTGAAGGCCGCGCCAATGCCTAATGCCAGTGGATAAGCCAGCGCGAAAATTTTGTAGCCCAAGCTACCAAACAGGTCAAGTATCACGTAGGCCGATGGCCCCAACACGATCAGTTGCGGGTCAAACATAGCCAGCGCTGCCGTGCGAAACACCTGCAAAGGGTTGGCCAGTGCCACCGTAACAGCCAACTCAGGCGATATTTTTCCCTGGATCATCACCCCCAGCAAAATCAGGTCAAGAAACAACAAAAACGTGAGCCAGACCAAAAAAGCAGCACCCTGCGCCATGTCGGTCGTGCGCGCCAAGGACGAGATGAGCATGCCAATACCCAGAAAACAGGCCGCCATAACGGCCAGCAGAGCCGTGTAGTAAGTGAAGATGCTCCAGGGTACGTCAATGCCTTTGATCATGGCGATCAACACGGCCAACACCATGGCTCCGAACACCGGCAAAAAAATGACAATGTAACGACCCAAAATTTTGCCCCAAAACCAGGCCGCAAGCGACACCGGCAAGGAGAGCAAATATTCGTAAACACCCGCCTCGCGGTCGCCCGCGACGGAGCGAACGGTGGTAATCAACACAAAAATCGGCAATATGGCCATGGTCAGTTGAATATAGGTAACCAGCAGGCGTGACAGGCCGATAAAACCGAGCACGCGCGATTCGGTCAGACCAAACAGGAACAGCAGTGCCACGATGCCACCAAAGACCAGGGTGTAAATCAGAAACCAGCGCGCGCGCAGAGATTCGACAATATCGAGTTTGGCAGTCAGCCAGAGTTGTTTCATGGGGTGATGAGCGAGTTATTTGGCTGCGCTAGCGGCACTAAAAATGGGTCGGTCCACGGTCGATCCGGGCAAGCAGTTGGCCGGCCACATGCTGGCGGTGATCTTGCTCATGGCATCGAAGTTGAGGGTGGCAGGCTGTGCCTCGGACATGGCTGCGTAGTTGTAGCCCATAGGTGAAGTCTTGCCACTAAGGAAATGCGCGCTCAGTGCGTTCAGCCATTTGTCACCCTTGCCAGCAAAGTCAGCCACCCAAAACCGGGTGCTTGCATCCGTCATCCAGGGGTGTTCTTTGCGTTTGTCGTCATACCAGGTCGCAGCGCAACCAATATCGTCAAATTTGAATGCCGTGTTTTTCGGGCCACCGCGAATTTGCGCCGGGAAACGACGGTCTGAAATCGCCATGCCACAGCGCAGGCAAACATCACGATCCCACTTGAAAGGCAGCATACCTTCGGGCCAGGTGCCTTGGTCGCCACAGCCGGCGAGCAGTGTGGCCAGTGGCGACAAAACCAAGCCCTGAGCCAGCAGGGTGCGGCGTCTCATGTTTTGATTTCCGTGAGCGAGACATGGCTGACCACCGCCACGTAGCGCGAAACCATACCCAAAAAACGCAGACGATCGGGGCCGGCGACTTCACCCTCCCACTCGGTGCCAGCCTCGTCTTGCACGCGAAAATTCCATTGCGCCAAGGCTTTGCCCAAGGCCGGCTCGGCTTGGCGCGACACCACACGAGCGGCCAGCAGGCCGGTCATGCTGACATTTTCGGCCATGCTTTCATCCAGCACAATCCGACCCATATCGAGCTCGATCACCCGGTTGACCAGCGACGACACTTCATTGATGCGGTGGCTGGAGATCAGCATGGTGGCGTTTTGAGCACGTTCCTCGAGCAATTCGAAGAATATTTTGCGCGCTTGAGGATCCAGGTTGGCGGCCGGCTCATCCATCACCAGCACTTTGGCATCGCGACCCAAGGCAATGGCGATCAACAATTTTTGCTTCATGCCGCCGGAAAGTTTGTTGAAGGGGCGCGACAAGATGTCGGTCATTTCCAGCCCGAGGCGCCTCGCAATGTCAAACATGCGTTCAGGCGCGGTGTTGCACAAAGCCGCTGAAAAGTCGATCAACTGCCCCACCGGCATCTTCAGGGGTGGCGGTAGTTGTGGCACAAAACCGATCAAGCCCAGCACTTCTGTGCGTTGCAGCCTGGGGTTTTGCCCCTGAATCAGGACTTCGCCATCGTGTGTGTATTCACCAAGCAGGCAGCGGATCAGTGTGGTTTTGCCGGCACCGTTGGAGCCAATCAGGGCAACACGTTCGCCCAGCTTGACCTGCAGGTCGATGCCATCCAGTATCCGGGCACGCCGGAAAGATTTGCTAACGTGGTTAAATTTGATCACGGTGTTCGTTTGCGTATAAAAATAACGTTGCAACCCGCACGGGGTAGGCCAGTCATAATAATTTGGATAGGCCTTTGATGTCGAATTTCAAAGAACCTGTGGGGCAGGTATCCACGCACAAACCGCAGCGTGTGCAATCGGGCCCGAGCGAAACTTCAGTATCCACCGCACGGCCTTTGATGACCGTCTCCAGCACGTGCGGCACCAAACAAACTTTCTTGCAGTCACCCTCGTGGAAACAGCCGTCCAGCGTGTATTTGATGCGAACCGGAGAAACAATGCCAACCACGCCGTACGTCAAGCCAATCGGACAGGCATAGCGACACCAGGCACGCCGGGATATGGCCACTTCAAACAGCAACAAAGCCAGCACCCAGAGCAGCGCCAACCCGGGGCCATAAATCAGCGCACGCGACAGGATGCCAGTGGGCGATATGGACTCAAATACGGTGTAGCCCGTCGCCAATGCAGCCAACGCAAATATGACCCAAAACCAGGTGCGCAAACCACGGCTCATGTGTTGGTCAGACACCAGTTTTTTGCTGGCCATCCAAAGGTGCAGGTTTTCGGCCCATTCGGCCACCAAATGGTAGGGACAAACCCAGGAGCAAAAGGTTCGCCCACCCAGCAGTATCCAGATGACCATGACGGTGGATGTGCCAATCACCAGGTTGACGATGATGTGTTTGTGCGCCAACATCACCTGCAGCGCCGCATTCAGGTCAATCAGGTGAAAGCCAATCAAGCGTGAGGCCGTCAGCGCACCTTCGAGAATTTGAATATCAAAACCAAATGACACAGCAAAAAAAAGATTCACAAATATCAGCACGGCCCAACGGCGATTGCGCCAGGTATGGCCATGCGGTTTCTCGTGAGCGGCAAGGATGGCAGCGCGCACCTCGACCTTGTTGGCCATGCGCTTGAGTTCGTGAACCTGCTGTGCCCGCTCAGTTATCACAGTCGGCTTCTTCGGCTCGCGACCAAACATGATGGCAATCTGCTCAAAAAATCGTTGCCAGTGAACGTTTTTCATACGTGCCAAACCTCACGAGCTTCAATCACGATACAGGCCTGCTCGGTTGGGCAGACCATCTCGCAGACGCCACACCCTACGCAGGGCTCGTGAATCACGGGCTGACGACGGGTTTTGCCATCAGCCGTGGTCAGGGTTTCCATGGAAATGGCCCCGCCCACCGGGCATTCACTGACACACAGATTGCATTCCTTGACATCGTAAGGGTGCTGGGACAGCAAAATGGGTTTCCAGCGATCCACATCCATATAGCGCATGCGTCCCTTGAAGTCGGCACCCCGAGCTTGCCCCTTGAAGCCCTTGCCCTGTGTTGCCAGACAGGCTTCGGGACGACTGAGCCGAGCCACACCCATGCGTTCTTTCAGGTTGAGCGTCGGCTCAGCATCTTTCTCTTTGGCTTTGAGAACCGGTTTGCTGGCCAGGCTGGCACCGGCTCTTAGTTTCAGAAAGTCTGGTTTGTCATAAGCCAGCGAGCCGGTTGGGCAGGCCAGAATGCACTGAACGGCGTCACACGAAAAATCGCAAGCCTGCTGGCGTGCGTCGATATAAGGCACGCCGACCCCAAAGCCATCTACAAGATCGGCCAGTTTGATGGCCTGCACCGGGCAAACCTGCACACACTGACCACATTTGATGCACGAACCCAGCAAATCTTTCTCGTCTAACGCACCTGGAGGACGCAGACGCTTGGTCTTGGCGTAAACCAATGGCAAATATCCCGACAGTGCCGCCCCCAAAACGCCCCCAGCCAGCAGCGCGGTACGCAGCAGCCTTCGGCGGTCTTGCCGCGTAAGGCGCTTTTTAGTGACTTGCGGCGCTTGACTTTCCGACTTGGTATCCGTCATCCAGGCACTCCTTTAGGCTTGACAAAGCGCGGACGCTCGTCTTTAAGCGTTAGCTCTGGTGACGAGAACGGTGCCAAACGCTCCAGAAAGTCGAGCAGTTCCAGCACCGGGGCCGTTTTGAAAAACCGCGCTGTGGGCATTTCGATCCAGATCTGGTCTGCGTAGGCATAGAGTTCATAGGGGGTGTCACCCGTGCCGTCATGGTTGCGATCAAACCCGGTGTAATCGTCCCAATAGTTGCCAACCCATTCGTTTAAACCGGCTTTGCCACGCCCGGACTGCACCACGTTGGTCAGGTTGCCCTCAAAAACGTTGTCCGTTACCACATTACCACCGAGTTCGCTGGTGAACTGCAAAGCGATTCCGTTGTAGGCAAACCGGTTGTTGCGAACCCAGATTTTGCTGTCGGGCTGAAACGGTGAAAGGTCAGAACCAATGCCAACCGCGCAATAAATGATCTCGTTGCCTTCAATCAAGGTGTTGCTGGCCTCCTTGAAACCAATCGCCATGCCGGTCGCGCCGGTTGCATGTGAGATCAAGTTGTTGCGCAAAACACCGCCTTCGGTGTACATGAAATAGACCCCCACCGCGTTGTCAATAAAGCGGTTGTCTTCAACAATATTGTCTTTGGCGAACATGAAGTGAAGTGAATAGCGGCTGCGTGTGCCAAAGTTGCGCCGATAAATGTTGTCGTTGGAATACCAAGCGACCATGTCGCGAGAATCACTGATCTCATTGCCCTCAAGCAGATTGCGATGGCTGTACCACAGCCTCAGACCATCCCCGCGCACCCCCACGTCCACCGGTTTGGAGCGCACCTTATTGCCAATCACGGTGTTGTCGTTGGATTGCTTGAGGTCAATGCCAAACAGACAATTGTCGATGACGAGTTGCTCAATGCGGTTGCGGTGACCTCGCACATCCAGGCAAGAGTCATCGGTGTCGTGCGAGTCACCCGAACCCGTCAGGTGCACCCCACGTAGAGTTGCGGCATCGGTTCGCATGATAAACACGGTACCTCGGTCACCCGCATCAATCGTCACCATGCCGTCGCCCTCGATTGTCAAAGGCTTGTCAAGTGTGACCGGACCGGCGTAAATGCCAGGAGGAACCTGCAGCACCGACCCTGCCGGTGCCGCATCGACCAAGTTCTGAAAGGGTTTGAGCCCATGCACCCGTTTGTGGCGCTCATACAGCGGAAAAGTCGGCTTGGGGCGATCGACATTCACGCGCGGCGCTGTGGACATGTCTGCCGTGGCTCCGAGCGCTGGGGGTTTGTCTGCCGCATTCTCGGGCTCGGTGGGTGCCGCCAGCAACAGCGACGACACCATCAGAAAACCGGATAACAACGGGAACCAACGTTTTGTTGTCATTTTGATTGACGTTCGACACCTTCACGCATTTGACGACGGCGCAACAAGAGCGCCATCATCAGGCAAGCAAAGGTGACCATCAGCAAGCCGTAACCCCAGTAAGGGTAAGAGTAGGTGGAAAACTGCGCTACTTTTCCTTCGCCAAACACGGTGGGCATGAAAGGCTTCACCGTAAAGGCACCCCAAGGATGCATGTTGTGGCCAAAAAACCAGAGCCAGCCCGCGTATTCGATCAAGAAATACAGCGGCAACAAGCTCGGAACCAGTGCCAGCAACAAAGAAAACCGGGGAAATTTGGCGACACCAGCAACCACCACCAGCATGGCGGCGATCAGTCCGCAAATGGCTATTTGGCTATAAAGCGTGACGTTATCGCCCCAAACCTGGATCCGCTCAGGTTGGTTAAAGAAGGTGGCGGCTTCAGCCATGTAATTTTTAACGTGACTGGCGAGGTGACCCATGGCCAATTGTTCTGCCAGCACCCAGGCAGCGACAACGGTGAAACCAGCCGCTAACAACATTACCCGGCGTTTGCCGGCTGGCGTCATAAACCCCAGCAACATCACGGTAAAGAAACCAAAAAAATACTTGGCCAACGGTTTTTCAACAGGCGCACCCGTAGCGATCGGAAACATTCCCACGTAGTGGTTGATGGTGTTCATTTCATGCACACAATCCAAGCCGGCAGCGTCCTTGTTGACATCTTTTTTGGCATCCAAAATCGGGTTGTAGCGCTCTGAATCGGGGCCCATGTCGGCCTGCATGGTCTCTGAGCCCATGCGGGTGTTGGCACCCACCGCGCTACAGCCGTTTTTCACCACATCAAAGTGAAAGTGAATCCGGATGCCATCCGGAAAAGCGTCCTTCGGGTAGTTGGGTGCGGTGAGCGAGACCCACCAAATCGGCGCAAAAAAAGCAGCGATCATGGCCACCAAAGCGACCATCGTCAATGCCGTGATCAAGCGGTTTTGTTGGGTCTGGTCTGTCACAAATCAACCCTTCTTTTTGGCTGCCGGTTTGCCAGCTTTGCACATCGAACCCGGCATGCTCAAACTGGCCTGGTAGGCTGAGATCGAGACCAATTGCTTGTCGTTGTATTTTTTGATGATAGTGACCATGTCCGGGTTGGCATTGCGGCGCTTGCCATCGCGAATTTCCGTCATCTGGCGCAGCAGGTATTTGTAATGTTGACCGGCGAGTACCGGGTAGAACTTGTCTTTGACACCTTCACCGTTTTTCAGATGGCATTCAACGCATTCTTTTTCATACATGGCTTTGCCGTCTGCAATCTGCGCAGCGGCATCGGGGCCTTCGTACATTCCATGGACAACCGGAATGCACAGGCTCTCGATGTAAGCCGAGACATTGGCCAGCTCTTGCGCATCGGTCAGCTCTTTGGCAAACGGGTACATGGTGGGGTTGTCACGCAAGCCGGCGCGAATATCGGCCATCTGCTTGATGAGCACGGTGGAGTGCTGGCCAGCAAGCTGCGGAAAAGTGCCATCGGGCCGACCCGCGCCATTGGGCAAATGGCAAGCACCACAAACTTCATAACCTTCCTTGCCGGCTTTGGCGATACCTTTGAGCTTGAGCGCCTCAATTTTTTCACCCTCCTGGGCGTTCCACTTGTAGTCTTTGGCTTCAATGCCAGACTGTTTGGGTGCAGGAGGACCCGCCAAACAAAGAGCCGGAGCGAGTGCCAGTACGAAGGCCAGTGTCAATAAATTTTTCATATCAATCAATCCAGGTTTGTAAAGTCGCTGAATTACTTCAGCTTTGCAATGTATTGGGCGATTTCTTTGATCTCAGCGTCTGAAACCAAGTGCATAACGCCTTTCATGGCCGCACTGTTGCCATTGGTGCGTACCCCGTTTTTGATGTCCAGCATTTGCGCTTCAACGTACGCCGCGTTTTGCCCAGCAATCTTGGGGTAGGCCGGGATGAGGGGTTTTTTGCCATCTTTGCCGTGGCAGGCAATGCACGTTTTTTCAGCATAGAGCGCAGCCCCATCGGCCATTACCACGCCGGAGGTAAAAGCGCTTAGCACGCCAACAATTAACAATTTTGTCTTCATGGTCTTCCTTTAATGAACGACGGGTTGAGCACGCATGGCGCTCAACCCGTGACTATGGCCTGCGTGCACGCAAGCTCAAATGAACTGCCTTAAGTTACTTGACTTTCTTGGCACCGTTTTGCTCCAGGAAAGTCTTGGCTCGCAAGCCGAGGTCAGCGGTTTTGACCTGGTATTGCCACACTTGCTCGGCCCACAAATTGGCGTTTTCCCAGTCTTTCTTGGCAGCCGCCGCTTCGTGTTTGACCTTGATGTCCTTGGTCTTGCCGAGCTGGTCAAACGCGTCTTCGACCATCGCCACAACTTCCGGGAAGTCCTTGTAGTTCACGCTGGTGATGTAGGTCACCACGGAATCGATGATGGCCTGGGTGTCTGCCACCTTCTTCACTGTGGCCTTGTAGTCGGCTTCGGTGTAGCTCTGGGCTGCCAGGCCACCGGTCTTGGTGGGTTTCCAGCCTTTAGGCTTAATCAGCAGGTAACCCTGCATTTCCAGGTGCAGTGCCGAGCAGAACTCGGTGCAGTAGTACGGATAGACAC
>CAIYYA010000039.1 GCA_903930255.1 uncultured beta proteobacterium
CCAGACACTTCGCACGCGGTTTTGCCTTTGTTGACGACAGTCACAAAATTGCGCCATTCAGAATACCCCAGCAGGTGCTGAATGTCGCGTGCCAGCCAAAACTCAACACCGTTATCAGCCCGCTGTGCGCAAGCCTCAAAAGTGCTGGTTAACGATTTCACCAGTTCAGTTTTCATTTGCAACACTCCGTACTGTTTTCATGCTGTTATCGGTGACGTTGGGTGTCTGGGGCGGCGCAACCACAATCAGCTTGGTGCCGGTTTGCTCGGCAATGAGGCGAGCACGCTGGGCGGCACGCTCCAGCGCTGCGGTGACTTGGCTGCGGGCTGGGAAAACTGAAGGATTCGCGGGTGGATTCAAATTCATCACGAAATTCTTTCATTTGCCAATCTTGGCGGAGAACGCAGGCAATTTGGTTTTCCACTCCGTCATCAACACCAAATCACACGCAACGCTGGTGCCGTCTTCCACCACAAACTCAAACTCGCCCACGCGTGGCACTTTTTCCACCGCAAAAGCTTCGGTCATCAGTTGCAAAACGGACTGTTTGTAAACCGTGTCTGGATTGCCAGAGAGATGAATCCCTTTCATTTCAAGCACGACCAGTTTGCTATCGCTCACCCCATGCTGAACTGCAAAGATGAAATCGGGGTATATCTTCTCGCGTCGCCAGCCTTGCAGCGCGTAATGGGAGCGAGCCACGTTACGGTGCCACCATGTCAAGGCCTTATCGCCATCCAGATAGACCGCGATGTCGCGCTCGTCATGACTAGAAAAGTCGCCTTGGTAAATAGGCCAAAAAAGGCTGCGCTCCAAATTCATCCCGTCACTACCGGGCAACCTCGGCGCACCTTCTGGTTCAAAAGTTTCGGCTTCTTTGGGCAGATGCCAGTTGCGACCATCGGTGCGCAGACGAAACTGAATCCGCCCGGCTGCCACCTCGGCACGAAATAGCGCTTCAGCCCGAGTACTACGCTGCAACGCCAGCCATTGACGCAGTTCTTCAACAATCAAACCTGAGAGCTCGCCCAGAAGCTTGTCTCCCATGCCTTTGGCTTGAAGACCGGCCAGCACCTTGCCCACAATGCCACGCGCCCACCACGCATTGGGCACAATGTCCGACACCATCCGCACCGCATAGGCGGTATCAAACACCAACGTTTCCAGTGTCGTACCGGCCAGCTCAGACACGATGCGCTCATCACCAGAATCCGTCAGTTTGATGCGCCGCATCTGGTGCTCCGCGCTGGCTGCATTGGCAGGAATCAGCGCCACCAGCGGTTCAACGTCCAGACCCTGCCAGTCCAGCGCGCACAAAATATCCTGTTCGTAGTCAAAATCCCGCAGCAGCCCGTCTGCCAGCGTCAACAATTTTGGCAAATAGATTTCCGTGTGCGAAAACTTTTCACGGCGCTGTATGGGTCGAGAACCCAGCGGCTTGGCGCTCTCGCCGACATGAATCTCACGCACCAAGTCGCCCATGCCGTCTTCTTCCAGCCCCTTTTTAATTGCGTTGACCACGTCCGACGTATTGGCGTGATGCGCAATCACATAGCACTCATCCAGCGCCGCCACGCCCGTTTTTTGCGCCTGCGGCTGACGCAAAATACGCCCCACCAATTGCGTCATGGCCGACAGGTTGGAGCTGGCCGCCAGGGCGCACAGCACGTAGGCAAAAGGGCAATCCCAGCCCTCTTGCAGGGCTGACTTGGTGATGATGACCTGTACCCGATTGGTCGGGGCCAATAAGTCAAGGTTTTCTGGGTTCGCCAAGTCGTTGGTATCGGCAGTTTTGACGGCAATTTCAGCCTCATCCAGCCCACCCACGGTCATGAGCCACTCTTTGGCATCCAGCGCATGAATATGCATGCCATCGCGCTGGTCGCTCCCGGTGCGCTCCACCTGCACCAGCAAAATCGGGCGAATGTAGCGGCCCGTGTCGGCCTGCAATTGGCGGGCCGATTGGTTCAATGACTTGATTCGGTTCAGCGCCACCGCCAGCGTCTGTCGCCAGTCGCTGCCTTCGCGCGGATCAAGGTTCATCGGCATCTTGATCATGCCCTCGCGGTCTAGTTCAATACCTTTCACTTCGACCAACACATTGGAATAGCGGGCTGGTTTGGGCACCTTGCCGCCCGTGGCAGCGACATCCTTGGGCGTGGCAGTAAGTTCGAGCACAAAGCACGGGTTAAAACCATAGAGCGTGGCAAAGGCCAAGTCTGAAATCGCCTTGTGGCCCTCATCCATCACCACCAACGGGCGAATCAAACGCAAGGCGTTGCCCAGCGAGTCTTTCACTTGCGACCACGGATAGGCCGAACCCACTAAATCGTAAATATCCAGATTCTGGTTTTGCTTCAAAACTTCGGCATGGGCGTCCTGATCACCCTCGGGCGGAAAGAAGCCATTCACATCGCCCCGGTCGCGGAACATCTTCAGCGTGTCTTTGTTCTCGCGGTTGGACGCTTGCAACATGAGCAACATCACGCACAGGTGCGACTCCACGTCGCGGGCGTCCAGTGCATCCGTCTTTTCCAGCAAGCGCACCGCATTGCCCGAGAGCACATCCAGCATCTGGCGAAACGGGTGCTGGCGGTCGGCCAGTTGGCGCTTGGTCTGGGCGTAAATGGCCTCATTGGGCACGATCCACAACACAAACCCTTTTTGTCGCCCCAGATAGCGGCCAAAAATTTTGGCCAGGGCCGACACCGCCAGATAAGTCTTGCCGCCCCCCGTGGGTACCTTGAAAATAATGTTTGGCACCGGGCGGGCGCAGCCATCGGCACGGGACGAATAAGGGATGTTGAGCCGTGATTCCGGTAACTTACCCGCCGCCCGCATCGCCTCCCAGGTTTGCAGCGCAAAGTTGGGCACGGGGCGGATCAAATCGGGATCGGTCTCGCCCACATTGGCTGCGGCTATCTTGTCGGCTTTCTTTTTCTGGGTGGCCAATTCGGTCAGGTAATTGTCCAGCCGTGTCAGCACACGGCCTTGATATTCAAGTTCGCGCATGGCCATCTCAAGACCTTTCAACGCGGTACAAGGCCCACGGCAGCGGCGCATACTCCACCGGCAATTTTTCCTCGTCCAGCAGCTTTTGCGAGACAAACTTGGCAGGGGCGAACACCAGATGCCGCTTGGCGTTTGCGCCAGCCTTGGCCGGTTTGGCTGCCGTCAGCGCACGCGCCAGCGAGAGCGTTAACGCCGCTTCGCGCGAGGTCAAAAAGTCCAGCGTCGGCTGGTAAATCAACCAGACGTGAAAACTGGCGGACTCGCCCAGATAACTTGCAACGCCCACGCTCTGCGCCTTCTTGATCACGGGTTTGACCTCGTTGGTCGCCATGTGGAACAGCAATGCCCCCAGGGCCTCGGCACTGGGCAGGCTCTCGCCGGTCAACATGCGGTCGATGACGATGGTGTCGCCCAAAGTGCAATAAGTGAAGCTACCACCCAGCCCCTCCTTTTGCTCCTTGATGGCTTTCACGCCCTCCACTAGTAACTCACCGTTTTTGACGGTCTTGTCTATCTTGTCGAAACGGTGCGCGTCCAGATTTTCGATGCTGGCGATCTGGTCCAGCAGTTTGTCGGAGCGTTTCAGGTCGGTGAAGTTGAGCGACTTGCGCAGCAACTCTTCGCGCTGGGTGCCTTTGAATTTGTAACCCTTGATGACGCGGCGCACCCGTTCGGCGGTCAACGTGTCGGCGTAGTCTTCGCATTCGACCAGAATGAACTTGCGGTTACCAGCGTCTTTTTTATTGGCGTCCAAAACAGCATGGGCCGTGGTGCCGGAACCGGCGAATGAATCGAGCACGATACTTGTCTTATTGGTCGCAATTGAAAAAATTCGTTCGAGTAATTTACTGGGTTTAGGGGTTTCAAAAACCTCAGACCCCATAATCTCTAAAACTTCTTTTTTTGCTTCCTGCGTATGGCTGACTTCGCTATTTGGCCACCATGTCCATACAGTACTGTCACCAGATTCTTCAAAATATTGTTTTAAACGCGGTTTTGCATTCCCATCAACTCCAAACCAAATTCGTCCTTCGTCAAATAGCGATTTATAGGTGCTCTCAATCAAACCCCAGCATCTACCTTCGGCGGGTTTGTGTTGCTTACCATTCGGGGCAACTATTGTGTAGAACTGATCTTTTGTTGCATGCCCCTCTTGCGCAGATAAATCTACGGAAGCCCATGAACCTTTTGGATCTTTATCCGTATTAGTGAAGTCTTCCACACGCATTTCTGACATGGGAAGTTTGTTCAAATACAGGAGTGGTTTGTTTTTGGCATAAACAAGAACGTAATCATGAGCAGCACCTAAATTCTTTCGAGCATCAGGCGATGTTCTTTTCTGCCAAATGCAGGTAGCCACAAAGTTATGTTCGCCAAAAATACTGTCCAGCATGCCCCGTGCCCGGTGAATCTCGTTGTCATCCAGCGTGATCCAGATGCTGCCCGCCTCGCCCAGCAACTCATGCAACAGCCGCAAGCGCGGCCACATCATGGCGCACCACTTGTCGTGCCGCAGTCCGTCCTCAATGCCCACCGGGTTGGCCTGCAACCAGGCCTGCATCATGGGGCTGTTGACGTTGTCGTTGTAGCGCCAGCCCTCGTTGCCGGTGTTGTACGGCGGGTCAATAAAAATGCAATCGACCTGGTTGGCGTACATCGGCAACAAACTTTTAAGCGCGTGCAGGTTGTCCCCCTGCACAATCAAATTGCCGTCCAGCCGGGTCGCGCCGATTGATTTATCCGCCACCGGCACCAAAGGCCGATGCGGCACCGAGAGGTGGTGGTTATAGACAAATTCTTTGCCCTTGAAATTCAGTTCTGACATGGTGGATTCCCTCGCTGTTGTTGTTCAGTAGATTGTTAAAAGCGCATCGCCAGCAAGCGCAGGCACATCCGGCACCAATTTCAAGAACTGTTCAAAGTCCTCGCGCCAACCCAATACATCTTCACGGCGCAGGTAAACCAAAAGCTGCGGCACTGGCAACATGTCGTTAATGTAGTGTGTTGACGGCAATGCTTAATGGCTCGCTTGCAGCAAAACGATGGCATCTCACAGCTCCAGCAAAACAGCCGCTAACGCCCGTCAGCACTGCACAAGCAGCTATCATTTTTTAGCTAACAAACGTTTGGCAATGGCATCAGCATCATCAAACGGACCCTGCACATACATCGGTTCGCCGTTGCTGCCAAAAGTAAATTTAGGTACAAAAGGGCGCTGTGGATCGACCACGTAACTCGCATTTCGCCAATCCTCATGCGGTTCAATGCCCAATGTTCTGGCATAGGCAATCGCTCCAAGAACCAGGCTGCGTGCGTCTTCATAATCAATTTCGACGATGGGCATGCCCGAGCTGATCAGCAATTTTTTCACTTCTGACGCGTCAAGATTGGCGTTGCAAAAAGTGTCTTTAACGCCCAGACACAACACATCCACCAAATAAACCCCAATAATCAATTTCAAATTGGGCTCCTGGCGAATGACAAAAACATTTGCCAGACCATGCTGCTGCCAGTTTTCATTGATCCAGCACTGCACCACCGGGTAATCAAGTGATTTCTTAATCAGCGTCAGCGGGTGTTCCTTGCTCAGGGCCTGCCCCTTGGCATAACAGCAAAACTTGTATTTAAGGCCACTGCCGCAGGGGCAAGGTTGGTACGGATCGGGTTTGACGGGGTTCATGATAAAAAAGCGCTTGATTGAAAATACGTGCAATTTGAGCAGAAAGGTCGCTGGTTTGCGCCAGGGCGCAGTTTTATTGTCGTAACGCCATTTGCAGCGCATCTTGCGCCGATGGCTGCAACACCCCCAGGCGCAGCCAACCGGGCAAGCCAAACGAGCTGGCATCGCGCAGCTTGATGCCATGATTTTCACGCAGCCATTGCAGGTCAACCGGCTGCAATGGCTTGGCGCAGAAAAAATTGGCCTCGCTGGGTAACAACTGCCAACCCAAGGACTCCAGCATGGCGATTTGTCGAGCTTTCCACTGGCGCAGCAGTGGCACACAGTTGGCCAGCCAGGCCTGCACCGGCGGGCTGACCCAGGCCTGCAGCATGGCCACGCCATGCGCACCCACCGGCCATGACGGGGCGAGCTGATTCAAATGGCAAACCAATTGATCAATATGTCCCTGAGTGCTTGTCTGCATTGCTTTAGGCGCTATCACATACGCAGCCCGCACACCCGTCAGTCCGAGCGCCTTGTTGGGGGTGTAAAGCTGCCAGACCTGGTTGAGCTGGGCAACATTCAAGCTGGGTTTGCCGCTCAGGCGCAGTTGTGCGTAGGCGCCGTCCAGCACGAGCACCTGCTGCGCCAGATCAAGTGGCCAACCCGTATGTGCTTGCCCAAGGGGGCTCGATGGCTCGCAAGCCCAAACCAGTTGCGCGCTATCGGGCCGCTCGGCCAGCGCCAAACCCCAGGCTTTGGCTGCATGCTGGTAGTCGCCATAGGCGTGCTTTGGCAGAGACACTTTGGTGGCACCGGCAGCACCGGCGCTGCGCACCACGGCTGCCGTCATGCGCATGATGAACTCGCTGGCACTGCCTGCCAACACCATACGCCCGACGCTGACGCCATGAAAGGCAGCCAATTGGGCACGCAGATCGATGTAATCGGCATCCGGATAAACACAGACATTGGCCTGTTGCACCGCGTTCAGCGCTTGCGGACACGGGCCACAGGAGTTGCTGTTGCTCGAAAAATCAAAACTGGGCACGCCCAAGCTGTCGCCGCCGCCATGAATGCGTGCACTTGTCATGGGCTGCCTGTCTTCATAATCGCTACAACATAAATAGCTAGCCACGCAATGGGAACAAGCACCAGAAGGGTTTTTGATGCACAAACAATGGCACGTTGAACGTCGCTGCTTTGTGTTTCAGAACCCACTTCGTTCAAGCGATATACCCCCGGCTTGCCCAACGACACACCCAACGCCAGCGCCATGGCAGCCATCGGCCAGCCACTGTTGGGCGACGGCGTCAGCCTGCTTTGTGCACGCAACTGGCGTAGCGAAACCCGGCAAACCAGAGCCAGCAGCACACCGGTGAGCCGCGCGGGCAACCAGCTCAGCAGGTCATCGGCACGCGCCGCCCATTTGCCCGCCCATTCCCAGTTTTGACCTTTATAGACCCCCCGGTAGCCCCACATGGCATCGGCGGTGTTGGCAAAACGGTAGAGTACCGCACCGGGCAGGCCCAGCAGCACAAACCAGAAAATCGGCGCCACCACTGAGTCGTTCAAATTCTCTGCCAGCGATTCGATGGCGCTCTCGCGCACTTGTACCGCGCTGAGTTGAGTCACATCACGGCTCACCAACCAGCTCAGGCGTTGCCGGCCAGCCGCCAGCGATTCGCTTAAAGCTGCTTCAACGGCTAACACCTCGCTTTTGAGCATGGCCCAGGCCAGCATGGGCTTTAAAACCAGCCCCAGCAGCAGTACAGACAGCACTGGCGGGAATGTCAAAAGCAGCACCTCGAGCGCCAAAGCCGCTATCACAAAAATAGCAACTCCCGCACACCAGTAAAGCGCTGCAAGCCAAAAAACCTTGTAGTCTGGCGAATGCTGACTGGCACTCCGCTGGACCCGTTCACCGGCTAGCTGCAAGTAGTTGCCCATCCACACCACCGGGTGCCAGCGCACGCGCGGCTCGCCCCAAAAGCGGTCGATGAGCAAGGCCAGCAGCAAGCCCAAGAACGGCACCACTGTGCCGGTTTCAACCGATTGACTAACAAGATCAATTGACATTGCAATGGCCGTGTATCAATCCTCAATCCCACGCTGCGCCGGAATACCTGCCTTGAAAGCATGTTTGACCATCTGCATCTCGGTCACGGTGTCGGCCAGTTCGATGATCTCAGGTGGACAGCGCCGCCCGGTCAGCACCACATGCACTTGGCTTGGGCGCGTTTTCAGGGTAAGCAGCACATCGTCCAGCGGCAGCCAGCCGTAGATTAGCGGGTAGGTGATTTCGTCCAAGGTCACCATAAAAAATTCCCCGCCCAAAATCGCCGCTCTGGCTTTTTGCCAACCGTCGCGCGCCAGTTGTGCTGAGTGCTCCAGGTCTTGACTCTTCCAGCTAAAGCCATCACCAAGCCCCTCAATCGGAATGCCCAATTGCTCAAACATTCGGTGTTCACCAAAACGGGCACTGGGCACTTTCATGAACTGGAAGATTTTGACTTTCTTGCCGCGC
>CAIYYA010000040.1 GCA_903930255.1 uncultured beta proteobacterium
ATTTGGCGTAAGTGCAGCCGCCATGTCGGCTCCTGCTGCTGGCGGCGGTGCAGCTGCTGCTGTGGTTGAAGAAAAAACCGAATTCAACGTTGTTCTGCTTGAAGCGGGTGCTCAAAAGGTATCGGTTATCAAGGCAGTGCGCGAACTCACCGGCCTGGGCCTCAAAGAAGCCAAGGACATGGTTGACGGCGCACCGAAAAACGTCAAGGAAGCCGTTTCCAAGGCTGACGCTGATGCCGCTTTGAAGAAGCTGCTTGATGCTGGCGCCAAGGCTGAAATCAAGTAATTGAGTTTTCACCCTGGGCTGGACGCTGTGACAGGCGCCCAGCCTTTGGTGTTGATGAAGAACATAGTGAAAAACGCCCTTGTGGGTCGTTTTTCAGTGTCTTCTAACCCCGACAGCAGAAGATGCCTTGGTTCGGGTTGCATGCAATGTGCAACCGTCCGCCAATGATTGGTAGTGGCCAATCACCAAGATTAAAAGTCGCCCAGGACTACACCAGATTCCTTAGTCTTTGCCCGGAGATTTCATGGCTTACACATACACCGAACGCAAACGGATTCGTAAAAATTTTGGCAACCGCGACAGCGTGCTCGAGATACCTTACTTGTTGCAGATGCAAAAAGATGCCTACACGGCGTTTTTGCAAGCGGCCATTGCGCCCAAAAAACGCACCAACGAAGGACTGCAAGCCGCTTTTGATGCTGCTTTCCCGATCGTTTCGCATAACGGATTTGTCGAGATGAAATACCTCGACTACAACCTGGCAAAACCCGCATTTGACGTTCGTGAATGCCAGACCCGTGGCCTTACTTACGCATCGGCCGTGCGCGCCCGTGTGCAGCTGATCATTTATGACCGTGAGTCCTCAACTTCGCAAAACAAGGTTGTCAAAGAAGTCAAGGAGCAAGAAGTCTATATGGGCGAAGTGCCCCTGATGACCGACAAGGGTTCGTTTGTGATCAATGGCACCGAGCGTGTCATCGTGTCTCAGTTGCACCGCTCACCCGGCGTGTTTTTCGAGCACGACAAGGGCAAAACGCACAGTTCAGGCAAGCTACTGTTTTCGGCACGCATCATCCCTTACCGTGGCTCATGGCTCGATTTTGAGTTTGACCCAAAAGACATGCTGTATTTCCGGGTTGACCGTCGCCGCAAGATGCCTGTGACGATTTTGCTCAAGGCCATTGGCTTGAACAACGAGTCAATTTTGGCCAACTTCTTTGTCAACGACAACTTCCGCCTGATGGACAGCGGCGCTCAAATGGAATTTGTGGCCGAACGCCTGCGTGGTGAAATTGCCCGTTTTGACATGACCGACAAGAGCGGCAAAGTGGTTGTTGCCAAAGAAAAGCGTGTTACTGCGCGGCACACCCGTGAACTCGAACAATCGGGCACTACCCACATTTCTGTTCCCGAAGACTTTCTAATTGGCCGTGTCGTGGCACGCAATCTGGTGGATGCCGAAACCGGTGAAATTCTGGCCAAAGCCAACGAAGAGCTGACCGAAGCACTGCTGAAAAAGCTGCGCAGTGCTGGCGTTCAAGACATGGCATGCATCTACACCAACGAACTCGATCAGGGTGCCTACATTTCGCAAACCCTGCGCACAGACGAAACAGCCGATGAATTTGCCGCTCGTGTTGCCATTTACCGCATGATGCGCCCCGGCGAACCACCGACCGAAGATGCCGTGCAGGCCTTGTTCCAGCGTCTCTTCTATAACCCAGACACTTACGATTTGTCACGTGTCGGTCGTATGAAGTTCAACGCCAAAATGGGTCGTGCTGAATCGACCGGTCCGATGGTGCTAACCAATGAAGACATTTTGGCTGTCGTCAAGGTGCTGGTGGACTTGCGCAACGGACACGGCGATGTCGACGATATCGATCACCTGGGCAACCGCCGCGTGCGTTGCGTCGGTGAACTGGCTGAGAACCAATACCGCATGGGACTGGCTCGTATCGAAAAAGCGGTGAAAGAGCGTTTAGGTCAGGCTGAGCAAGAGCCATTGATGCCGCACGATCTCATCAACAGCAAGCCGATCTCTGCCGCCCTGAAAGAGTTTTTTGGTGCATCCCAGCTATCGCAGTTCATGGACCAAACCAATCCGCTCTCTGAAATCACGCACAAGCGGCGTGTTTCGGCGCTTGGCCCAGGTGGTCTAACACGCGAACGTGCCGGCTTTGAAGTGCGCGACGTGCACGTCACCCACTATGGTCGTGTTTGCCCGATTGAGACGCCTGAAGGTCCGAATATCGGTCTGATTAACTCGTTGGCGCTGTATGCACGCCTGAACGAATACGGCTTCATTGAAACGCCTTACCGACGCGTGGTGGACGGCAAGGTCACCATGGACATTGACTATTTGTCAGCCATCGAAGAAGGCAAATACGTCATCGCCCAGGCCAATGCCATATTGGACAAAGAAGGCCGATTGACGGGTGAGCTGATTTCGGCTCGTGAGGCTGGCGAATCCATCATGGTGGGTGCTGAGCGTGTGCAATACATGGACGTGTCCCCCGCGCAAATTGTCTCGGTCGCGGCTTCGTTGGTTCCTTTCCTTGAACACGATGACGCGAATCGCGCTTTGATGGGGGCCAACATGTCACGCCAGGCTGTGCCTGTGCTGCGTCCCGAAAAACCCATGGTTGGCACCGGCATTGAACGTGTCGCAGCCGTTGACTCGGGTACCGTTGTCGTCGCATCTCGCGGTGGCGTGGTCGATTATGTCGATGCCACTCGCGTGGTGATTCGCGTCAACGATGCCGAAGCGCAAGCTGGCGAAGTGGGTGTGGACATCTATAACCTCATCAAATACCAACGCTCCAACCAGAACACCAATATTCACCAACGCCCGATTGTCAAAAAGGGCGATCACCTCGCCAAGGGTGATGTGATTGCTGACGGTGCTTCCACCGACTTAGGTGAACTGGCCTTGGGTCAGAACATGCTGATTGGTTTCATGACCTGGAACGGCTATAACTTCGAAGACTCGATCTTGATCAGCGAACGCGTTGTTGCGGAAGACCGCTACACATCGATTCACATCGAAGAATTAGTAGTAATGGCGCGAGACACCAAACTGGGTGCCGAAGAAATTACCCGTGACATCCCGAACCTGAGCGAACAACAGCTTAACCGTTTGGACGAATCAGGCATCATCTACGTGGGTGCCGAAGTGCAACCCGGTGACACATTGGTCGGCAAGGTCACACCAAAGGGCGAAACCACCCTTACGCCAGAAGAAAAATTGTTGCGCGCCATTTTTGGCGAAAAAGCCAGCGACGTCAAAGACACGTCATTGCGTGTTGAGCAGGGTTCACAAGGTACCGTGATCGACGTGCAGGTCTTTACCCGTGAAGGTATCGTACGCGACCGCCGTGCTCAGCAAATTATTGATGACGAACTCAAGCGTTTTCGCCTTGACCTGAACGATCAATTACGCATTGTTGAAGCCGATGCTTTTGCACGGATCGAAAAACTGCTGGTCGGTAAAACGGCCAATGGTGGACCTCAAAAGCTGGCCAAGGGTAGCAAGCTCGACAGCGCGTATCTGGCATCGGTTGAGAAATTCCACTGGTTTGACATCCGCCCAGCCGACGACGAAGTGTCAGCCCAATTGGAGAGCATCAAAAACTCGCTCGAACAGACACGTCATCGCTTTGACCTGGCATTTGAAGAAAAACGCAAGAAACTGACGCAAGGTGATGAGTTACCTGCTGGCGTGCTGAAAATGGTCAAGGTCTATGTGGCTGTTAAACGCCACCTGCAACCCGGCGACAAAATGGCTGGCCGCCACGGTAACAAGGGTGTGGTTTCGAAAATCGTACCTGTGGAAGATATGCCACACATGGCCGACGGCACACCCTGCGACATCGTGCTCAACCCCTTGGGCGTTCCGTCCCGGATGAACGTGGGCCAGGTGCTCGAAGTTCACTTGGGCTGGGCTGGCAAAGGCATTGGTCAGCGCATTGGCGATATGCTGCAAACCGAAGGTCGGATGGCCGAATTGCGTCAATACCTAGACGATATTTACAACGGCACCGGCCGCAAAGAAGACCTGAATCAGCTCAATGATGCCCAGATTACCGAAATGGCAACCAATCTGACAAGCGGTATGCCCTTTGCCACACCCGTGTTTGATGGTGCTTCTGAGGCCGAAATTCGCGCCATGCTTAAATTGGCTTACCCAGATGACATCGCACAAACCAAAGGCCTGACATCAACCCGCACCCAAGCTTATCTGTTTGATGGGCGCACGGGTGATCGATTTGAACGCCCTGTGACGATCGGCTACATGCACTACCTGAAACTGCACCACTTGGTGGACGACAAGATGCACGCACGCTCCACCGGTCCTTACAGTTTGGTAACGCAGCAACCGTTGGGTGGCAAAGCACAATTTGGCGGCCAGCGCTTTGGTGAAATGGAAGTCTGGGCACTGGAAGCCTATGGCGCAGCTTACACCTTGCAAGAAATGCTCACGGTCAAATCCGATGACGTGCAGGGTCGTACTAAAGTGTACGAAAGCATTGTCAAAGGAGAACATTCGATTGAAGCTGGCATGCCAGAGTCCTTCAACGTGTTGGTCAAGGAAATTCGTTCCTTGGGTCTGGACATTGAGCTGGAACGCTCGTAAGTAAATCAGCCAAACAAGAGGAAAGCAGTCATGAAATCATTACTAGACCTGTTCAAGCAATTTACACCCGATGAGCATTTCGAAGCCATCCGGATTGGCATGGCTTCACCCGAAACCATTCGTTCGTGGTCTTTTGGCGAAGTCAAAAAACCCGAAACTATCAACTACCGCACCTTCAAACCCGAGCGTGATGGCCTGTTTTGCGCGAAGATTTTTGGCCCTATCAAAGACTACGAATGTCTGTGCGGCAAATACAAACGCCTTAAGCACCGTGGTGTGATTTGCGAAAAGTGTGGTGTTGAGGTCACCCAAACCAAGGTTCGTCGCGAGCGCATGGGGCACATCGACCTGGCGGCACCTTGCGCGCACATCTGGTTCCTGAAGTCTTTACCGAGTCGTCTGGGCCTGGTGCTGGATATGACCCTGCGCGACATCGAGCGTGTGCTTTATTTTGAAGCCTACGTGGTCACGGATCCCGGTATGACCCCGCTGAAAAAATACAGCATCATGTCCGAAGACGATTTCGATGCCAAGTTCAAGGAATATGGCGACGAATTTCAAGCCAAGATGGGTGCAGAAGGCGTCAAGGAGTTGCTGCAAAACCTCGACATCGACAGTTCAATTGAAAAATTACGCAATGACCCGAGTGGCTCTGAGCTAAAAATCAAGAAGAACACCAAGCGCCTCAAACTGCTTGAAGCGTTCAAAAAATCAGGTATCAAGCCTGAGTGGATGGTGCTCGACGTACTACCCGTTTTGCCGCCCGATTTGCGCCCCCTGGTACCACTGGACGGTGGGCGTTTTGCCACCTCTGACCTAAACGATCTGTATCGTCGCGTGATCAACCGCAACAGCCGTCTGCGCCGTTTGCTAGAACTCAAAGCGCCAGAAATCATCGCACGCAATGAAAAACGCATGCTGCAAGAAGCTGTGGACAGTTTGCTCGACAACGGGCGTCGCGGCAAAGCCATGACCGGAGCCAATAAGCGCGCGCTCAAATCACTGGCTGACATGATCAAAGGCAAGGGTGGGCGTTTTGCCACCTCTGACCTAAACGATCTGTATCGTCGCGTGATCAACCGCAACAGCCGACTGCGCCGTTTGCTAGAACTCAAAGCGCCAGAAATCATCGCACGCAATGAAAAACGCATGCTGCAAGAAGCTGTGGACAGTTTGCTCGACAACGGGCGTCGCGGCAAAGCCATGACCGGAGCCAATAAGCGCGCGCTCAA
>CAIYYA010000041.1 GCA_903930255.1 uncultured beta proteobacterium
CACTATCACTGCGTCACTTTTTTCTTGCACTGGCCGTGGTTGCAGTGTGGGGTAGCAATTTTGTCGTCATCAAACTGGCCTTGGGCCACATGCCGCCGCTGCTGTTTGCCACGCTGCGTTTTACGGTGGTGGTCCTGCCCGCCATTCTTTTCCTGCCGCGCCCGCCGGTGCCCTGGCGCAATTTAGCCGCCTATGGCCTGCTTATTGGCGTGGGCCAATTTGGCCTGCTGTTTGTCGCGATCAACGGGCATATCGCGCCGGGGCTGGCATCGCTGGTGATCCAGATGCAGGTGTTTTTCACCATTGGGCTGGCCATGCTGATGGCCGGCGAAACGCTGCAACGCATTCAATGGCTGGCACTGGCGTTGGGCGCGACTGGTCTGGGCGTGATCGCGGTGCACACTGACGCCAGCACCACCCTGCTGGGTTTGGGGCTAATTTTGCTGGCCGCCTTGTCTTGGGCCGGGGGCAACCTGGTTTCACGTGCTGCAGGGCGCATCAACATGGTGGCTTATGTCGTGTGGTCGAGCCTGTTTGCCGCACCACCGCTGGCGCTGCTCTCGCTTTGGTTCGAAGGCTGGCCAGCTATGGCGGCAGGCTTGGCGCAAGCTGACACCTTCACCTGGCTTGCCGTAGCCTGGCAAGCCTGGGGCAACTCACTGTTTGGCTATGCTGCCTGGGGTTGGCTGCTGTCGCGCTACTCGGCAGCCACCATCACGCCCATGGCACTGCTGGTGCCGGTGTTTGGCATGGGCAGCGCAGCATGGTGGTTAGGCGAAGGGCTACCAGGCTGGAAACTGGGGGCAACAGCGCTCGTCATGAGCGGTCTCGCGCTTAACCTGCTCTGGCCGCACTGGAAGATGTGGCGCTTGTCGGCTCAACAACGCCAATGATGGAGCTTTAGACTATGCCGCCACCAATCACCCTCGACGCAACTGATTTGTTATTGCTGGCGCAGTTGCAGCAAGATGCCGCGCTGGCCAATCAGTCCTTGGCCGAACGCGTGCACATTTCGCCGCCCACCTGTCTGCGCCGTGTCAAGCGCCTGCGCGACGCCGGCCTGATCGAGCGCGATATCGCGGTGCTGAGTGTTGACAAACTGGCCAGCGTGGTCGGTCACGGTCTTTGTGCGATTGTCGAGATCACCTTGGACCGGCAAGACCAGGCCGCACTAGAAGCCTTCGAGCGAAAAGTTGCCCCCGAAGACGCGGTGCAGCAGTGCTACCGTGTCTCACCCGGGCCCGATTTTTGTTTGGTGGTGCACGCGCGCGACATGCCCGACTATCTGGCGCTGACGCAACGCCTGTTCACCGCTGATGCGAATGTGCGCAACGTCAAAACCTATTTCAGCATCAAGCGCAGCAAGTTTGGCGCGCGTCTGCCGTTGCCAACGGCAAACTGAGTGTGACGCAGCAACCTGCGTTCAGCTGGCCTGCAATGCCAATGCTGCCACCCAATCGCTGCATGATTTTTCGGCAGCCAAGCAGCCCCAATCCCAAACCGTCAAATTCACGAGCCGGGTGCAGCTTGCCAAACACCTTGAACAAAGCTTGCTCTTGACCGGATGCAAAACCCACCCCGTTGTCTTGCAGACTGATCTGGCACTGCGACGTTTTCACGTCGAGCGCTGCGTCTGCCAGCTGCCAAGTTAAAGTGATTTGGGCTGGTGTGCGCTGACGACTGAATTTGAGCGCGTTGTCCAGCACCTGTAGCCACACTTGGCGTAAAAGCAAGGCATCGGCACAAACCAATGGCACATCAGTGGCCAGCTGCCATTGCACTGGCGTATTGGGATAGCGGAGCACCAGCTCAGCAGCCAGCTCTTGCGCCATAGCAGCCACATCCACTGTTTGCAGCGACAGCGTTTGCTGGCCAATTCGGGCAAGCTGGGTCAACCCCTCGAGCTGCTGCGTCAACAACTGCGCCGACTTTTGTATCGTGCCCAGATGCCCTGCCACCTCGGCTGGCAGGTCTGCCCAGTCTTCCCGAATCACCTGCGCATAAGCATGGATGTGACGCAGTGGCGCACGCAAGTCGTGCGACACCCGGTAGGTCAAGTCTTGCAACTCGGCGCGCGCTGCATCAAGCTCGCGCTGCAACACGTCGGTTAGCTGGTCGGTCATTTCTTGCTGGGGCGTTTCCAGTTGGCGATGCTGATCTGCCGGCCTCGAGCCACAGTCAGCGCCAAGGGCGGCGTGTCTTTGGTCAGCGTAGAGCCGCCCCCCACCGTGCCACCGGCACCAATGGTGATGGGGGCCACCAGCACGCAATTGCTGCCAATGTGCACGTCGGCTTCGATTACGGTGCGGTGTTTGTTAGCGCCGTCGTAGTTGGCGGTAATCGACCCCGCGCCGTAGTTCACGCGCTCGCCCACCGTGGCATCGCCCAGGTAAGCCAAGTGGTTGGCTTTGGCACCTTTGGCCATGGTGGAGTTTTTAACTTCCACAAAATTGCCAATGTGCACTTCAGCCGCCAAATCGGCGCCAGGCCGCAGCCGTGCAAAGGGACCAATCAAAGAGCCCTCGCCCACCGTCACACCCAGCTTTTCACCATCGATGTGCGTGAAGGCATGAATCACGGCGCCCGCGGCAATGCGCGCGTTGG
>CAIYYA010000042.1 GCA_903930255.1 uncultured beta proteobacterium
CGGTGGCAAAACCAGCCAATTCATTGAAACCCAGGTCAAGTTTGAAGATGGTCGCACCGGCAGCGTCAGCGCCACGCTGCGCATCGACGATGCCAAGACCTTTGTACCCGTGAAGGCAGCGGCTTAACATGGCAACTAAACAAATCGGCAACGTCATCCTCGACGTTAAAAACATCTCTTTGAGCTTTGGCGGGGTCAAAGCGCTGACCGACATTTCGTTTGATGTATGTGAGCACGAGGTGCGCGCCATCATTGGCCCCAACGGTGCCGGCAAAAGCTCCATGCTCAACTGCATCAACGGGGTGTATCGGCCACAGCAGGGCGCCATCACCTTCAAGGGTCAAACCTTTAGCCACATGGACAGCTACCAGGTGGCCAGCATGGGCATTGGGCGCACCTTTCAAAATTTGGCGCTGTTCAAGGGCATGAGTGTGATCGACAACATCATGACCGGGCGCAACCTAAAAATCAAAAGCAACCTGTTTTTGCAAGCCCTGCGCATTGGCCCGGCGCAGCGCGAAGAAGAAAAACACCGCGAGTTTGTCGAGCACATCATCGACTTTTTGGAAATTCAGGCGTTTCGCAAAACCCCGGTCGGTCAATTGCCTTATGGCTTGCAAAAACGTGTTGACCTGGGTCGCGCATTGGCGATGGAGCCGCAACTGTTGCTGCTAGACGAACCCATGGCCGGCATGAACGTCGAAGAAAAACAGGACATGAGCCGCTTCGTTCTGGACGTGAACGAAGAGTTTGGCACCACCATTGTGCTGATCGAACACGACATGGGCGTGGTGATGGACATCAGCGACCGTGTCGTGGTGCTGGACTACGGCAAAAAAATTGGCGACGGCACACCGGATGAGGTTCGTAACAACGAAGAAGTGATAAGTGCCTATTTAGGCACAGGACATTAAGGAAGAACAAGATGGGATTTTTCTTAGAAACATTATTCGGCGGCCTGATGGCCGGCATGCTGTATTCGCTGGTGGCCTTGGGTTTTGTGCTGATCTACAAAGCCTCGGGCGTATTCAACTTTGCCCAAGGCGCCATGGTGCTGTTTGCGGCGCTGGCGATGGCTCGGTTTTCAGAATGGATCCCGCTCTATGCTGGCATCGACAACCCTGTGGTTTACAACCTGCTGGCATTTGTCGGTGCAGGCATTTTGATGTTTGGCGTGGCATGGCTGATTGAGCGGCTGGCACTGCGCCACCTGGTCAACCAAGAAGGCACCACACTGCTCATGGCCACGCTGGGCATCAGCTACTTTCTGGACGGCATTGGTCAGACCATTTTTGGCAGCGACATTTACAAAATTGACGTAGGCATGCCAAAAGAGCCGATCATTGCCTTTGAGGGTTTGTTTGAAGGCGGCATCATGCTCAACAAAGAAGACATGTACGCGGCCGTGATCGCCGCCGTGCTGGTGGGCTTGTTGACCCTGTTTTTCCAGAAAACCGTAACCGGCCGGGCCCTGCGTGCGGTGGCTGATGACCACCAAGCGGCGCAAAGTATTGGCATTCCGCTCAACCGCATCTGGGTCATTGTCTGGTGCGTGGCCGGTGTCGTGGCTTTGGTCGCTGGCGTGATCTGGGGCAGCAAACTGGGCGTGCAGTTTTCACTGACAACCGTCGCCTTGCGTGCCTTGCCGGTGGTCATTTTGGGTGGCTTAACCTCAGTGCCCGGCGCCATCATCGGTGGTTTGATCATTGGTGTAGGCGAGAAATTATCCGAAGTATTTCTCGGCCCTTACGTGGGTGGCGGCATTGAAATCTGGTTTGCCTACGTGCTGGCGTTGTTGTTTCTGCTGTACCGACCACAGGGTTTGTTTGGCGAAAAAATTATTGACCGCGTCTAATTTTCATAGCAGTCTACGCACTACCCATAAGCTCTAGACGTCAATTTGTTCATAAAAATTAAATCACAACATCATCATGTTCTATCGCGAAAACGGCCAGTTCAAAACATCTTATCGCGCTGACCAGCAGATTTTTGCTATCACGCAAGACCGGGTGGCAGTTTTGGCCATCATTGCAGCGGCTTTTCTGGTGGTTCCCTTGGTCACCAGCGAATACATGTTTCGCGCCATCTTGATTCCCTTTGTCATCATGTCCGTGGCCGCCTTGGGGGTAAATATCCTGGTCGGCTATTGCGGTCAGATATCGCTGGGTTCAGGCGCCTTCATGGCGGTCGGTGCGTATTCGGCATTCAACTTTTTTGTCCGCGTCGATGGTATGCCGGTTCTCGTTGCACTGGTTCTGGGAGGAATTTGCGCAGCCACATTTGGCATCTTGTTCGGCTTACCCAGTTTGCGCGTGAAAGGCTTGTATCTGGCAGTTGCCACCCTGGCCGCACAGTTTTTCAGCGACTGGATGTTTTTGCGCATCAAATGGTTTACCAACGACGCGCCATCCGGCTCGGTATCGGTCTCGGGTCTGCAAGTGCTGGGTATCGAGATTGAAAGCCCGGTCTCCAAATATCTGTTTTGTTTAAGCATCTTGGTGGTGCTCGGCTTGCTGGCCAAAAATCTGGTGCGCAGCGCCATTGGTCGCGAGTGGATGGCCATTCGCGACATGGACGTGGCCGCTGCCGTGATTGGCATTCGCCCGATGTACGCAAAACTCACCGCCTTTGCCGTTAGCTCATTCATTGTGGGCGTGGCCGGTGCCATGTGGGGCTTTGTTTATCTGGGTTCGTGGGAGCCGGCTGCTTTTTCTGTGGATTTATCCTTCAAGCTACTCTTCATGGTCATCATCGGTGGCATGGGCTCTATCATGGGCAGTTTCTTTGGCGCAGCCTTCATTGTGGTTTTGCCGATTTTCCTGAACCAGTTTTTACCTTTGTTCGGCGCTTTGTTTGGCATCACCATTTCAACATCTGGTATTTCGCACGCTGAGCTGATTATTTTTGGTGCCCTGATCGTCTGGTTCCTGATCGTGGAGCCGCATGGCTTGGCCAAACTCTGGTCCATTGCCAAACAAAAACTGCGTCTGTGGCCATTCCCTCATTGATTCTTTTTTCGTTAACCAAAGCACTGCGGTGCATTATTTAGGAGACATGCATGAAAATTAAACACATTGCGTTAGCGGCACTCTTGGCCTCGGTTGGCGCGTCCGC
Organism: uncultured beta proteobacterium; assembly: GCA_903930255.1. Classification (GTDB taxonomy): domain Bacteria; phylum Pseudomonadota; class Gammaproteobacteria; order Burkholderiales; family Burkholderiaceae_C; genus Rhodoferax. The sequence continues at coordinate 3,115 of CAIYYA010000042.1, forward strand.
GTTTGCCCAAGCCAAAGAGCAGTTTTTCCCGGGCTTGCCCTACCGCACGGGCGCCTATGCGCCCAACGGCGTGCCATGGGCTAACGGCTATTCTGACTACCTCAAACTGGTGAATGCCCGCGGTGGTATCAATGGCGTCAAAATCATTTACGAAGAATGTGAAACCGGCTACGCCACCGATCGTGGTGTCGAATGCTATGAGCGCCTGAAGGGCAAACACGGTGGTGCAACGGTGTTTCAACCGCTGTCCACTGGTATCACTTTCGCACTGACCGAAAAAGCCCCTGGCGACAAAATTCCGCTGATCACGGCTGGCTATGGTCGCAGCGAAAGCCAGGATGGTTTGATCTTCAAGTGGAATTTCCCCCTGGCGGGCACTTACTGGCTGGCCGCGGATGCTCTGGTGCAAACCATTGGCAAAAAAGAAGGTGGTCTGGACAAACTCAAGGGCAAAAAAGTAACCTTGGTGTATCACGATTCTCCGTATGGCAAAGAACCCATTCCACTGCTGCAAGAGCGTGCTGCCATGCACGGTTTCAATTTGCAACTGCTACCTGTGACCGCACCCGGCGTGGATCAAAAAGCCACTTGGCTGCAAGTGCGCCAAGCCAAGCCTGACTACGTGCTGCTGTGGGGTTGGGGTGTGATGAATTCGACCGCGCTCAAAGAAGCCCAAGCCACCGGTTATCCGCGTGAAAAAATGTATGGCGTTTGGTGGTCGGGTGCTGAACCTGATGTGAAAGACGTCGGCGATGGCGCCAAGGGCTACAACGCGGTCACCATGCAGCACGGTGCTGAGCCACAGTCAGCCGTGGTGAAAGAAATTTTGGCCAAAGTGCATGACAAGGGTCAGGGCACCGGTCCAAAGGACGAAGTAGGGCAAGTGCTTTACATGCGCGGTGCCATGAGCGCCATGTTTGCGGTTGAAGGTGTTCGCCGTGCGCAAGAACGCTTTGGCAAAGGCAAGTGGATGAGCGGTGAGCAAGCACGTTGGGGCTATGAAAATCTGGCACTCGACCAAAAGAAACTCGACGCACTGGGCTTTGCAGGCGTGATGCGCCCCATCAGCACCAGCTGTGCCGACCACATGGGCTCCAACTGGGCTCGCGTGCACACATGGGATGGCAAAAAATGGAACTTCTCATCGGATTGGCTGCAAGCAGACGAGCAAATTCTGAAGCCACTGGTGAAAGCCACCGCTGCCAAGTACGCTGCCGATAAGAAGTTGACACCGCGCACACCGGCGGACTGCCAGTCTTGAGTTTTTAGTCTTTAGTCTTTAGTCTTTA
>CAIYYA010000043.1 GCA_903930255.1 uncultured beta proteobacterium
CCAAAATGCTCAACAAGGTGGCTGGATGGTGCGCCTTGGAGCCGCGACCGGCATATTGGCGCGTCAGGTTGGAGAGATCGAGTCCATCGATGACTTCGACGACGAAGCGCGCCAAGTGGTCTTGGGTGAGCCAGTCGTCTACCGATGGCGGGAGCAAGTAGTCAGTCTTGCGGTCAGTCAGAATGAAGTTCGACATGCGGGTATAAGTCCTTCTTAAGCCACGTGTATTATAGATTTTATACTACATAATTCATAGCAATAATAAGGATTTTCCAAAATATTCTTAAGTCCGACAGGCTCCTAGCGGTCAAATTGAACTTATAAGAAGGTCAATTTTAAAAAGGGGACGCTACCTTTTATCCTATGAGTAATGTGGAATTTTGCGGAGCAGCAACACCGTAGGCAGCTGCAAGCTTCTGCAGGGTAGAAAGACTCGGGTTGTTGTAGTGGCTGCCGACTACCGGGGTTTTGAAGACATTCTTGGCGGGGGCGCCGCGAAGGCTCTCCAAGCTATAGGCGGGTCTGGAGTTGGGTGTAGTTTGTCATGGGTATGCCCACGGGTTAACTACCGGGGTTGTTAGGTCATCAAAATGCATTGTATTGCGCGTGGCTAAGGTAGCACGCCGTGATAGGGCAATGCCAGCAATAAAGGTGTCGCGCATATCAACCGGGCGACCCAGTGCTTTGCGCTGCGCCGCAAGCCCCGCAGCTTGGTTGGCGGCATGGGTATCAAAGTGCGCTATGCGGTTTTGCAGGTCTTGCGTCAACAACTCTTCAAACCGCTCTTGTAACAATTTTTTGCGTTGACCCGGCGGGAGCAGTGCCAGTCCATAGCGCCCTTCAAACAGGGTGACTGAGTTGATCCAAATTGATTCGGCGGGCTGATCATCAAGCCACGCTACCACCTGCAGATCAGGTTGCTGCTGCATCAAGGCCGACACCACGTTGGTATCCAAAATGATCATGCGCCAAAGCTCATGGGTGCGATGTTTTGATTGTGCAGCTCAGGCAATGGTTCAAGCAGCCCAATCCCCGCAAAGCGTTTGGCAATGCGACTGCCTAGTTTTACCGATGTTGGCTCGTTTTGGCTGACGGCGTTGCGCAAAATTTGGCGCACCTCTTCTTCCATGCTCCAGCCGTGCTGCACGGCACGCTGCTTGAGCCCGGTTTTGACTTCAACTTCAATGTTGCGAACAATGACTTGAGCCATGTGACACCTCTTGGTTTGAATAAATTGATATCACGATATCACAAACGAAGATCGCTATCACCAGCAGCCAGCAGATATTTGAGGTCATACAGCACATGCTTAGGTTTGCCCAGCGCCCGAATGGCGGCAGCACCCATGGTTTCACGCACGATGCGCACCAGGTTGCTGGTGATGAGCGCGACTTTTTGAGGGGTCATGGCGTTATTGAATTGATAGCGGCTAGCGCTTGACTGGCGGGCGTTAGCGGCATTAATCAGTGAACCAACGCAAAGCAAAATACATCTTTGCTAAGCCAGATGCCACGTTCACGCATTCTGTTGAGTGCATCACTCATTGCAACCGGATATCCAGCGGATTTGGCCTTGAGCAGAATGCCTATGAAACCTGTAACGTCCAAGTTTGATAAGCGGGCAACTCGTCGTCCAATTGTTTCGTCGATGCAAACTCGAAGTATTTCAAGGCTGCCCGTGTCGGCGGTTGAGCGGGAGCGCTGGAAATACCATCTGCCTGTCACGTTATCCCACGCCCACAGGGTCGTGATGTTGTGGACGCTGGTGATAAAGCTGGTTGGCGCTAAATCATCGCCGGTGGCGGCAAGATTCCAGTCGGGGACAAGGTCAGCCGCGCAAGGCAGAGAGTCTGCACCAGCGCTGACCCTTTGGGGACGTGTATTTTGGGTCTGCGCTTAAATTCTTCGCATGATTTGCAAAGAACTAACTTGTGGGCGAATTAAATTCCCGCCAAGGAGCGCAGGCCGCTGGGGTTGAGCAAATTCAGCACCCGTCCACTGCCGCTGATCAGGCTTTGCTCACGCAGGTGGCGCAGCACGCGCGAGAAGGTCTCAGGGGCAATACCAAGCTGAGCCGCAATGCTCCGCTTGCGTTGATGCAATTCAACTTCCATTTGCCCCTGGTCAGCGGCGTGGGCATGGCTGAGCAACCACTCAGCGCAACGCGCCTCGGCATCCTTGGACAGCCGGCTCACGGCAAACTCGGTTTGCCGACGGTGCGCCAGAGCTACATCTTGTAGCACCTCTTGGGCCGACTGCGGCATTTCAGCAATCGCCTGGTGAAACGTTTCGATCGAAACGCTACGCAGCACCAGATCTGTGTCGGCCAGCGCATCCACCAGATAGGGCTGCGCCAACACCACCGAACTGGCATCGAGCCAGCACGGCCCTTCGAGAACACCAATTTGATGCTCCATAACGTCGTTTACCAAGATGCCCAGCGCGACCCGGCCTGACTCAATAAAGTCGACCTGCAAGCAGGCTACACCCCGGCTCAGCAGCACCACACCGCGCGCCACATTGCGCACTTGCGCCATCGGATCCATGCGTTGAATTGAAAACATGTTCATCACTGTGCCGTGCTCTCGCCATGTTGGTCTTGAGCCAAATCAAATTTGACGCACAAAATTTGCATTTGCTACCATTCGTGGCCTCATTGAGCGAGCACGCACCATGTCCACCCTGCTAATTCACAACGCGCACTGCATTGCCAGCTTCGACCACGCCGTTGCCGCGCAGGCGCGCGAGCTGCGCAACGCGTCGATTTTTGTTCGTGGCCATTGCATCGAAGCGATCGGTGCCGCGCAAGACCTGCCCAGCACAGCCGATGAGGTGATTGACGCGCGCCATCACCTGGTCATGCCCGGGCTGGTTAACACACACCACCACATGTACCAATCGCTCACGCGGGCCATACCCGCCGTGCAAAATGCCGAGCTGTTTGGCTGGCTGCAAGGTTTGTATCCCTTGTGGGCGGGGCTGACACCTGAAATGGTGCACGTGAGCACCCAAGTGGCGATGGCCGAGCTACTGCAGAGCGGCTGCACCACCAGCAGTGACCACCTGTATATTTATCCGAACGGTGTGCGACTCGACGACAGCATTGCAGCAGCAACACAAATCGGCATGCGCTTTGTAGCCACGCGTGGCAGCATGAGTGTGGGCCAATCACAAGGCGGGCTGCCGCCCGACTGCGTGGTCGAGCCAGAACATGCCATCTTAAAAGACACCCAGCGGCTGATCGAAACCTACCATGACGCATCCCATGGCGCCATGACTCAGGTCGCCGTGGCACCCTGCTCACCCTTTAGCGTGAGCCGCGATTTGATGCGTGAATCGGCCACACTGGCGCGCAGCTTTGGCGTGCGTCTGCACACCCACCTGGCAGAAAACGACCACGACCTGGCCTACAGCCGCGAAAAATTCAACTGCACGCCCACCCAATATGCGCAAGACCTGGGCTGGCTGGGTGCCGATGTCTGGCATGCCCACTGCGTCAAGCTCGACGACGACGGCATTCGCCTGTTTGCCGCCACTCGCACGGGAGTGGCGCATTGCCCGTGCAGCAACATGCGCCTGGCCTCTGGCATTGCCCCCGTGCGCAAAATGCTCAACGCCGGAGTTCCCGTGGGCTTGGGAGTCGATGGCAGCGCCAGTAACGACGGCGCGCACATGCTCAACGAAGCACGCCAAGCCCTGCTGCTAGCCCGCGTCGGGCGCGCCATGCAGCCTGCCGAAACACGCCGCACAGCAGATGGCCGAGAGCAGACGTTTTATGGCTGCGATCTGGGCCCGGCTGAAATGACCGCTCGCGATGCACTTGGTGTTGCCACACGTGGTGGTGCGCAAGTGCTCGGGCGCACCGACATCGGCCACTTGGCGGTGGGCATGTGCGCTGATTTGGCTTTGTTTGATCTGCGCACATTGGCTTTTGCCGGTGCCGCCGTGCACGACCCGGTGGGCGCACTACTTTTGTGCGCTAGCCCTCAAGCAGCGTACACCGTCGTTAATGGCAAAGTGGTGGTGCGCCAGGGGCAGTTAACAACCGTAGACTTGGCTCCACTGCTGGAGCGGCACAACGCGCTGGCACTGCAATTGGCTCAGAGATAACTATTATTTTTATAGCGTCTCGCGCTTGCTCCAAAAGCGCTTCAGGCATAATTACCTTGCAAAATCACTCGCCCAAATAGGCGGCGCGCACTTTCGGGTCGGTCAGCATGGTTTTAGCGTCGCCGGTCATGGTGATAACGCCCGAGTCCATCACGTAGCCACGGTCGGCAATGGCCAGGGCACGGCTGGCGTTTTGCTCCACCAACAAGATGGTGACGCCTTGCGCATACACGTCGCGCACCACCTCAAAAACCTTGTCCACCATGATGGGGGAAAGTCCCATTGATGGCTCATCGAGCAGCAAAACCTTGGGGCGGCTCATCAGGGCACGCCCCATGGCCAGCATTTGCTGTTCGCCACCGCTCATGGTGCCGGCGAGTTGGTCTTTGCGCTCTTTCAGGCGCGGGAAAATACTAAACACTTTGTCGATATCGACCAAGATGTCTAACTTGTCGGTGCGAATGTAGGCACCCATCTGCAGGTTTTCCAGAATCGTCATGCGGGTAAAAACCCCGCGACCTTCGGGCACCATGGCCAAGCCTTGCTTGACCAGATCCCACGGGCCTTGACCGCGAATGCTCTTACCCTGGTATTCAATGTCGCCATCGCTGAACGGCTGGGTGCCGGTGATCGCTTTCATGGTGGTGGTTTTGCCAGCTCCGTTGGAGCCGATGAGCGACACCAGTTCACCCTCGCGCACCTCAAAGTCAACGCCCTTGACAGCCTGAATGCCACCGTAAGCGACCTTCAGCCCCTTAACCTTTAACAATACTTGCGCCATGCTCAGTGCCCTCCGGTGCCCAAATAGGCTTCAATCACTTTGTCGTTGCGCTGCACATCAGCTGGCGTGCCTTCAGCAATTTGCTTGCCGTAGTCGAGCACAGTGACACGATCACACAGCCCCATGACCAGCTTGACATCGTGCTCGATCAGCAAAATGGTGCGGTTGTCATGGCGGATTTTGTCAATCAGCTCGCGCAGCATGACTTTTTCGGTGCTGTTCATGCCAGCAGCGGGTTCGTCCAGCGCTATCAGTTGCGGGTCGGTGGCCAGGGCGCGGGCAATTTCGAGACGGCGCTGGTCACCATAGCTCAGAGTGCGCGCCTTGAATTCGGTCAGCTTGCCAATGCCCACGTAATTGAGCAAATCTTGCGCACGCTCGGCAATGGCAGCTTCCTCAGACTTGAAACTGGGTGTGCGAAAGATGGCACCAAGCAAGCCAGAATGGGTGCGCACATGGCGTCCCACCATGACGTTTTCGAGTGCGGTCATTTCTGAAAAGAGCCGAATATTTTGAAACGTGCGGGCAATGCCGGCTTTGGCAACCTCGTGCACGGCCGTCGGTTGATAGGGTTTGCCAGCCAGCTCAAAAGTGCCCGTATCGGGTGTGTACAAACCCGTCAGCACGTTAAAGAATGTGGTTTTACCAGCGCCATTGGGGCCGATTAAACCGTAGACCTGCCCTCTTTGAATCTGGATACCCACATCACTCAGCGCCTGTAGTCCACCGAACCGCTTGGAAACACCCGTCACGTTAAGCACCATGTCAGTCATATTGGCCCCCATCATTTCTCAAGACTTTGCAGGGCTTTGCCATGCTCGGGTGCCGGCCATAAACCTCGCGGGCGCAGTAGCATCACGATGATCATGGCCAAGGCAATCAGCAACTGACGCAAGATGGAAGCATCGAGCCGACCATCGGTCAGGTTTTGCAAGGGTCCGGCCACATAGCGCAACACTTCAGGCAGCGCCGACAAGGCCACAGCCCCCAAAATAACCCCAGGCAAATGCCCAATACCGCCCAGCACCACCATTGCCACGATCATCACCGACTCCATCAAGGTGAACGATTCGGGCGAAATGAAGCCCTGAAACGAGGCGAACATGGCACCCGAAATGCCACCAAAAGTAGCGCCCATGCCAAAGGCCAGAAGTTTCATATCTCGCGTATTGATTCCCATAGCCTTGGCGGCAATTTCGTCCTCGCGAATCGCCATCCAGGCACGTCCCACGCGCGAGAGCTGTAAACGGTGCGAAATAATCACGCTAAACACAACCAAAACCAGAAACAGGTAGTAGTAAAGGGTGACGGAGGACATTTCAAACCCGGCAACGCTGAATTTTTTGCCAAAACTCATGCCAAAAAAGCTCAATGAGTCAAGCTGCCCCAAGCCTTTGGGTCCGTTGGTGATGTTCACCGGATGGTCCAGGTTGTTCATGAAAACGCGAATGATTTCGCCAAAACCCAGCGTGACAATGGCCAGGTAGTCGCCGCGCAGACGCAAGGTGGGTGCGCCAAGCAGCACCCCAAACAAACCGGCCAGACCGGCGGCCACCGGAATTACCAGCCAAATTGGCGTATGCAGTCCACCCGGGAACATGGCAGCAATAGCGGGAAAGGTGTCGGTCAGGTGCGGCGAAGCCAGCAGCGCATACATATAGGCGCCAATGGCAAAAAACGCCACATAACCCAAGTCAAGCAAGCCCGCATAGCCCACCACAATGTTCAAGCCCAAAGCCAACAAGACATAGAGCAAAGCCATGTCGGCAATGCGCACCCAGGCGTTCCCGAAGCCTTGCAGAATCAAGGGAAACACCAATAAGGCCACTGCGGCCAGCAGAAAAACGACGATTTGCTTTTGTTTCATGGTCTGTCCCACAAGGTATCAGGCTCTGTCGGCCACACGCTCACCGAGCAAACCAGATGGCCGCAAAGTCAGCACAATAATCAACACCACAAAGGCAAAAATGTCCGAATAGTGGCTCCCCAGCACACCGCCGGTGAGCGCGCCAATGTAGCCCGCGCCCAACGACTCGATCAGCCCCAGCAAAACCCCACCCACCACGGCACCTGCCAAATTGCCAATGCCACCAAAAACGGCTGCGGTGAAAGCTTTCAGCCCTGGCAAAAAGCCCATGGTGTGCTGCACCGTGCCATAGTTAGCCGCCCACATGATGCCGGCAATGGCGGCCAACACCGCGCCAATCACAAAGGTGGCCGAAATCACCACATCGGGTTTCACGCCCATCAGCGCTGCCACGCGCGGGTTTTCCGCCGTGGCGCGCATGGCTCGCCCAAGCCGGGTGTAGTTGACCAGCCACATCAGCGTGGCCAGTGCCAGCACCGTGACACCCAGAATCAGAATTTGGGTAAATGAAATCACGGCGCCACCAATTTCATAGGGCACGCTGGGCAGCAACGTGGGAAACGGTTTGTAGTTGGGTTTCCAGATGATCATGGCCAGCGTTTGCAACAAAATTGACATACCAATGGCTGTGATCAAGGGCGCTAAACGTGGGCTATTGCGCAAAGGCCGGTAGGCGATTTTTTCGATGGTGAAATTCAGCGTGGCAGCCACCACACAAGCACTGATCAGCGAAATCAGCAGAATCAGCCAACTGGGCGTGCCTGGCATGGCATCTTGCATCCAGCCGATGATGGTCCAACTGGTCAGGGCACCGACCATCAGCACCTCACCATGGGCAAAATTGATCAAGCCAATAATGCCATAGACCATGGTGTAGCCCAGCGCCACCAATGCATACATGCTGCCCAACACCAGACCGTTAATGATCTGCTGTATCAAGGTTTCCATAAAAATTTCTCCGATTTTTTGGCCGGTGCGTGCCGCTTCGTTGATGCGAGTTAGCGCTTGTGCTGTTTTTGACTTGCAAGCCTGCACCGTTGTTGACAAGGCTCTGAATGGCCGAGATTGTAGCCACGGGGGGCACGAATCGTGTCATTTTGCGTGCCGGGTTTACCCTTGAAAAAACACTCTATTACCTTAGCTCAAGTGGCATCAGCGCGCCTGATGGTTACGAGCTTTCAGTGCGCGCAGTTTTTCGGCAATTTTTATCTCTAATCCGCGCTCCACCGGTTGGTAAAAGTTGGGCTCGGCCATGCCGTCGGGCAAATAACGCTCGCCGGCAGCAAAACCATCGGCCTCGTCGTGTGCGTAGCGATAACCCCTGCCATAGTCGAGCGTTTTCATCAGCTGAGTCGGCGCATTGCGCAGGTGCAGCGGCACCGGTCGGGTGCCTTCGTTTTTAATCAGCGCTTGAGCTGCCTTGAAAGCACGGTAAACCGCATTCGACTTGGGTGCCATCGCCAGATAGAGCACACATTCGGCCAACGCGAGCTCGCCCTCGGGCGAACCCAGGCGCTCATACACTTCGGCAGCATCGAGCGCCAGGCGCAAAGCACGCGGGTCAGCCAGCCCTATGTCTTCGCTGGCCATGCGCACCAAGCGGCGCACCAAATAGCGCGGATCGGCGCCGCCATCGAGCATGCGCACCAGCCAATACAGAGCGGCATCGGGGTCACTGCCGCGCACGCTTTTGTGCAACGCCGAAATGGTGTCGTAAAACTGCTCGCCTCCGCCATCAAAACGGCGCAGCTGCTGCCCCAGCACCTGGTGCAGCCAGACTTCGGTGATGCTGCTGATTTTTTCTTGCTGAGCCGCTACGCTGAGCGTTTCGAGGGTGTTAAGCAAGCGCCGGGCATCCCCATCGGCATAATTCACCAACACCTCAACAGCTATTGATTCAATAGCTGGTAGCGCTTGTCTGTCAAGCGCCAGAGCCACTATTTGCTTAAGGTTTTCAGCGGCCAGAGGCTGCAAAACATAAACCGCTGCACGCGAAAGCAAAGCTGAGTTCACTTCAAACGAAGGGTTTTCGGTGGTGGCGCCAATAAAGGTGAACAAGCCACTTTCAACATGCGGCAAAAATGCATCTTGCTGGCTTTTGTTGAA
>CAIYYA010000044.1 GCA_903930255.1 uncultured beta proteobacterium
CAACACGTTAGCCCCGAATAGCGGCAGTGCAACGTTCACTTGCAATGACGGTAATTGGGGCGCTGCATCGAATGTCACTTGCACCGCCCCGGCAGGCTGTGCGGCTGGCACCAATCTGAGTTGGACAGTCAACGGTAGTTGCTCGGCAACATCGACTGCTGCGACCAGTGGGTCGGCCATCAACCTAACGGATTCAACCGGAACCACGGGTTCAGCAAAATTCAGCTGTAGCAATGGGCAGTGGTCACAGGATTTGACCGCTGCAGCGACTTGTGTGGACCCCCCGCCCCAGCCTTGTCCTTCCAGCACAACGCCACTGAGTTGGTCGTCCGGCTCTGCCAACTGCTCAGCTGCACCGACTACGCTCACCAACAGTGGCAGCCCCATCAACCTGAGCAACACCCTGAACGCCAACACCGGGAGTGCCACCTTTACCTGTACCAACGGTAATTGGGGCACGGCATCGAATGCCACTTGTACCGCTCAAGTCGACTGTGCAGCCATCAGCAATCAATCATGGGATTCGGGCAGCAACAGCTGCAATGCAGACTTGCCATTGACCGTTAGTGGCCAGACTATTTCCCTTACCGATTCAACCGGAACGACAACTGGCTCGGCCAGTTTTTCTTGCAGCAATGGCGTTTGGAGTGCACCGACCAGTGCGACTTGCAACCTTCCAGCACCTTGCGCTGCCAGCACCACCACAGAGCTAACTTGGTCAGTCGGTGCAGTCGCTTGTTCAAGTCTTCCGACTTTTGCCAATAGCGGGGTCGCTATTGTGATTGCCGATGCAACAGCTCCAGCCACTGGCGGAGCCACGTTCACATGCACCAATGGCAATTGGGGCTCTGCTGCAGGGGCAACTTGCGCGTACCCAACTCCAATTGCGAGATTCAGTGCGAACAATACAGCACCAATCATTGGGCAGGAAATTGTGCTTGACCCCAGTGCCAGTTCCACCACAGTAGTCAGTAACAGTGCTGTAACGTACACATGGAACTATGACGCAGGGACGCTTTCGCCACTGCAACCGGCTGCGCCCAATCAAATTGTGAGTTGGACAACCGCCGGAACTAAAAGCCTATCGCTGACTGTGACCGATATTGGTGGCAGCCACACGGTTACGCAAACCATCACGGTTGGAAGCTTGGTAGCAACCGGCCTATTCAACGACACCGGATTGGATTGGTGCTCTGAAAACGTAACAACCGGTGCTTGGGTAAATAACGCCGTATGCAGTGATGCAGTCAACTGGAGTGCTAACCTGTGGGTTACCGCACAAGATGGCTATTTCGGTCGTGATGCTCAGGCTCGGGCAGGCACACTAACCAAAACGGGGGCAGGCATGGCCGGGTTTGACTTTACCAAGCTGGGCGCCAGCGGCAAACCACTTGCTGCACAAACCAACGCTTGGTCAGAAGACACAGGCACTGAAGCAGCCAGCACGCAATGGGACTGCGTGCGCGACAACACGACAGGGCTGATCTGGGAAGTCAAGCGCAACGATGTAAACCACTTGCGGCATATGGGCAATACCTACACTTGGTACAACACAGCAGCAACAACCAATGGTGGTAGCGCAGGCTCGCCCAACGCAACGAACCCAGTCTGCACAGCATCAGCTACCACCCCCTGCAACACGACGAGCTATTCGGCTGCAGTCAATGCTTTACCTGCAGCGCAGGCGTTGTGTGGCTTTCGCGATTGGCGCTTGCCGTCCCAGGATGAACTCAGCACTTTGACCCACCTGGGGCGCAGCAATCCGGCAATTGATAGCGACTTTTTCCCTAATACCGCAGCGTTACCATTCTGGACAGCATCCCCAGACGCCAAAACACCAAGCAATGCGTTGTATATCAACTTTCTGTATGGACAAACGGATGCGAGTGCTGCGGTAACAAAAGCTACGCCTTACCGTGTGAGACTGGTGCGATGAATTCCAAACTCAAACTACCCCCCCGGCGGCTTGGCTTGCTGTGCGCAGTTTTAACGCTAAGTCAAAATGCAGGTGCAGTATGCAATGCCAACATCCCCCTGACACGCCCGGATAGCCGATACCAGGTCGTTGCTGGCACCACACCAGCCAACAGTGAATTGCGCGATACGCTAACTGGTTTGATTTGGAAACGCTGTCTTGAAGGCTATCGTTGGTCGGGAACCATTTGCACAATCGCAGGAGTGAATGACCCCATCACCTACGCCTGGAGTGCAGCACTCAATCAGCCCAGTGTGGCCAATGCCGTTACGCCAACTCCCGCCACACCCTGGCGCTTACCCAGTCAGGCAGAACTGAGAAGCTTGGTGGAGCGTGCCTGCAGTGCACCTGCGCACAATAGCCAATTTCCCTATCTGGCGGGGGATATTTGGTCATCGACTTCATTTGTCACTTTAACAAATCAAACAACACAAGCCACAACATCAGACGTTGCGTGGGCTGTAAATTTCGGCACTGGTTTTGACAGTACAAACTCGAAATCAGCACCGCTTAGGCTACGACTCGTGCGCAATGCCCCGTAGTGTTGTAATAGAACCAAGTTCATCAGCTTATTTAACCCATTGGTAAATAAGTTTCCACATTACAGTTCCAGCATGATCTGGAATTTATAGGCGATGTTATGAAAGCAGTCATTCTTGCGGGTGGTTTAGGTACCCGGATTTCTGAGGAAACCCACCTCAAACCCAAGCCCATGATTGACATTGGCGGCAAGCCCATTCTTTGGCACATCATGAAAAGCTATTCAGCACATGGCGTCAACGACTTCATCATCTGCTGTGGTTACAAGGGCTATATTGTCAAAGAATATTTTGCCAACTATTTTTTGCACATGTCAGATGTCACCTTTGACATGGTTGCCAACCAGATGGAAGTTCATGAGCGACATGCCGAGCCTTGGCGTGTGACGCTGGTTGACACGGGCGAAGACACCATGACCGGCGGACGACTCAAAAGAGTAGCCTCTTACGTGCGCGATGAACAAGCCTTTTGTTTCACCTATGGAGACGGTCTGGCCAACGTGAATATTCGCGAATCGATCGAGTTCCATCATGCGCATGGCAAGCAAGCCACGGTGACAGCGGTGCAACCGCCCGGACGCTTTGGTGCTCTGCGTATTAAGGGAACTCAAGTGAAGGCATTTGCAGAGAAACCGTTAGGCGAAGGTGGCTTGATCAACGGTGGCTATTTTGTGCTCTCGCCTTCCGTGCTAGATCTGATTGAGGGCGATGACACACCCTGGGAGTCAGCACCACTCGCGACATTAACTAAACGAAATCAACTGATGGCTTATGAGCACAACGGGTTTTGGCAGCCTATGGATACCTTGCGCGAGAAAATTTTGTTGGAAGACTTATGGGCATCCGGACAGGCACCTTGGAAAATTTGGTGAATCCAGCAGCATGACGCTATCTCCAACACAACACCAGCCCCTATCCCATCCTCCCCCCATAGGCGGGAAGGGGCAAAACCCAACGGTTCGCCCCGATTTTTGGCATGGCAAACGCGTCTTTTTAACCGGGCACACCGGTTTCAAAGGCAGTTGGCTCAGCTTATGGCTACAAAGCCTGGGTGCCGAGGTGCACGGCTTGGCGCTCGAGCCGCCGACTACACCCAACTTGTTTACCGTGGCGCAGGTAGCCCACGGTCTGGCCAGCCACACCATTGGCGACATTCGCGTCCTGGCCACGGTACAAAAGGCCATGCAAGCAGCGCAACCCGACATCGTTTTTCACATGGCCGCTCAGCCCCTGGTGCGGCTGTCTTACGCAGAGCCAGTCGAAACTTATGCTACCAACGTCATGGGCACAGTACATGTGTTGGAGTCAGCCCGCCACACCCCTTGCGTCAAGGCGATCGTGGTTGTCACCACCGACAAATGCTACGAAAACAAAGAATGGGCTTGGGGCTACCGTGAAAACGAACCCATGGGCGGTCACGACCCCTACAGCAACAGCAAAGGCTGCGCCGAGCTGGTTACCAGTGCCTACCGCAATTCATTTTTGCAAAGCAGCGGCGTTGCGCTAGCCAGCGCCCGCGCCGGAAACGTCATTGGTGGTGGCGACTGGGCTGCAGACCGCCTGGTGCCCGACATCCTCAGAGCCTTTGAGCAAAACCAGAACGTCATCATCCGCAACCCCCATGCCACACGCCCTTGGCAACATGTGCTGGAGCCCTTAAGCGGCTATCTAACGTTAGCCGAACACCTCTACACCCAAGGCCAGGCCTTTGCCGAGGGCTGGAACTTTGGCCCCCAAGACGACGATGCCCGCCCAGTGCAATGGATTGTGGAACACTTGGTCAACAACTGGGGCAAGGGTGCAAGCTGGCAACAAGACAGTGGTATTCACCCGCACGAGGCAAACTATCTCAAGCTGGATATTTCCAAGGCTAAAGCTCGCCTTGGCTGGCAGCCGCGCTGGCCGTTGACAACGGCCTTAGAACTCATCACCACTTGGCACCAAGCCTACTTAGCCAACGTGGACATTAAAAAACTATGCCTAGTGCAGATACAGCAATACTCTGCAGCTATCTAAATAGAAGCAAAATGACTACCACGCCAATTCAATTCACTGCCAAAACTCCAGACGCAATCCGCCGTGAAATCGCAGCTTTGGTTCAGCAATATGCAGACGTGGTTTATCTGCCACAAGCATTTATACCTGGTCAAACAGTTGTCCCCCCTTCAGGCAAAGTCATCGGAGCGCAAGAACTGAAGTACATGGTTGAAGCGAGCCTGGACGGTTGGCTGACAACCGGGCGTTTTAACGCCGAATTCGAGAAAAAACTTGCCGCCTTCATCGGAATCAAACACCTCATCACCGTCAATTCAGGCTCATCCGCCAACCTGGTGGCGTTTAACACGTTAACTTCGCCCAAGCTTGGTGCACGTGCGATTCAAAAAGGCGATGAGGTTATTGGTGTTGCAGCAGCGTTTCCAACCACGGTGAATCCAATTTTGCAATTTGGAGCGGTTCCCGTGTTTGTCGACGTAGACCCGCTGACACACAATATTGATGCATCCCAAATCGAAGCAGCTCTTAGTCCGAAAACCAAAGCCATCATGTTGGCGCATAGCCTGGGCAACCCATTCAACCTGGATCTGGTTACGGCTCTATGCAAAAAACACGACTTGTGGCTAATTGAAGACTGCTGCGATGCACTTGGCAGCACCTACCGTGGGCAAATGGTCGGCACCTTTGGGGACATCGCCACCTTAAGTTTTTATCCAGCACACCACATCACCATGGGCGAAGGGGGTGCGGTATTTACCAACAGCGACGAGCTTAAAAACATAGCTGAGAGTTTTCGTGACTGGGGTCGCGATTGCTATTGTCAACCCGGCAAAGACAACACCTGCGGCAAACGCTTTTGCCAAAAACTGGGCGACTTACCCCACGGCTACGACCACAAATACACCTACAGCCACATGGGCTACAACCTCAAAATAACCGACATGCAAGCTGCCTGTGGTTTGGCTCAACTGGAACAGCTGCCAGCATTCATCCAAGCCCGCAAAGATAACTTTGCCTTTTTGAAAGAGCGCCTGAAAGACTGCGAAGAATTCGTCAGCCTGCCTGAAGCTACAAAGCATTCAGACCCGTCATGGTTTGGCTTTCCAATCACGCTCAAAGAAAACTGCCCTGTGACACGCCTAGATTTGTTGACTTATCTGGATCAAAACAAAGTCGGCACACGCCAGCTATTTGCCGGTAACCTGACATGTCAACCCTATATGCAGGCTGCCAGCTACCGCGTCAGTGGCACTTTAACTGCAACTGACCACTTAATGAACAACACATTCTGGATAGGCGTACAACCTGCATTGACGAGAAAGATGCTTGAATTTACAGCCAGCAAAATTGAAACCTACATCGGCGTAAATTTTTAGAAAATAAAACAGCTTCATGTCGAAGCATAAAAGTACCACAATCAAGCAGGTTATTCATAATAATTAAAATAAGCAACAAAATATTCGCACAATGATTAACATGAAAAAATTACTTTTTATTGTACCAATGCATATAACATTTGAGTCGTTTATGAATCCGACTCATAATTCAAGAGCATTCAAAAAAAAGAATGGTAAATATTACAATAGTTTATCGACAGATTTACCATTAGGGCCATTGTCGATGAGTTCATATCTAAAAAAATACCATGACATAGATGTAAGGTTAATTGATCTTAATGTAGAAATCAATCATCTGGATGACTTTGAGTATGTTAACTTTTATGATTGCTGCCATGATCTTATCAGCAAGCTAGACTTTACACCCGATATAGTGGGTATATCCTCGCTTTTCAGTCCATCATTTTTTAATTTCATCGATTGTGGTCGTGCCGCAAGGAAGTTATATCCAAAGGCATTAATTATTGGCGGTGGAAATATACCAACTAACAGCTATGAATATATTTACAATGAAATGAATTGTGACTTTTATGATGGCTTGTGCTTTGGTGAAGGAGAAAAACCATTGCTTGGACTATTTGAGTCACTTGATCCAATTCAATACATGGAGAACTCAGATTCATGGATCACAAAAAGCAAAATACAACCAAGCGCAAAACTATTTACGCCCAAACATGATTTCATAGAAAATCTAGATGAAATCCCATTTTTTGACTATGATTTATGTGATATTGAGAAATACTCGGTTAATCCAGTGACATCAAGTCATCATAATGTTGACGATACACGAGGGTTTCATGTCATGACTTCACGAGGATGTCCATTCCTCTGCACATTTTGTGCCTCGCACAGAACACACGGCCGAAAAATGCGATATCACTCGCTACAAAGAGTAACAGATGACTTAAGTCGACTAAAGAAAAATTACAGTGCAAGTACCATCATTTTTCAGGATGATCATTTGATGGCTGACAACCAAAGGGTCTATAAAATTCTTGAAATAGTGGGAGACTTGAAACTTGAAGCACTGTTTCAAAATGGGCTGACACTGTATGCATTAG
>CAIYYA010000045.1 GCA_903930255.1 uncultured beta proteobacterium
AGATTTCTGAGACATTGCGGGACAGACCGCAGCTACGCGAAGCGAGCCAGCTCTGTCCTCAACACTTTGTCGGATGTTGGATGTCCACATTGCGGGACAGACCGCAGCTACGCGAAGCGAGCCAGCTCTGTCCCCACATTGTCACAAGACGTCACTGGCAAAGTCAGCCAGTCGTGAGCGTTCGCCTCGAGCAAGCGTAATGTGCCCGCTGTGCGGCCAGCCTTTGAATTTATCCACAGCGTAGGTCAACCCTGACGAACCCTCTGTGAGATAAGGCGTATCAATTTGCGCAATATTACCCATGCAAATGATTTTGCTTCCTGGCCCCGCACGGGTAATCAGGGTTTTCATTTGTTTGGGAGTCAAATTTTGAGCCTCGTCAATGATGACGTATTTGTTCAAAAAAGTTCGTCCACGCATAAAGTTCATACTTTTGATTTTGATGCGACTACGAATCAGTTCGTTGGTGGCCGTGCGCCCCCATTCGCCAGCTGAGGTGTCAGTTTTTCCTAAAACTTCTAGGTTGTCATCGAGTGCACCCATCCAGGGGCCCATTTTTTCTTCTTCAGATCCGGGCAGAAAGCCAATGTCTTCACCCACGCTGACGGTGGCACGAGTCATGATGATTTCAGTATATCGGCGATCGTCAAGCACCTGTGTCAAGCCTGAGGCAAGAGCAAGCAGTGTTTTTCCGGTGCCTGCTGTACCTGTTAGGGTAACGAAGTCAATCTCCGGATCCATCAGCAGGTTCATGGCAAAGTTTTGCTCACGATTACGCGTGGTGATGCCCCACGCTGCGTTTTTTAGATGGGTGTAATCCTTGAGCGTTTTTAAAACGGCTGCAGTGCCTCGAATTTCGGTTACTTTGGCGTAGAGGCTGGGTTCGCCAGGTGCCTCAAAATAGACAAATTGGTTAATCAGCAGCTGTGGAACGATAGGGCCACTAACCCGGTAAAACGTGAATGTTCCTTGCTGCCAGCTTTCAACCGTTTTGCCGTGAGTAGTCCAAAAATCGACAGGCAAAGCCAAGGCGCCGGCATACAACAAATCACCATCATCAAGGGTTTTGTCATTTTGGTAATCGTCGGTGCTTAAGCCCAGCGCACGAGCCTTCACCCGCATATTGATATCTTTTGACACTAACACCACTTCACGTGGTGCATGCAGTTTACTAAGTGCCTCAACCACACCGAGTATCTGGTTGTCGGCCTTGCCTTGTGGCAGGCTGGTGGGTAATTCACAGTGCAGCAACTGTGTCTGGAAAAAAAGTTTGCCGCCTGCTTCTCGGTGGCCTGTTGAATTGAGCAACAGACCGCTGCTGATGTCGCTATCTTGGTGTTCGGCCAGTGCATCCAGTGAGCGGCTGGCTTGTCTTCCGTTACGTGCGACCTCTGTCATTCCTTTTTTATGCGCATCCAATTCTTCCAAAACGATCATGGGCAGAAAAATATCATGCTCTTCGAATCTGAATAAGCTGCTCGGGTCGTGCAGCAAAACATTGGTGTCCAAAACAAAAAGTTTGCTGGGACCCTGCATGCGCTTAGATTTGAGTTTAGGCATGGGGGCAGCTGCCGCAATTGTGCGTGGTTTGGTGATTTTGGCTGGAGTCGCCGATGTAACTGGATTGGCTTTGGCTTTGCTTGGTACCGCTGGTGTAGCTGCTGGCAATTTGGTTTTGCTGTTGGACAAACGCTTGTTTGCGCTAGCTCCGTAGTCTTGCGTTGGCAAAATGGCAGCGCGTTTGGTAGGAGCAGTGGGCAAGGGCATGAGTAACTCCGGAGCTAACAGTAACAGGCAAAAATAAAAACAGCCGCCAATTTAATGGGCGGCTGTATCAGCAGATTATCGATAAGCGACAAATTCATGCATCATATTATGCACGAGCACCCATGACCAGAATAAGACAGTTATGGATTCATCGCGGCCTTCTGTAGGCACGTTATTTAGGCAACTGCAGGGATTTTTTTCAAATTTTTCACAGCCTCAAGTACCTCTTCTACGTGCCCTGGAACCTTCAGTCCTCGCCACTCCTCTTTTAAACAACCGTCAGGACCAATCAGAAAAGTACTGCGCTCAATACCTTTAACTTTTTTGCCATACATAATTTTGTTTTTAACCACACCAAACATGTGGCACATCTTTTCTTCGGTGTCAGCTATCAACTCAAATGGTAGCTCAAGCTTTAATTTGAAATCTTCGTGCGATTTCATGTTGTCCCGTGAAACACCAAAAACGGTTGCGCCTGCCTTAACAAAATCACGGTATTTGTCGCGGAACTGCATGGCCTCAGTGGTGCACCCTGGTGTGTTGTCTTTCGGGTAAAAATACAAAACGACGATGCGCCCCAAATGCGAGGTGTTGGTAACCCGAACGCCATTGGTGGCAACAGATTCGAATTCGGAAATGTGCTTGTTGACAACAATTGCCATATATTTCAATCTCGTGTGACAGGACGTGTCGTTCTCTCAAGTCGCGGACACTATCCTCTTGTTGCGCGCGTGCGCCCTTGACTGCAAGGCGTGGATTTTACGCTGATTTGCTAAGCCGAATGGCTAGTGTTTGCCCGTAGTTTGCGCATTCACCGATACTCCAGCCATTCAGTTCACCGAGGAGTTCTATGGTTTTTTCGGATTTTTTTGAGAAATATTGGCCTTTTGTTGCATTAGGTCTTTGGTTTGCGTACAAGTGGTGGAATTCAAAAAGAGTCATGGCGATACTGCCAGAACTGAAGAAGGATGGCGCGCTATTTGTCGACGTTCGCTCCGCGGGCGAATTCGCAAGCGGCAACGCACCAGGAACAATTAACATTCCGCTTGCCGAACTGGGCCGCAGACTCGGTGAGATACCCAAGTCATCACCGGTTGTTCTTTGCTGTGCAAGTGGAACGCGTAGTGGCATGGCAAAACTTTTGCTGCTGAAAAACGGCTACTCGAAGGTGTATAACATTGGAACCTGGAGCAAGTTTTTGGGTCAATAGCCCGCAGGGGTGAGTTCCTCTCATTCAAAATCCGCTTCTGCAGGTGCCGTCAATTGCTGGCGCTGATCATTACAATTGACCCCCATTCTCTTAGATACGTCGAGGCTATCAAACTGTGCCGGAGCAAGGTTTGACTGGGTTTGTTGAGGACACTTTCTCCCAACTGCTCGCCCGAATTGTGCATTTCGACAATACCCATAGGGGGCTCGATAGTGCAGTTGGGATATTCATTTAAAAGGACTTTTATGAAATGTGGCATCGTAGGCTTGCCGAATGTCGGTAAATCGACCCTGTTTAATGCGCTGACCAACGCCGGCATCGCGGCGGAGAACTACCCCTTTTGTACGATCGAGCCCAATGTGGGCATTGTCGAAGTACCAGACGCACGGCTGGATGCGCTATCGGCCATTGTTAATCCGCTAAAAGTGCAGCGCGCCATAGTCGAGTTTGTCGATATTGCTGGCTTGGTCGCTGGTGCCAGCACAGGCGAAGGCTTGGGCAACAAGTTTTTGGCACACATTCGCGAAACCGATGCAACCATCAATGTGGTGCGTTGTTTTGAAGACGACAACGTGATCCACGTCGCTGGCAAGGTAGATCCGATTTCTGATATTGAGGTGATCCAGACCGAGCTTTGTTTGGCAGACCTTGCTGCAGTGGAGAAAGCCTTGCACCGCGTTACCAAAACTGCGCGCTCAGGTGATAAGGAATCCGTGAAACTGGTGGCGATTCTTGAAAAATGCCAAGTGGCTCTGAACCAGGCACAACCCGTGCGCACGCTCGATTTTTCCAAAGAAGAGCTCCCGCTTTTGAAACAATTTTTTCTTATCACCGCCAAGCCGGCTATGTTTGTGGCCAATGTGGCAGAAGATGGGTTTATAAACAACCCTTATCTGGATCGGCTCAAAACCTTTGCTGACGCCCAAAAATCCCCGGTTGTCGCCATTAGCGCCAAACTAGAAGCCGAAATGAGCGAGATGAGTGATGACGATCGTCAAATGTTTCTGGAAGAACTCGGTCAGACTGAGCCGGGCTTGAATCGATTGATTCGTGCCGCCTATGCTTTGCTGGGTTTGCAAACTTATTTTACGGCTGGTGTGAAAGAGGTGCGCGCCTGGACGATTCATGTTGGCGATACAGGCCCACAGGCGGCTGGGGTGATTCACACAGATTTTGAAAAAGGCTATATCCGAGCCCAAACCATTGCCTATGATGACTTCATAGCATTCAAAGGTGAGCAGGGCGCCAAGGACGCAGGCAAGATGCGAGCCGAAGGCAAGGACTACATCGTGAAAGATGGCGATGTGATGAATTTTCTTTTCAGCTCATAGAAAAAACACTTCCAGCGCTTTCTGGATATGCATATTAAGCTACTTTTTAAATAGCAAAATATGCATTAAATGCGCCGTTCAACGCCGCCGTCATGACGACATAGCGGGTAAATTTTCCAACTGCCATGTAACCCAGGCAGGGCCAAAATGGCAACCTGAGCCAACCGGCAACGGCGCACAGCGGATCACCCACCAGGGGCAACCATGCGAGCAGACAGGCTTTAGGGCCGAGTCGCTTGAGCCAATCCAATGCACGCAGATGATGAGCTGAATGCACTTTTTGCTCAAACGCCTGGTGTGATGCCAAACCCATCCACCAGGTCACTGCTCCTCCGAGCGTGTTGCCAAGCGTTGCTACACCAATGGCCGGCCAAAATAATTCAGGGGATAGTTGCACCAAACCGAAGACGGCGGGTTCAGAACCCATGGGTAGCAACGTAGCTGATACAAACGACACGACAAACACCGTGCCAAGTCCAAACTTGGGTAAAGCGAGCAGTGTTAAAAGAGTTTCTAGCCAAGCATCCATGTCCGTAAAGTATAGGTAGTGCACCCATGCCATTCTGATGCTATCAACTTTGCTGAAATATTAGGCAGTTAGAATTTGTCCTGCAGTGTTATTCTTTTACCCATCATTCCCCTTGATTTGATTTTTTAAGTTTGTTCGAATGAACATTGGTTCCTATTCATTGCCTAATGGTCTCTTTGTTGCGCCAATGGCAGGCATAACCGATCGGCCATTTCGCCAGTTATGCAAACGCCTGGGGGCTGGCTATGCCGTGAGCGAAATGATGAGTAGTCGCCCCGACTTGCGGGATACCCCGAAAAGCTTGTTGCGAAGCAACCATGTGGGTGAAACCGGGGTGATTGCGGTGCAAATTTCTGGGACTGAAGCATCCCAAATGGCCGATGCTGCACGCTACAACATCGATCAGGGTGCTCAAATCATCGACATCAATATGGGCTGCCCAGCCAAAAAAGTTTGCAACAAATGGGCTGGATCAGCACTGATGCAAGACGAGATATTGGCCATTCAAATTGTCACCGCGGTGGTGCAGGCCTGTGCACCTCATGGGGTTCCTGTTACGCTGAAAATGCGCACGGGGTGGTGTGCCGAACACAAAAATGCGCTGCAACTGGCACGTCAGGCCGTTGATTCGGGCGTTCAAATGCTCGTGGTGCACGGTCGAACCCGAGAGCAGGGATATAAAGGCGTGGCTGAATACGATACCGTAGCGGCGGTGAAGGCCGCTGTTTCTGTGCCGGTTGTAGCCAATGGTGACATCGACAGCCCACAAAAAGCACGCGCGGTGTTGCAAGCCACGGGTGCTGATGCCGTGATGATTGGCCGCGCGGCCCAGGGCCGACCCTGGCTATTTCGTGAAACTACACACTTTTTAGCCAACGGCAGTGAGTTGGCCTCGCCCTTAGTGGCTGAGGTTAAACACCTGATGTTTGAGCATTTGCACGATCACTACCATTTTTATGGGCAACACAGCGGTGTGCGCACTGCACGCAAACACATTGGCTGGTATGTCAAGGACTTACCCGGTGCAAGCGAATTTCGCGAACGTATGAACCTGCTTGATGACTGCACCCAGCAGTGGCAGGCTGTAGCCGATTATTTTGACCAACTGAATGCACTCTCAGATCGCTTGCCCGATTTGCGCAGTGCAGCAAACCAATTCAAGCAACAACAAGAGATGGAGAATAGCAACCATGAAAAACATGCCGATTGCCGATTGCGTGCGACATAACCTGGAGGGCTACTTGCGTGATTTGCGCGGCAGCGAACCTAACCGGATGTACGACATGCTGCTAGCCGCGGTCGAAAAACCCTTGCTCGAAGTAGTCATGAAACAAACTGAGAACAATCAGTCCAAAGCGGCTCAATGGCTTGGTTTAAACCGCAACACGCTGCGCAAAAAGTTACTCGAACACCAACTGATCGAATGAACGCTGCACCCTATCGCTAACACTGACAAAACTTTAAACTGCATTTATAACTTCGCTCCACAACACCATGAACGCACTCATTTCTGTCTCAGACAAAACCAATATTGTTGAATTTGCCCAAGCCCTGGATAACTTGGGGATTCGACTGATATCCACTGGTGGCACGGCCAAGTTACTTGCCGACAAAGGCCTGCCTGTGACCGAAGTGGCAGCACTCACGGGTTTTCCTGAAATGCTCGATGGGCGGGTTAAAACGCTGCATCCCAAAGTGCATGGTGGACTGCTGGCTCGGCGTGACTTGCCAGAGCACATGGCGGCGCTCAAAGCTTACGCAATTGACACCATTGATCTGCTGGTCGTCAATTTGTATCCATTTGAGTCGACTGTAGCCAAAGCTGATTGCACCTTGGACGAGGCTATTGAAAACATCGATATTGGTGGACCGGCCATGGTGCGCAGTGCTGCCAAGAACTGGAAAGACGTGGGTGTCTTGACCGATGCCTCTCAATATCCGCAAGTGCTGGCAGAACTCACGGTAGATGGCAGTCTTTCACAAAGCACTAAATTTGCCTTGGCGGTAGCGGCGTTTAACCGAATCAGCCAGTATGACGGTGCTATCAGCACCTATTTGTCATCGCTGAATTTTGAAGAAGGCAACAACAAGCCAACACTGCAAATGTTTCCAGATCAGTCGAGTGCCCAGTTTGTCAAGCTGCAAGACCTGCGGTATGGTGAAAACCCGCACCAACATGCTGCCTTTTATCGCGATATGCACCCTGCACCAGGTTCTTTGGTGATGGCTGAGCAGATGCAAGGAAAGGAACTGAGCTACAACAACATTGCTGATGCAGATGCAGCATGGGAGTGTGTCAAGAGCTTTGATGCCGACAAAGACGGTGCTGCTTGCGTCATTGTGAAACATGCCAACCCTTGTGGGGTGGCGCTGGGTGCTGATGCCGTAGAGGCTTACAGCAAGGCTTTTCAGACAGATCCAACCTCGGCTTTTGGTGGCATTATTGCGCTTAACTGCTTGCTGGATGAGCGTGCGGCACTACAAATATCGAAGCAGTTTGTCGAGGTGCTCATCGCACCTGATTACACGCCAGAAGCACTGGCAGTCTTTAAGACCAAGGTCAATGTGCGTATTTTAAAAATCGCGCTGCCTGCAGGTGGCGCTAGTGACTGGGACAACGGTCGCAATGCGGTCGATGTGAAGCGCGTGGGATCTGGCTTGCTGATGCAAACTGCCGATAACCATCAACTCAAACTGGCTGATCTGAAAGTGGTGACCCAATTGAAACCCACACCCGAGCAGCTGCAAGATTTGTTGTTTGCCTGGAAGATCGGCAAATTTGTCAAAAGCAATGCAATCGTCTTTTGTAAAGCTGGCATGACCATGGGGGTTGGTGCCGGACAAATGAGTCGACTTGATTCGGCGCGCATTGCCAGCATCAAGGCGCAGGCTGCTGGCCTATCCCTGGCTGGAACTGCCGTGGCGAGTGATGCATTTTTTCCGTTTCGCGATGGTTTGGATGTGGTGGTGGATGCTGGCGCAAGCTGCATCATTCAACCAGGTGGCAGCATGCGCGACCAAGAAGTCATCGACGCCGCCAACGAGCGAGGTGTTGCCATGGTATTCAGTGGTGTGCGCCACTTCAGGCACTGAATTAACCAGGGTTTGCCCGTGAAGCATATGCGAAATCAATTTGGCTTGGTGTTGATGGGATTGTTCCTGACAAGTGCTTGGGCGCAATTGCCCGAGCAGCGCAGCACTCTGGCAGACCAAACAGCGGTGGCCATCACCATTTACAACAACGATCTGGCACTGGTTAAAGATCACCGAAAAATCGAGTTGATGCACGGTGTGTCTTCGCTTGCATTTCGCGATGTGAGCGCCAAAATGCGCCCTGAAACAGCACTCTTGCGCAGCTTGGCTGAAGTGGGCAGCGTGTCAGTTTTAGAACAAAACTTTGACTTTGATCTGCTCACGCCGCAAAGCTTGCTAAATAAATACGTTGGACAAACCGTCAATGTCGTGCGAACCCATCCGCAGAGCGGGCTAGAGACCAGCGAAAAGGCAACGGTGCTGGCCAGCAGCAACGGTGTTGTTCTGAAAATTGGCCAACGCATTGAAACCGGAATTCCCGGTCGGCTGGTTTTTGATGAAGTGCCGGCTAACCTGCGCGAACGCCCCACACTGGTCATGCGTTTGGATAACAGTGGCGCGACTCAGCAAAACGTGGCACTGAGCTATCTCACTGCAGGCCTTTCGTGGAAAGCTGATTACGTTGTTGAATTGAATAACAACGACGACAAGCTTGATATATCGGGCTGGGTCACCTTGACCAACACCAGTGGTGCAACTTACCGCAATGCCAAGCTGCAACTAGTGGCTGGTGATGTGAATCGCGTTATGCCGCAGTTACAACGCAACAGCATGGTCATGCTGGCGGCTCCTGCACCTAGCGCCAGAGTGGCTAGCATGGCTGAAGAAAGCCTCTTTGAGTACCATCTGTACACCCTCAATAGCCCTACAACAGTTGCAGAAAATCAGACCAAACAGGTGGCGCTCCTGAGTGCGGCAGGCGTGCCTGCACGCAAGGAGTTTTTGCTCAGAGGCTCTGACTACTATTACCAAAGCAGCGTGGGCGATCTGGGACAAAAAATTAAAATTGCTGTTTTCATTGAATTTGAAAACCATACCAATGCCCATTTGGGCATGCCTTTACCCAAAGGAATTATTCGAGTCTACAAAAATGACACTCAGGGCAATGTGCAGTTTATTGGTGAAGACAGCGTAGACCACACGCCAAAAAACGAAAAAGTCCGGTTGAAACTTGGCGATGCGTTTGACGTGACCGCCGATAAACGGCAGACGGAGTTCAAAAAAGTCACCCACAGCGGAAAGTTCAGCAGTGCCTTTGAAAGTGCTTACGAGGTGGTGCTGAAAAACGCCAAAAAGGAGGCCGTCACCGTGACTGTGCAGGAGCCCATGCCGGGCGAATGGCAAGTGCTGTCGGAAAATTTGGCGCATAGCAAAGGTTCAAGTAACACGGCTGTGTGGAAAGTGCGTGTGCCGCCCGAAAGCAGCAGTATCTTGACCTATCGTGTGTTGGTGCGTTATTGATCAATGCCCATGACAACTCCTGTGATTGAGCTGCCTGGCATCTCACTGAGCGAAGCAGATGCCCATGTATTCTTGCGTGCGCAACCAGTGGCCGGGCGCATGCCAGTGGATGCCACCAATTTGCACGCTTTACTGGTGCAACAGGGCTATGGTGACTATCTGCTGCATGACGATGCCATCATCAAAGCTGCCAATGACTGCAACAGCCAGACAACACCTTTTGTTTTGCTGCTGGCCGACCGGGTGGATGCCACGATCGAAGTTAAGGTGGCGGCCGATGAAATGACTGCCCAGATCAATCTGAAGCCAGCGCATGGTGGCAAAGTCGCTGCGCTCGATGATCTTTTGCGTGCTTTGGCTGCTGCTGGTGTGGTTTTTGGTATCGATGAGACAGCCCTACTGCACGCTTGCGAATTGGGTGATTGCAGCGGTTTGGCGGTGGCCATGGGAGAGCTGGCACATAACGGTGAAGACTCCCATTTTGAGGAGCTGATCCCGCACAGCGCCGACCGAGCACCCAAGCTAGACGAGCACGGCCTGATCGACTACCGCGAGCACGGCCGTATCGCCGTGGTGCAATCGGGTGAGCCCCTGATGCGACGCATTCCAGCTACGCCTGGCGAGCCAGGACACACGATTCTGGGTCAAGTTCTGGCTCCGCTAAGTGGCCACGACCAGCCATTTTCAGGCCAGTTGTCCGGCTCACAAGTAGCTGCCAATGACCCCAATCTATTGCAAGCAGCCGTAACGGGTCAGCCGGTATTGGTTCCCGGTGGTGTGATGGTTGAGCCGATCTTGCGTGTTGCCGTGGTGAACATGGCCAATGGCAACATTCACTATGACGGCACAGTCGAAGTAAAAGACGATGTTGTACAAAACATGAAGGTGGAGGCCTCCGGTGACATTGTGGTCGGCGGCATGGTTGAGAGCGGTGTGCTGAGTGCTGGCGGCACGATTCATATTGAGGGCGGCGTGATTGCCCACGCCAGATTGCACGCAACAGGGTGTGTCACTGCACGTTTCGCACAAGGCGCGCATTTGTCCTCAGACAGCGCACTCGTGCTTAACGACATGGCTATGGAGTGCACCCTGGAGTCACTCAATCAAATCATCATTGGGGCGCAGGCACCTGAGCGCGGCCGCTTGATAGGTGGCAGCGCCAGTGCCATGATGTTGATCCGGGTGCCGCAGCTGGGCTCAGTGAAAGCAGGCATTACTACCATTCGGCTCGGAGTGAACCCCCAGCTTGCAAGCCAATATCAGCAACTTTGTGAGCGTTTGGCCAAAGAAAAGACCACTGAAGACAACCTGCAAAAAATTGTTAAGCAATTAACGGCGACGGGTGATCCCAAAAAATTGCTCGACCGAGTCAAAGCATCTTGGCATCATGCGGTGCAGGTGTGGGGCAAGTCACTCGCCGAGAAAAGTCAGCTTGAGCAGCAAATAGCTTTGGGGCAGAAAGCACGACTTGAGGTTGGCGTTGGTGTTGCTGGCGCGGTTGATCTGTTCATTGGAAATCAAACAGTCCGTCTGCGGCGTGACTTTGATGCTGGATGCTTTGCTTTGGATGCTGAGGGGCACATCGCCTTCACCAACCGACAAGGCGAGCTCGAGGCATTGCTTTAAGCTGCTGTGGAGCGGGTGATGGGAATCGAACCCACGTTATTTGCTTGGGAAGCAAGAGTCCTACCATTGAACGACACCCGCGAAGGCGCGTAGTTTACATCCCCGCTGATCACATTTGTGCAACGTTTCGCACCAATGAGGAAACGTTTTACGCCGCCAATCGCCATTTGGTCGCAAAGTTGCTGCGCGCCATGCACAGCGTCAATACAGTTCGCTCCATCTCAACCCTGCGATGAAGGATCCAAATGATGTTTACCCCATTCTCAACACATGTCAAGCGCGGCCTGCTGATTGCTGCCGTTGCAATGAGTCTTGCCAGCAGCGTGCAAGCTGCAGCGCAAGCCCAGTTTGACAGCGCATTTGCAGTTTTTACCCAAGCCAGGGGCGGCAATGAAGCTGCCATTCATCAAGCTGCAGTGGCGTTTACCAACCTGCATCAAGCCGAGCCGATCAATCCGGTGCTGATGGCCTATGCGGGCGCCGCCACCTCCATGCGCGCCAACACCACTTGGATGCCATGGAAAAAAATGAGCTTTGCCGAAGACGGCATGGCACTGCTCGACAAGGCTTTGGCGCTATTGACGGGCGCACATGTCGCACCACTGCAGGGCGATGTGCCTGCCAACCTAGAGGTGAAATTTATCGCTGCAAACACTTTTTTGGCAGTGCCTGGCTTTATGAACCGGGGTGCACGCGGGGCAAAATTGCTGGGTGAAATAACAGCCAGCCCCTTGCTCAACGCTGCGCCACTTGGTTTTAAGGGCGATGTTTGGCTGAGCGCAGCTGACTTGGCTATCAAAGAAAAGCGACTCGACGATGCGCGCAAGTACCTGAATGACATTGTCAAGTCCAGCGCACCCCAAGCTGAAGCTGCTCGGGCTCAACTGAAGACGATTCAATCATGAGTCAAACTCATTTTCCAGTGGTTGAATTGCACGCCATTCACAAAACTTACCGCTTGGGCGCGCATGTGATTCCCGCTTTGCAAGGGGTTGATTTGAGCGTGCAGCGTGGCGAATTATTGGCGCTCACCGGTCCGTCGGGCAGTGGTAAAAGCACAATTCTGAACCTGTGCGGCCTGATCGATACGCCCGATTCGGGTGACATTGTGCTCAGCGGGCAAGCTGTGAACGGGTTGAATGAAGTGCAGCGCACCCTGTTGCGCCGTGACGCATTGGGTTTTGTTTTTCAAAACTTCAATCTGGTGCCGGTGATGACCGTGGCCGAAAACGTCGATTACCCGTTGTTCATTGCGGGTGTACCAGCTGCCGAGCGGCGTGAGCGGGTAGCCGCCCAGCTTAAGGCGGTAGGTTTGCAAGATCACGCAGAGCACCGGCCCGATGCCTTGTCTGGCGGCCAGCGCCAGCGTGTGGCCATCGCCCGGGCACTGGTTAAACGGCCGAAACTGGTGATCGCTGATGAGCCCACGGCCAGCCTGGACTCGCACACCGCTGACCAGGTGCTCGATTTGATGCGCGAACGCGGCCACGCCGAAGGTGCTGCCTTTGTTATTGCCACGCACGACAGCCGATTAACCCATCGCTGCGATCGTGTTTTGGCGTTGCTCGATGGGAGACTGCTATGAATTTAATGTGGTTGAAATTTGCCTTGCAAAATACCTTGCGCAACCGCCGCCGTTCGCTGGTGACGGTGTCGATTGCTGCACTCGGCACCGCCGGTATTTTGCTGGCAGGTGGGTTTGCGCTGTACACCTACGAGTCACTGGCCGAAGCAGCGGCACGAGATTCTGGTCATTTGGTGCTGGGCAAGCCGGATCAGTTTCTGAAAGACGAAGAAACACCCTTGCAACATGGTCTGGACAATGCGGTTGAATTGCGTGCCAAGTTGCTGGCGGATCCTATGGTGCGCAGCGTGTTGCCCAAGATCGAGTTCAGTGGGCTTATCAGCAATGGTGATAAATCGGTGGTGATGATTGGTCTGGGTGTTGAGCCAGACGCCGAGTTTGCCGTGAAAGGCCCATTTTTAACCGTCAAGGCTGGGGATGTGTTGAGTAGTGGTTCGGCTGAGCCCGAAGTGATGCTGGGCGATGCGCTGGCGCGCAATCTCAAGGCACAGCCTGGCACAAGCCTGACCTTGCTGGCCAGCACCACCGATGGTGCTTTGAACGCGATGGATGTGCGAGTAAAGGGGATTTTTGCCATCGGCACGCCGGAGATCGACAAGCGTCTGGTGTACGCCGACATTGCCACCGCGCAACGCTTGCTGAACACGCAAAAAGTCAGCAGTCTGGGTGTTTTTTTAGCGCGCATGAATCAAACACTGCCAGCCCAGGCACGCTGGGCCAGCAGCAACCCCACACTGACGGTGCAAACCTGGGAAGACCAAGCCTTTTTTTACAAGTCGGTGCGGGATTTGTACAACCGAATTTTTGGCGCTTTGGGACTGATCATTGGCGTGATCGTGGTGTTTGTGGTGACCAACGCCATGTCGATGGCGATCATTGAGCGCACCCGCGAAATAGGCACTTTGCGTGCTTTGGGAACACTGCCAAGCCAACTGCTGCGCACCCTGTCGTTAGAAGGCATGGTACTGGGCGGTGTGGGGGCTTTGGTTGGCTCCGCCATTGCGTTGGCGGTGTCGATTTTTTTATATATCGTGCCGATCGACATGCCACCGCCGCCGGGCCGCTCCGTGGGCTATCCGCTGAACATCACCATTGACCCGGTGCTGTACCTGACTACGATCGCTGTCATGGTTTTACTCACCATGGCTGCCTCTGCCTGGGTGGCACGCAAGACCGTCAACATGCCGGTGGTCGATGCCTTGGCGCATACCTGATACTTTGCGGGACAGATCTTTAGCTCTGTCCTCAACTGATCGTCGGATGTTGGATGTTTACTTTGCGGGACAGATCTTTAGCTCTGTCCTCAACTGATCGTCGGATGTTGGATGTTTACTTTGCGGGACAGATCTTTAGCTCTGTCCTCAACTGATCG
>CAIYYA010000046.1 GCA_903930255.1 uncultured beta proteobacterium
GTTTTCGACCTGCACCTTCACGAGCTCCTCCCCAAAATTTGTGCACCTTGCCCGCAGTGCAAGTCGCACTCAAAGCTAACGCGTTCGGCAATACATGAAGCATGTCTGACAGTGTGAAACCTGCTTCGATGTACTCAGAAGCGAACACTTTATTACCATTAAGTCCAAGCCGAGATTTTTCAACTCCATAGCCCTCTGACAGAGCCATGAGATAGGGAAAATCATCTACGTCTGACTTGACAATCAGTATCTCGCCCCCGGTCTTTGTTAACTGCGCTAGCTCGCTCGTAGGCATATTTCGCAGACCAGTTGCAACGATTTCGTAATAAAGATCGTATGCGACCTCCATGTCGGTCTCTTGAGAAATCACAGGTGCAATCATGAACACTTCCTTTTGGTTGGCAACATGAAATAAGTATATCCTAATTTCATTTTACCAACCAAAAGAAATTAAAAATGCGATGATTCGATGAGACCGCTTCACAAGAAGGCACGTACCCATGGGCTGATCAATAGCTTGTGCATTACTCCAGAAAAATGCATGATCTCTAATGGGCAGGTTCTGCTCACCGAATTTTCTTTAGCGGTCACTCGCGGTGAAAAATCCGACTTTTGTCGGGGACTGCTCTTCTGAAGAGTAAATGGGTATTCCGGTCGCTAGCCATAGACGACACCACAGATCACCCACTAAACGCTGAGCACCTTAAGCACACCCGCAGAATTAATTGCACTTTCAAAAGATCTGCGAAAACGTGGCTATTGCTCCGGCCCGATGAAGTTTGAACCGCTCGCCCTGATCTTGTCGAAGGGTTTCGATAGGCTCAACCCGAACAGAACTTAACACTTCATCGGGCCGGAGCAATAGGCTCATGAATTACTGGGGAAGTCCAGAGCCTGGCCGGTTCGTGTTCTCGGTCATCCCAACTGGCGCAAGTGATGTCTTGAAAACCACTGAACCTACTGAACGCGGGCTCTGCATCATGTTTGGTGAGGGAGCGCAGCGCAATGGGATGCCTGAGGACTGGCATGCAGTACACATCAATGGCGAGTTTTTTTACGGAAAATTTGTGAGAGTGGCTCTCTACGTATTGAAAATTCGCCCGACTGACGATCGGAACGTGCCCAATGAATTGACACCTCAATTGCGACAGCTTTTTGCAAAGGATGCTGCGGGCAAATTGCCACTCCGGCCGCGAGTTAGGTTTGTGCGATCGCCTGTTTCTGCTACGTGGGAAATTCTTGCGGCGTGATTGTGCTAAGAAAAAACAGGCTCTAGACCTTATTCAGCATGCGCAAGCAGCTACCGATATAGTAGCCATTCAAAGGGCATTCGCCTTGGCCAAATCCGCCGCCAGAATCTGAACTGTGCCATTGGACAGAACCCGCGCCAAATGCACCCGATCCCACTTCAGTCCGACAAATAGCTGTCGCACTTTGTCAACACCACTGCCAGTGCCGTTTTGCTCTCGACAATTGTCTGGAATGGGGGACTGCGAGTCCAAATGATTGAATCAATCAAAGAAAATCTCTTTCATCATGTCGGTGCAATGCTTGATTGCGGCCACC
The DNA here is from genome assembly GCA_903930255.1 of uncultured beta proteobacterium. Lineage (GTDB taxonomy): Bacteria > Pseudomonadota > Gammaproteobacteria > Burkholderiales > Burkholderiaceae_C > Rhodoferax. Next base: position 1,567 of record CAIYYA010000046.1, read on the forward strand.
ACCTGGGGGATGGCCTCGGTAACCTCTGCCTCACGCTCAATAACAAACTCCGCCGTCAAGATCAGTTGCTGAAGCCGGTCATAGGGGTCGGCTACCTGGCAGACTTTGGCAAACTCCAACAAACCCTGGCGTGCCGCAAAAAATGACTTGAAGCCGCACAAGTCCAGAGCCAGCACATCTTCGGGGATGTAAGCGGTGGTGTTGACAATATCAAAGGCCGGAGCCAATCTGCAGTCTGTGCTGGTGGGATCGGTGTACAGCATGCCAAAATTCTTCAAGTGGGCATCCCCATTACCCACCAGGCAAGACAGGGCCACCATGTCAAATAGTGCCTGTAAAGAGGGTGAAACGTAGGTGGCAGAAGCGAAAGCAGCTATCAATTTCGCAACATGGGTGTAGCTGGTCTTGTATTTCTCGCGGGCACTGAAGCCTGCCAGCGCGGCCATGTCCTCGAAACCGATGGGTACGCCAGTGGTGCTGCGGTCAAAGCGCTGCATGACAAACAGCTCTTTGTTTTTTGACAAGTAAAAATCGGGCACTGGCATGCCAGCTTCTTTGGCAATGCTCATGCAAAGAAATTCGTTGGCCGCCAAGCCAGGGTAATCGTCGCGCCCGCTCTTGACGATCAATTCAGGTGTCACCACGGTGGCTTTGCTTTGGCTGGACTCCATCACCTGCGGCACCAATACTTTGGGTTGCACGCCAGAGATGCCGGTGCGCCAGATGTACTTGTTGACCAGTTCATCAAACAAGTTTTCAGTGCCGTCCCAAGCCAGGATTTCGCTCAGGCGCTCCCCCGGCACCGACTGCCTTGCCAGCGGGTTGATGAAATCTGACTGCACCTGGAGGCGGCCGATAGGGGATTGACCACCCGACAAAGCCAACAACATCATGGGCTCCAGGGTGACGATTTTTGCCAAGCGGTTTTGCAGTTCTTCCAGCAAAAAGCCTTCAGGTAAATTCATCTGAAAAACCGGGTGCAACTGGTCATAGGAATACTGCGCCTTGCGCACCGGCATGGTCAGGCTGACAGCCGCTGCGGCTGTAGCGGGTCCGTACCCAAACAGATATTGACTCTGTTCATGGCTCAATTCACCGGCATCACCTTGCGGTGTACTCACATGAAGCTGCAGGTCGCTCATTGAAAGTCTTTCAGTTCTTCAAGTGTGGGCCGGGTTCTGGGTTGCAGCGATAACTCAGCACCCAGGGCTGTGGCCAGTCTGGCGTGATTTTCAACTGACATGGAACTGCGCCCGGCTTCAATGGCAATCACCTTGAGGCGCGTTACCCCGGCCAAGCGCGCCAGTGCCTCTTGCGTCAAACCACGGTTTGTGCGCATGGCCTTGAATGAATCTCCTAGTTTTTGCAGATGGAAAGATTGATCCATGTATCGATAATAATACTATTTTTTATATAAGTGTTGTAAACGATACATTTTTGAAGAATTGATACGAGCGCACTGGAGCGTTGTTATTACAGAGAAAATAAGCTCTAGAGCATATCCATCAAGCGTAATAAGCTTTTAAAAGAGGAGAATTTAAGTTTCTTCGTCCTTGTTTAGCTCAGCTGCCAGCATCAGTGCCGTGTTACTCGATACCACCCACTCCAAATGAACCCGAGCCCGCGTCAGCCCCACAAACAGCAGTCGTCGATTTAATGGATCAAGCTGCGCCATATCGCACTCTGTCAGCACCACAGCGGGTGCCGCCTGGCCCTTAAAACGGCGCACTGACTCCACCAGCAATTGCCCTTTTGTCCAGATGGGGTTGCTTCCCTCATCAAATTGACCGGTATAGCGCTGAATTGTCCAATTGCCTAATTGATCCAACCCTTGCAAGACCGAGTGACCTCGACCACACATACTGATCACTGCGATATCTTCCAGAGCAAAACCACGCTGCAAACACCGCTGCACGGCTTGCTCGGTACACCGCTCAATCTCTGCTGGCTTGGCAAAAACAATCGGGTCTGGCATGACTCCCACATAGGGTGAGAGCGCCTGCACTTGGGTTTCTGTCAAGCGCAGCAGGTTGATGAGTTTGACCAATGTTCTGGGGGAGCGGTAGTTTTCGTGAGAAGTGACGGTGACTGCCTCAGGAATATCAAAAGCCATCCGGTCGTTGTAGAGCTGTTGCTCGGGGTCTTCCAGCAGCACGGCTCGGCCACCCTCATTCAGACGCGACAAAATGGCTTCCACCCAGTCGAGCTGCATGTCTTGCAACTCATCGAGTACCAGAAGGTCAAGATCGGGCTCACTTGTTTCAAGTTCAGCCATGCACTGGTTGACCAGTGTCTCAAAGGCGTTCGATTTACTGAAGTCAACGCTTTGCCCGGACCTCTTGACAACACGCAACGCAAATTCATGAAATGTTTCTGCCCGGGTGCGCACGGGCGCCACCTTTGACATGTGATCAGCCAAAGCACGGTTGTAGCAGAGGTAGGACGCTCGTAACCCTGCTGCATCTGCATCACGCAGCAGACGCAGCGCCAATTGAGTTTTGCCCGAGCCAGCTGTACCCACTATGCGCAGCACGCCCGATGGAACGGTCAAACGCGGCACCCAGGTAGCCAACCCTGCAGACAACCTTGTCACGTGGCTTTTCAGATGAGAGGTGAGGGCGGTGACATCAGTCTCCACCTGAAACCGGTTGGCAAAAAAGGCCAACACGCGGGGTTGTGTGTCTGTGTTGGGTATCCCGGCACCAAGTAACTGTGCTGCGCGTGAAGTGATCTGCTCCAACTCAGTGCTGTCAATAATTCGCTCACGTGGCCATTGAACTGTTTCACTGTTGACCTTGAGACCAGGCAAAACCAATAAATGGTGCAAACGGATATTCAACGAGGCATCGTCGAGTCTGTGTCTTAACCCGCCGTACTGAAGTCCAATCTGGGCTTTCACGTTCTTTATCTTCTGCCCGTAGCTCTTAAAAATGCCACCAGCTGCAAAATCAACATCACCCGACTTCACTTCCATCAACAGTACATCGCCTGCTTGATTGATCACCACGATATCAATTTCGCCGTGCTGCTCTTGCTCACCGGTGCCACGTGACCAGTCAACGCTGTGAAACAAGGTGTATGCGTTGGACAAACCCAACTCAAGAGTGCGCAGCAGGTCAAGCTCTGCAAAGTCACTGGCACGGGCGGCGCTGTGAATGGGAAGTGTGGGGCAGAGTTTGGCCATAGAGGTGTTGTTCTGATTTATGGAGAGACAGCAAGTCGTGATTTTGCGGCAGGTGCACAAGCTTGCAAAATGCGCTTCCATCCATTTTTGGCGTTGACTGCTTGCGACAGGATGTCCAAATACTCTTGATGATCCATGACCCCATCACCTGGCAATGGCCCTGAGGCATGTTTTGACAAGGCAGCGCGTCTGCCTTTTGGCGAATCTGCCAAGACCAGCAAGCGACTATAGGCTTCGCAGGCGTAGGCAAACAACTCACGCTTTGAAAAGTCAATAGTGAGCAAATACTTTTGAGTGCGTGTTTCACTGAGGTCAAGGGTGGCCCGTCTGCAGTTGTGAAAAATGTGGGCAGCCTCATGCACCAGGTAATCATCAAACCCGTCATCTCGCCAGTTTCGCAAATAGTCCAGACCCAGGAAGCAGGTGGTCTCTTCGCTTA
>CAIYYA010000047.1 GCA_903930255.1 uncultured beta proteobacterium
TACCCCACCACCAACAAGCAGTTTTGCTTTTTGCAGCACATCTACCGCAACCTCAAACCCGGTGGCCGCGCCGCCGTGGTGCTGCCCGACAACGTGCTGTTTGAAAGCAATGTGGGCGCCGATATTCGCCGCGACCTGATGGACAAGTGCAACCTGCACACCATATTGCGCCTGCCTACCGGCATCTTCTACGCCCAGGGCGTGAAAACCAACGTGCTGTTTTTCACGCGCGGCCACACCGACAAAGGAAACACCAAAGAAGTGTGGGTGTATGACATGCGCGCCAACATGCCCCAGTTTGGCAAGCGCACACCCTTTACCCGCGACTACTTTCGCACCGCTGCGGATGCCGCACCCGCCGTGCCGCGTGACAAATTTGAAGACGTGTTTGGCGCCGACCCCTGCGGCGGCCCCGCTGCCTTGGCCCAGCGCGTGGACACCGGCGAGGCTGGCCGCTGGCGCAAATACACCCGCGAGCAAATCAAGGCCCGTGGCGACAACCTCGACATCAGCTGGCTCAAAGACGACAACGCCGAGACGGCAGAGGCCCAGCGCGACGAACCCGCCCTGGTCGCCCGCCTGGTCATGCGTGAGCTGACCGGCGCCATGGCCGACCTGCGCAGCCTGCTAGAAGAGCTGGGCGAAGACCCGGATGTGGCTCTGGAAGACTTGCTAATTGACGAGCAAGACAGCAACGCTGGGGTGAACGCATGAGCGCCACAGCTACCTTGATGGAGTTCCCCGGTCAAAAAGTCGCATTACTGATGCGTCAATTGACCGGCTTTCAAATTGTCGCGACGGTGTCACGACAATTTCGCAAAACCAACAAGCTGCGGCAGGGGTTCATTACTTCTTTCCGAATTGTGTCGACACTGTCGACACAATTGATTCACCCATGACAAAGATCACTTCAAGTCCGCCATTGGATGCGGCAATTCAGCATATTGTCACGCTGGTAGAACAGGCCAGGGACCGCAGTTTTCAGGCCGCCAACACCGAGCTGGTCAACCTGTATGGGTCCGTGGGACAGTACCTGAGCCGTCAATGCCAACATGAAGGCTGGGGTCAAGGTACCGTTAAGACGCTAGCGCAGCTTTTGCAGATACGTCAGCCCGGTTTGAAAGGGTTTTCAGCCCAGAACCTGTGGCGCATGAAGCAGTTTTTTGAAGCCTATGAAGGTGACGAAGAACTCTCAACGCTGTTGAGAGCACTGCCTTGGTCTGCCAACTTGCACTTGTTGAGTAAATGCAAAGCCCGGCAAGAGCGGGCGTTTTACTTGGCGCACATGCGCCAGGAAGGCTGGACCGTCAGGCAGCTAGCCCAACAAATTGACAGCGCTTTGTTTGAGCGGCTTGCCGCAACGCCCGCAAAACTCTCAACAGCGTTGAGAGTTTTGCATCCAAGTGCAGGCCAGGTATTTAAAGACACCTACCTCGTTGACTTTCTGGGACTGCCAGCCGACCACAAAGAGGGCGACTTGCAGCGCGGGCTGGTGGCCAAGTTGAAGCTCTTCCTGACCGAATTGGGACGGGACTTTTGCTTTGTAGCCGAACAGTTTCGTCTGCAAGTCGGCATGAAAGACTTCCACCTGGACTTGCTCTTTTTCCACCGTGGTCTGAACTGCCTGGTAGCCATCGAACTCAAGGCCGAAGACTTTCAGCCTGCCCACCTAGGGCAGTTGGAGTTTTACCTCGAAGCCCTGGACCGCGACCACCGCAAGCCTCACGAAAATCCCACCATTGGTGTTTTGTTGTGCAAAGACCGAGATCACGAAGTCGTCGAATACGCGCTTTCACGCAGCCTGTCGCCCGCGCTGGTAGCGCAATACACCACGCAATTGCAGCCAACTAAGCTTTTGTTACAGGCCAAGCTAGCAGAGTTGTTTGAGCAAGAGCTGGAGGCGCGTGAAAGGCTGGCGCGGCGGGGGGTGTTGTTGGAAGGGGGCGAGGATGA